>DATDNT010000084.1:0-23400 GCA_036518135.1 Gaiellaceae bacterium | reverse complement strand
CTGCACGGCGCCGCTCGCGCGCGCCGCCTGCCAGTCCTCGTCGTCTACCCGGTTCCGGCCGTCGTCGACGCCGAGTTCACGACGCGCCTCTCGCCGGCGAAGCTGGCGCGGGACCTGCAGGCGAAGCTCGGGGCGGGGGCGTCCGTCCGCGTTGAGCGCTAGCCGAAGAACGTCCGCGCCATCTCGTACCACTCGAGTGGCACGGTCTTCAGCTCGGCCGTCGCCTCCTCGAGCGAGACGGCGACGACGTCGTCGCCGCGGAGCGCGGCCATCTTCCCGTAGTCGCCCGCCTCGACGAGGTCTGCCGCCTTCAGCCCGAACCGCGTCGCCAGGATGCGGTCGCGCGCGGACGGCGAGCCGCCGCGCTGGATGTGGCCGAGGACCGTCACGCGCGTCTCGAAGCCGGTGCGGCTCTCGATCTCCTCGCCGAGCCGTTCGCCGACGCCGCGCTTCGCGAGCAGCTTGTGCCCGAACTGGTCGACCTCGCCCTTGTCCTCGGCGCCCGGTAGCTCGCAGCCCTCGGACACGACGACGATCGAGAAGTTCTTGCCCTTCGCGTGACGGCTGCGGATCTCGTTGCACACCTCGTCGTAGTCGACGGGGCGCTCGGGGATCAGGATCACGTCCGCGCCTCCTGCCAGGCCGCTGTGCACGGCGATCCAGCCGGCGTGGCGGCCCATCACCTCGACGACCATCACGCGGTTGTGCGACTCGGCCGTCGTGTGCAGGCGGTCGATGGCCTCCGTGCAGATCGTGACGGCGGTGTCGAAGCCGAAGGTGTAGTCGGTGCCGGAGAGGTCGTTGTCGATCGTCTTCGGGACACCGACGACGCGCGCCTCGAAGTCCGTGTGCAGGCGCGAGGCGACGCCGAGCGTGTCCTCGCCGCCGATCGCGACGAGCGCGTCGACGTGCTCGAACGCCGCCTTCACCGCGTCGACGCCGCCGTCCACCTTGTACGGGTTCGTGCGCGAGGTGCCGACGATCGTGCCGCCGCGCGGCAGGATCCCGGAGATCTGCGACGCGCCGAGCGGCTCGAAGTTCTGCTCGATCATCCCGCGCCAGCCCTCGCGTACGCCGATCACCTCGTGGCCGTTCGCCCACGAGCGTCGGGCGACCGCGCGGATCACCGCGTTCAGGCCGGGGCAGTCGCCGCCCCCCGTAAGAACCCCGATCCGCATCTCCTCCGAGTTTACGGACGCTCAACACACGCTCGGTCGGTACCTCTCCACAATGCTCGAGTGGGTCTCCGCATCGCCGTCGTCGTCGCGCTCGCGGCTGTGTTCACGGGCTCGAGCGCCGCGTCGCGCGCCGGCCTGCACGGCGCCGTGCCGTGTCCCGACGTCACGGGCTACACGTGCTCGACGCTCGACGTGCCGCTCGACTGGAGCGGCAAGCGGCCGGGGCGGCTGCACCTGCGGGTCGGTGCCGCGAACAACGTGCACGCGCCGCGCGGCGTCCTTCTCGTGATCGCGGGCGGGCCCGGCCAGCCGGCGGTGCCGGCGCTCGCGCGCTTCGTGCCGAACGCGCTCGGCGCGGAGCTCCGCGACTATCGCATCGTCGTCTACGACCAGCGCGGCACCGGGGCCGGCGCGTTGAACTGCCAGGCGCTGCAGAGCGCGATGGGGAGCTCCGACCTGACGCCGCCGCCCGCGACTGCGGTGCGGTCGTGCGCGGCGAAGCTCGGCGACCGGAGGCAGTTCTTCGGCACCGACGACGTGGTCGCCGACATGGACGCGCTGCGCCGGGCGCTCGGCGTGAAGACGTGGACGCTCGACGGCATCTCGTACGGCACGTACGTCGGTGAGCGGTACGCGCTCGCGCACCCGGACCGCGTGAAGAAGCTGGTGCTCGACTCGGTCGTGCCGCACGTCCGCGAGTGGGACGTCGGGCGCGACGAGTTCCGGGCGGTGCGCCGCGTGCTCGGCCGCGTGTGCGGGCGCTGCGTCGGGGACCTCGCGGCGGTCGTCCGCAAGACGCAGGCGGGGCCTCAGCTCTTCGACGCGCTGACGTTCCTGAGCATCGCCGACCCGACGTACCGCAACCTGATCGACGTGCCGCAGGCGCTGCACGATGCGCGGAGCGGCAACATCTCGGGGATGAGCGCGCTCCTCCAGACCGCGCGCACCTACCAGTTCGCCCGCGCCGAGGAGCTCGACCAGGGGCTGCATGCGAGCGCGCTCTGCGCCGACTGGCGCTGGCCGTGGGGCACCTCCACCGCGCCGGTGGGGGGCCGCGAGCAGAAGCTCGCGCGGGCGGCGGCGAAGGTGAACGCCTATCCGTTCGACCGCGCGACGGTGACCGGCAACGGATTCGTGCGGCAGTGCCTGCCGTGGGCGCCGACGGCGGCGACGCCGCTCGCGACCGGCAAGGTCACCGTGCCCACGCTGCTCGTCGAAGGGGCGAACGACATCTCGACGTCGGTCGAATGGGCACGGGAGGAGCTCGCGCTGACGACGCACGGCAAGCTCGTCGTCGTCCCCGGCGCCGGTCACTCGGTGCAGTCGCGCGCCGTGAGCAATCTCGGGCGCATCGCCGTCGAGCGATTCCTGAACAGTCCCTGAACTCGGGCCTCGATCGCTGGCGCGACCGAGGCGGCGCGCCGTACAACGGGAGCGGAAACGTCCTCGTCAAGGAGGCCTCATGCGCTCGCTCCTCGTAACGCTGCTCGTGCTCGGCGCCGTGTCCGTCGCAACGGCCTCGGCACTCGCGGCTCGTCACGACTCGGCTCCCGTCGTCGTCTGGAAGACCGCGAAGTTCGGCAAGGTCCTCGCGACACGCGGGCATCTCGCGCTCTACACGTGGAAGAAGGAGAAGGCGGGACACGTCAGCTGCACCGGCGCGTGCGCGAAGCAGTGGCCGCCGCTCACCGTTCCCCACGGCACGATGATCCCGAAGCACGTCGCCGGCGTGATGGGGACGTTCAGCGAGATCATGCGCCCGAACGGGACCGACCAGGTCGCGCTCGACCGGCACGCGCTCTACACGTTCGCGGGCGACAGCCCGACGAAGATCCTGTGCAACGGCGTCAACGGCTGGTTCGTCGCGAAGGTCCACTAGATGGAGCGCGGCGAGACACGCACGTACGGCCGTCGCGCCTTCCTCGGCGTGACGGCCGTCGGGCTCTCGTCGCTCCTCTGGGGGCGGGCGGCGTGGCGCGATCTCGGCGGCGCGGCTCAGCCGCTCGAGAACGCGCTCCCGCCCGCGCTCTTCCCGACCGGCTGGCGGATCTACACGGTCGCCGACCACATGCCGTCGTTCGACCGGGCGACGTGGCGGCTGCGCATCGACGGCCTCGTCGGTCGGCCGAGGACGCTCTCGTACGACGAGCTGCGCGCGCTCCCGTCGGCGGAGCAGGTCTCGACGTTCCACTGCGTCACCGGGTGGAGCGTGTCGAACGTGCACTGGCGCGGCGTGCGCTTCGACGATCTGCTCGCCACCGCGGGCCTACGGCAGGACGCGAACGTGCTGACGTTCGTCTCGGCGGAGAAGCCGTACGTGGACACGCTGACCCTGGCGCAGGCGCGCCTACCAGACGCGATGCTCGCCTACGAGATGGACGGCCGGCCGCTGCCGCGCGAGCACGGCGCGCCCGTGCGCGTCGTGATCCCCGACATGTACGGCTACAAGGGCGTGAAGTGGGTCGAGCGGATCTCGGTCGACTCCGTCGCCGAGCCCGGTTACTGGGAGCAGCGCGGCTACGACAGCGACGCATGGGTCGGGAGGTCGAATGGCCTCTGATCGCATCGAGCGCTTCACGCGGACCGAGCGCGCGGTCCACTGGGTCCATGCGACCGCGTTCATGACGCTGCTCGCGTCCGGCCTGACGCTCTGGCTGCCGCGGCTCAGCGAGCTGGTCGCGCGGCGGCCGCTCGTGAAGGCCGTGCACATCGACGCGGCGGTGGCGTGGCTCGTCGCACTGGCAGTCGTCGTCGCGGTCGGCGATCGACGCCGTCTACGGGAGACGCTGCGCGAGCTCGATCTCTTCGACGACGACGACCTCCTCTGGCTTCGACGGCATCCGGCGCCGCAGGGGCGGTTCAACGCGGGACAGAAGGTCAACGCGATCCTCACCGGGGCGTTCGCGGTGCTGTTCGCCGTTTCGGGGACGCTCCTCTGGCTCGGCGAGCGCGACCACGCCTTCCGCTTCGCGAGCACGATCGTCCTCCACGACGGGCTGACGCTCGTCTCGCTCGCCCTCTTCGCGGGCCACCTGTACCTCGCGGTGCTGCACCCGGCGACCCGCCATGCCCTCCGCGGCATCACGACGGGGAGCGTCGACCGCCAGTGGGCGCTCGTGCACCACCGGAAGTGGGCGCGCGGACGAGAATGAACGCCATGACGACGGTTCTCGTGGTCGACGACGAGCCCGTGGTGCGCGACGTCGTCGTGCGCTACCTCGAGCGCGACGGATACGAGACGCTGCAGGCGGGCGACGGCGTCTCCGCGCGCGCCCTGATCGAGTCGGCGAAGCCCGACCTCGTCGTGCTCGACGTCATGCTCCCGGGGACGGACGGCCTCACGCTCTGCCGCTGGATCCGTGCGAGCGGCGACCTGCCGGTGATCATGCTGACGGCCCGCGGGGAGGCTGCCGACCGCGTCGTGGGGCTCGAGCTCGGCGCGGACGACTACGTGACGAAGCCCTTCTCGCCGCGCGAGCTCGCGATCCGGGTGCGCAACGTGCTCAAGCGGAACGAGGTTCCGCGCGCGCCGGCGCGGACGCTCGCCTTCGGTGCCCTCGCGATCGACGGCGCCGCGCGCGAGGTGACGCTCGACGGCATGCCGGTGAAGCTCACGGCGATGGAGTTCGACCTCCTGTTCTTCCTGGCGTCGAACCCGCGCGAGGTGTTCTCGCGAAAGCAGCTGATGGATGCCGTGTGGGGCTACGAGGCGGCGCTCGACACGGGCACCGTGACGGTGCACATCCGGCGCCTCCGCACGAAGCTCGAGGCCGACCCCGCATCTCCGCGGCACCTCGAGACGCTGTGGGGCGTCGGGTACCGGTTCGTCCCGTGATCGCGCTCGCCGCAGCGGTCGTGTGCGCGATCGTCGCCGTCGGCGTCGTCGCCGCGCTCGTGCTCGCGCGGTTGCCGACGGTCCGGCTGCAGCTCGCGCTCTTCGGCCTCCTGTCGGTCGTCGCGCCGCTCGTCGCCGTCCTGGCGTCGGGCTGGGTGATGTTCCACATGGGCGCCGACGTCAAGATCCTCGCCGTCGCGGCAGGGGCGGCCGCAACCGCGGTCGGGGTCGCCGCGATCCTCGCGACACGTGTGACGCGTCGCCTCGACGACCTCGGCACGGCGTCGCAGCGCCTCGCGGCGGGCGACCTAGCGGCGCGCGCGCCGACCGACGGGCCGCGTGAGCTCGCCGAGCTCGGGCGGACGTTCAACGCGATGGCCGGAGAGCTCGAGACGCTGTTCGACGCGCGTCGCGAGCTCGTCGCCGCCGCGAGCCACGACCTCCGAACGCCGGTCGCATCGATCCGCGCGATGCTCGACGCGATCGAGGACGGGCTCGCGACGTCCGACGAGTACCTCGAGCCGCTCCAGGAGCATGCGCGCCGGCTCTCGTCGCTCGTCGACGACCTGTTCGAGCTCGCGCGCATCGACGCGCGCGCGCTCTCGCACGAGCTGCAGGTGGTCGAGGTCGGCGCGATCGTCGAGTCGTGCGTCCGCGGCGTCGAGGCGCGTGCGCGCGCGCAGGGTGTGCGCCTCGACCGCCGTATCGCCGCCGCGCCGCCCGTTCGCTGCACGCCGGAGCACGTCGAGCGTGTCCTCCTGAACCTGCTCGTGAACGCACTCGAGCACACGCCGTCCGACGGCGCGATCGCCGTCCTCGTCGACGCGGACCCCGAGCGCGTGACGCTGACCGTCGAGGACTCCGGCGCCGGGATCTCGACGGAGACGGCGCAGCGGATGTTCGACCCCTTCTGGCGGAGCGACCCCGCACGCGGCGGCGGCGCGGGCCTCGGGCTCGCGATCGCGCGCGGCCTCGTCGAGGCTCAGGGCGGGAGGATCTGGGCGGAGACGGCCTCGAGCGGCGGGGCCAGGGTGTCGTTCACGCTTCCGGTCGCCGCAGCCGCGTGAGCTCGGCGTAGACGGCGTCGAGGGAATCGCCGTCGACCTCGCGCCACTCCCACTGCTCGAGATACGCGTCGCTGCCGAGGAGCCCTTGCTCCATCGCGACGCGGTCGATCTCCTGCTGGAACCAGTCGGGCAGCTGGCGCTTCTCGTCGCCCGCCTTCACCACCGATGGGATGTCCTGCCAGTAGAGGACCTGGACGTTCACCCGTCGCCCACGAGCTCCCGGTAGCCGGCTTCGCCGCGGATCGCGTCGAGGTCGGTGTCGGCCTTCGCCATCTCGCGTACGTCGGCCTCGTCCCCGGCGAGCTCGTGCGCGCGGCGGAGATGCGTGACCGCGTCGGCCGGCCGTCCGCTCAGGCTGTAGATGCAGGCCGCGTTGTAGTGCACGCCCCAGAACGGAGGATCGTCCGCGAGCGCCGCGTCGAGGCGCTCCGCGGCCTCCGCGTACTCGCCCGCCTGGTAGAGCGGCTGGATCGGCCCCCAGATGTCCCACCCGTGGATCCGGTACCCGCGGCCCGCCACGGAGCCGACTGCCAGGAGCGTGGTGCCGGGCTCCTCCGCGAACGCCGTGCGCTTCTGGCCGGGCTCGACGAAGACGAGCGTGCCGGCGGGCGCATCGAGCGTCTCCCCGCCGATCTCGAACCGGGCGCGGCCGGCATGCACGAGGTACAGCTCCTGCTGACCGTCGTCCGCCTCGTCGTGCTCGTTGATCAGCCGGTCGCCGGCCTGCTTGCCCGTGAACGCGTTGACCCCGAAGGCCTCGATGCCGAAGTGGTGGCGGACGGGGCGCCAGGGCGAGCGGCCGTCGCTGATCTCGTCGATGTCCTCGATGCGGGCGGAGCGCCACGAAGCCACGACGGCGGATCCTAGTCAGTTCTCGACGTACTCGAAGCCGAAGCGGCCTTTCACGCAGAGGTTGCCCTCCGTGACGTCGTGGTCGTGCGGCGACGTGACGTTCACCACCTGGCCCTCCTGCACGTGCAGCTCGAGGTTGCAGCCGACGCCGCAGTAGCCGCACACCGTCGTGACGACGTCCTGCTTCGATTCGTCCCACGTGCCGTCCGCGCGCATGTCGTACTCGCGCTTCGACATCAGCGCGCCCGTCGGGCAGACGGCGATGCAGTTGCCGCAGTAGACGCACGCCGACTCGGGCAGCGTCACGTCGAGCTCCGTCGAGATGTGCGCGTCGAACCCGCGGCCCGCCACGGCGATCGCAAACGTGTTCTGATGGTCGACGCCGCACGCCTCGACGCAGCGGTAGCAGAGGATGCACTTCGAGTAGTCGCGCACGTACAGGTCGTTGTCGATCTTCACCTCGTGCTCGACGCGCGCCGCGTCCTCGCCGAACCGCGCCGGGTCGGCGCCGTAACGATCGATGTACTCGAGCGCCTCCGGGGCGGTGGAGAGGTCGACGGACGACCCGAGCAGCTCGAGCACGAGCCGCCGCGACGTGCG
The DNA here is from genome assembly GCA_036518135.1 of Gaiellaceae bacterium. Lineage (GTDB taxonomy): Bacteria > Actinomycetota > Thermoleophilia > Gaiellales > Gaiellaceae > PALSA-600. The sequence continues at coordinate 15,868 of DATDNT010000084.1, read as the reverse complement.
CACCCGGTCGGAGTCGGTTGCGACGACCATGCCGTCCTCTGCCTTGCGCGAGCACGACGGGACGAGCGTCCGCGCGCCCTCGAGCTCGACGACGCAGACCCGGCAGACGTTCACCGGTGTCAGCGTGTCGCCGTAGCAGAGCGTGGGCGTGTCGATGCCGAGCTGCCGGCACGCGTCGAGGATCGTCGAGCCTTCGAGCACGCGGACCGCGCGGCCGTCCACGGTCAGCTCGACCATCTTCTTCGGCGCGGCGATCGACACCATGGTCATGCGGCGAAGACCCCCAGGTTGACGATGGCGGAAGCCACTGCGTTGGCAGCGGTTTGACCGAGGCCGCAGATCGAGGCATCGCGCATCACCTGCGCAAGCTCGGCGAGGGTCTGCAGCTCGTCCTGCCGTGGCCGCCCGGCGGCGAGCCGTTGCAGCGCCTCCTGCTGCCGGACCGTGCCGACCCGGCACGGGACGCACTGTCCGCACGACTCGTCGCGGAAGAATTCTGCGATGCGCAGCACCGCGGCCGCGAGGTCGGCCTGCTCGTCGAACACCATGACGACGCCGGAGCCGAGCGTGAGCCCCGCGGCGCGCGTCGCCTCGTGCGTCAGCTCGAGGTCGAGCATGTCCGGCCCGACGAACGCGCCCGCCGCGCCGCCGAGGAGCACCGCCTTCACCGACGGCGCGCCCGCCGTCTCGAGCAGCTCGCGCAGCGTCACGCCGAGCGGCAGCTCGTAGACCCCGGGACGCTCGACGTTGCCCGACACGCAGAAGAGGCGCGTCTCCGCCGACTCGCCGCGCAGGATCTCCGGCACGTTGAACAGGGTCTCGACGTTGTTCACCGCCGTCGGCTTGCCGAAGAGGCCGACCTCGACCGGGAAGGGCGGCTTGTTCCGCGGCTCGCCCCGCTTGCCCTCGATCGACTGGAAGAGCGCCGTCTCCTCGCCGCAGATGTATGCCCCGGCGCCGATCCGCAGCTCGATCTCGAAGCCGTCGAGGTACGGAGCGGAAGCCTCGATCGCGTGCTGCACGCGCGCGTGCGCGAGCGGGTACTCGGCGCGTATGTAGACGAAGCCCTTCTGTGCGCCGCAGGCGAATCCGGCAATCGCGAGCGACTCGACGAGCCCGAACGGGTCGCCCTCCATCAGCACGCGGTCCTTGAAGGTCCCCGGCTCGGACTCGTCGGCGTTGCACACGACGTAGTGCGGCTGCGCGGGCTGCTTCCGCACCGCATCCCACTTGACGCCGGTCGGGAACGCGGCGCCGCCGCGCCCGAGAAGCTTCGACTCCGTCACCCTGGCGACGACGGCCTCGGCGCCGAGCTCGCGCGCGCGGGCGAGCATCTCGAAGCCTCCTGCGGCGACGTACGCGTCGAGCGACGTCGGATCGATGCCGAAGCGCCGCAGCAGCCGCGGCCCCGTGGGCAGCGGCGACTCGGCCGGGATCTGCTCCTCGAACGGCTCGGGCCCGGCGACGGTGCGGTACTTCGCCGGCGCGCGGTCGCAGAGACCGAGGCACGGCGACGCGTGCTCGCCCGGCCCGGCGCTCGCGCCGTTGAGCGCGCAGGCGAGATCGGTGCAAACGTGCGTCACGTCCGCGGGCCGCTCCTCGAGCGAGAGGAGCGCATAGAAGGTCGCCACGCCGTACGCCTCGGCCGGCGGCACCGACAGGCGGCGCGACGCGTAGCCGAGCGCGCCCTCGCTCACCCAGCCGACGCGCCGCTGCGCCGCGCGCAGAGCGGGAAGGAGGAGATGACGCTTGTCGCGGATCGCGCGCGCCGTGCGGCCGTCGTAGGCCGGCGCCGGGCCGACGATCGCGTCGATCGCCTCGCGCTCCTCCGCGGACGGAACCGCCTCGAGCAGCTTCAGGTCGGCCACTAGACGACCGCCTCCACGCGGATCGCGGACGCCTTGAACTCGGCGGTGCCCGCGAGGGGGTCGGTCGCGTCGATCGTCAGCACGTTCGTGTCGACGAGCTCCGGGAAGTGCAGGTTCAGGAACGCGAGCCCGGGGCGGAGCGTCGCGTCGAACGCGACCGGCGCCTCGATCGCGCCCCGCCGCGAGGTGACGAGCGCGCGGCCGCCGTCGACGAGCCCGTACCGCGCGCCGTCCTCCGGCGAGACGCGGAGCGCCTCGCCGCCGACGTGCAGCGGCGACGAGAACCCGTTCGTCTGCACGCCGGTGTTGAACGACTCGAGTCGGCGCCCGGTCGTCAACCGCAGCGGGAACTCCGCGTCGAGCTCGTCGACCGGCGGCGCGTGCTCGACGACGTGGAACGGCGCGGGCTCGGCGACGACGTCGTCCCACAGCCGTCCGTGCAGGAACTGCTCGCCGGGATGCGCCTCGTCCCAGCACGGCCACTGGATGCCGCCGAGCTCCTCGAGGCGCGCGTACGACATCCCTGCGTGCATCGGCGAGAGCGAGCGCAGCTCGTTCCAGATGTCCTCCGCCTTCGTGCTGCCGAGGTCGTGGCCGAGCCGGCGCGCGAGCTCGTAGACGATCTCGATGTCGTCGCGCGCGTCGCCCGGCGGGTCGAGCGCCTTCCGAACGCGCTGCACTCGTCTCTCGCTGGACGTGACCGTTCCTTCCGACTCCGCCCAGCCCGCGCACCCCGGCAGGACGACGTCGGCGAGCTCGGCGGTCCGCGTCAGGAAGATGTCCTGCACGACGAGGTGGTCGAGGCCGCGCAGAAGCGCGACCGCGTGCTCCTTGTCGGCCTCCGACTGCGCCGGGTTCTCGCCGACGATGTACGCCGCGCGCAGCTCGCCCCGGCCCATCGCCTCGAACATGCCGGTGAGGTGCAGGCCGTTCTTCGACGGGATCGCGCAGCCCCACGCTCGCTCGAACTTCGCGCGCGCCGCGTCGTCCTCGACGTCCTGGAACCCGGGCAATTTGTTGGGGATCGCACCCATGTCGCCGCCGCCCTGCACGTTGTTCTGTCCGCGCAGCGGCTGCAGGCCGGCGCCGTACCGACCGACGCCGCCGACGAGCAGCGAGAGGTTGATCAGCGCGAAGACGTTGTCCACGGCGTTGTGGTGCTCCGTGATGCCGAGCGTCCAGCAGAGCTGCGGATACGCCGCGCCGCCGTAGGCGTGCGCGAGCTCGCGGATCGCCGCGGCCGGCACGCCCGTCACGCGTTCGCCCTCTTCGAGCGTCCACGGCTCCACCGACTCGCGGAACGCGTCGTAGCCGGTCGTCGCTCTCGCGACGAACTCCTCGTTCACGTACCCCGCCTGGATGAGCTCGCGCGCGACGGCGTTCGCGAGCGGGATGTCCGTGCCGACGTCCAGGCCGAGCCACAGGTCCGCCCACTGTGCCGAGGATGTGCGTCGCGGGTCGACGACGATCAGCCGCGCGCCGCGGTGGATCGCCTTCAGGACGTGGTGGAAGAAGATCGGGTGCGCCTCGCGCGCGTTCGAGCCCCAGAGCACGACGAGGTCCGCGGTCTCGCGCAGCTCCTCGTAGGAGCTGGTGCCGCCACCCGCACCGAACACCGTCGCCAGACCGACGACGCTAGGGGCGTGTCAGGTCCGGTTGCAGCTGTCGACGTTGTTCGAGTGCAGCGCGACCCGGCTGAACTTCTGCGTGGCGAAGTTCAACTCGTTCGTGGTCTTGGAGCAGCTGAAGAGCCCGGTCATCGCGCCCTCGTCGAGCGCCTGCCGGAAGCCGGCCGCGGCGCGGTCGAGCGCCTCGTCCCAGCTTGCGACCCTCAGCTCTCCGCGATCACGAACGAGCGGCTGGGTCAGCCGCGTCAACCTCGGAGACATGCTGAGAAGCTAGCGCCGACCTGCCGGAAAGCCAAACCGTAGTTCGCCGTCGTATGACGTCCGCGTCGGTGACGGCGAGCTCGTGCGTGCGCGCGTAGACGTCCTGCGCGCGAAGATCGGGCCGCGCGGCGTCGATGCGCTCGAGGAGCGAGGGGTCCGCGAGCGCGGGCCGCAGCACCTCGGGCGCGAGCGCGCCGTAGAGGTGGAGGAGGTGGCTGCGCGTCGGAGCGTCGAGCTCGACGGGCCATTCGACCTTCGCGAGCCCGACGGCGCCGGGGAGGGGCCGCGGCCTGCGGTCGAGGTTCCGGACGCCGAGCTGCTCGAGCGCGTCGAGGGCGATCCGCCGGTACGTCGTGAGCTTGCCGCCCGCGACGCTCAGCATCCCGGTCGGCCCCTTCGTGTACACCGTCTCGCGCCGGGCGTTCGCGGTGGCGCCGGGACCGCCCGGGAGGACGCGCAGGCCCCAGAACGACGCGCGAACCTCCGTGGGCAGGTCGCGGATCGCGACGGACGCCTCGTCGAGGATCGTGCGGACGTCGTCGTCGGTGACGGACGCCTCCTCCGGCGCGCCCTCGTGGAGCGTGTCGGTCGTCCCGAGCAGGAGCATCCCCTCCCAGGGGATGGCGAAGCTGACGCGCACCTTGCTCTGCGGGATGGTGACCGCCGCGCCCCAGTCCTCGCCGCCCTCGACGAGCAGGTGGACGCCCTTCGACAGCCGGATGGAGGGGCGCGCGGCCGGGTCCTCGAGCCGGCGGAGGTGGTCGAGCCACGGCCCGGTCGCGTTGACGACGGACGACGCCCGCACGCGGATCGTCTCGCCGTCGGCGCGCAGCTCGACCTCGCCGCGGCCGACCGAAGTGATCTCGGCGTAGTTCAGGACGACGGCGCCGCGCCCGGCCGCAGCGCGCACGTTCTCGATCGTCAACCGCCCGTCGTTCGTGCGCGCGTCGGCGTACAGCGCCGACGAATGGAGGCGATCGGTGCGGAGCTGCGGGACGAGGCGGACCGCTCGCGCCTCCGACACGCGGCCGTTCAGCCGCGCGCGCCAGCGCCGAGTAGAGAAGGACGCCCGTCCGGACGACGATCGGCCGGTGCGGGCCGTCGTCGTAGAGCGGGAACACGAACGGCAGCCGCTCGACGAGGTGCGGCGCGACGACGTTCATCAGGTAGCGCCGCTCCTGGTGCGCCTCCCGAACGAGACGGACGTCGCCCATCTGCAGGTAGCGCAGGCCGCCGTGCACGAGCTTCGACGACGCCGACGATGTCGCCGACGCGAAGTCGCCGCGGTCGACGAGCGCGACGGCGAGGCCGTGCGCACTCGCCGCCTCCGCGATGCCGGCGCCGATGATCCCGCCTCCCACCACGAGCAGGTCGAACCGGCGCGCGGCCAGCTGCTCGAGTGCTTCTACGCGGTCCACAGCGCGTTCGTCCAGGCCTTCGTCCCGTCGGCCGCGAGCACCTCGACGCGGCCGTATGCACCGCCGTCCCACGGCCGCTCGAGCGCCGCGCGGGTGATCAGGCCGCGGTCGTCGCGCGCGACGACACGCGAGTGGTTCGGGTAGCCGAGCCGGCCGGCGTTGGCCCGTGCGCCGCTCTTACGGCCGCAATAGAGCGTCACGGCGGCCGCGGGGCTGCACTCGACCGCCACCTCGTCGTCCGAGAGCTCGACGGCGCGGATCTCCGGGCCGGTCGAGCCGTAGAACGCGCCCGCCCGCAGCGCGCCGAGCACCGCCGCCTGTGATCTCTCGGCCGCGCGCACCCACGTCCACGCGAAGCCGCTGTCGTAGCCCGGGTGGTGCGAGTCGTCCGTCGCGAGCGCCGTCAGCGCGCGGCCGAGCTCGAGCGCCTCGTCCCAGTGGAGCGACGAGTCGCCGCGGCCGAGCTCGAGCTCGCAGCCCGTGTTCCAGACCTCGAGCCCGAGCAGCCCCTCCACGTCCCACCACTGCTCGGTCCGGAGGCCGCTCCAGTACGTGTGGGCGATGAACGGCAGGCCGTTCGCCTCCTCGATCCAGCGGACGACGTCGGGAAGCGGCTCGAAGGCGGCCGGCGCCACCGGGTCGGAGTCGAGCCCGAGCGCGAGGACGTGCACGTCGTGCCCGTCGCCCGCCACCGCGTTCAGCTCCGTGGAGGGGATGACGAGGAGCGTCGACGTCGACGCCTCGTCGGTGCGCACCCAGTGATCGGTTATGGCGAGGACGTCGTACCCGGCCCAGTCGTAATGCCGGACGAGCATGTCGGGGGAGAGCTCACCGTCGGAGTTCGTCGTGTGGGCGTGCAACGCGCACTTGAGCCAGGTGCCGCGAGCGTCGAAGGGGGACATGCGCGTCCGACCCTACCGCGCGCCGCGCCTGGTGACGATTCGGTGTCCATATGGTGAAACAGGGCCCGGAGGCCTATTGAAATCATGACCCAAAACGTGATTCTCTAGGGCACCCCCCACGACCCTGGAGGCCAGCGCATGGAGGATTACGAGGCCCAAGAGATCGAGTTCTGGGCCAAGCTCGAAGAGGAGGGCATGAGCCGGTCGTCGATGCTGCGTCGCAGCGCGGCGGCCGCGTTCGGGCTCACGATCATGGGCAATGCGGCGACCGCGCTCGGCGCCGAGAAGGCGGCGCGCTCCGCGCCGGTCCGCATGGACAAGGAGCACTTCAAGGCGCTCGTCGCCGCGGCGAAGAAGGAGGGGCATCTCAACACGATCGCCCTGCCGCCGGACTGGGCGAACTACGGCGAGGCGCTCCACAACTTCCCGCGCAAGTACGGGATCGGGATCACGAACGACAACCCCGACGGCAGCTCGGCGCAGGAGAACGAGGCGATCCGCTCGCTGAAGGGCGACTCGCGCGCGCCGGACGCGGTCGACGTCGGCATCTCGTTCGCGATCGCAGGCGCCAACGAGGGCCTGTACGCGAAGTACTACAACATGAACTACAAGACGATCCCGCGGTCGCTCAAGGACACGCGCGGCTACTGGATGGGCGACTACTGGGGGGCCGTCTCGATCGGCTACAACAAGACGCTCGTCCCGAACCCGCCGAAGACGTTCAAGGACCTCCTGAAGCCGGAGTACAAGGGCAAGGTGGCGATCAACGGCTCGCCGCTGTCGTCGAACTCCGCCGTGTCGGTCGTGATCGCCTCGGCGCTCGCGAACGGCGGGTCGCTGCAGGACGTCTCGGCCGGCATCGACTTCTGGGCGCAGGTGAAGAAGGTCGGGAACTTCAACCCGGTCCAGACGACGGGGGCGACCGTCGCATCCGGACAGACGCCGATCTCGCTCGACTGGGACTACAACAACCTCGCGTACGTCAGCGAGTACCCGGCGGCGAACTGGGGCTTCACGATCCCGACCGACGGCGTGTACGGCGGTGCGTACGCACAGGCGATCAACGCCAACGCTCCGCACCCGAATGCGGCGCGGCTCTGGGAGGAGTTCCTCTACTCCGACCAGGGGCAGATCATCTGGCTCAAGGGCGGCGCGCACCCTGCGCGGTTCGCCGACCTCGTGAAGCGGAAGGTGATCCCGAAGGCAGTGCTCGCGAAGCTGCCGTCGGCCGCGATCTACAACCGCGTGAAGTTCGCATCGATCAGCCAGCAGACGGCCGCGAAGGCGCTCATCGCCCAGCAGTGGCCGACGAAGGTCGGCTCCTAAGCCATAGCGACCGACGCTGCACCTCAGGCACTCCGGCCGGACGTCGCGTCCGGCCGGAGGCGCCTCCCGCTCGGGTGGCTCGTCACGCTGCCCTTCTTCGCGTACATGATCGCCTTCCTCTTCGTCCCGGCGGTGTCGGTTCTCGTCGGCTCGTTCCAGGACAAGGCGAACCACGCGACCTTCTCGAATGTCCGTCTCCTCTTCCGCCACCCGTACGTCGATGCGTACTGGGGCAGCATCCGGATCAGCTTCGTCACCGCCGCGCTGGGCTGCGTGCTCGGGCTCTTCGTCGCCTACGCGGCGATCCGTGACGGCACGCCGCGTGTGATCCGCTCGATCCTGACGACGTTCTCCGGCGTGGCCGCGAACTTCGGTGGGATCCCGCTCGCGTTCGCGTGGATCGCGACGCTCGGCCCCCTCGGCGTCGTCACCACGTGGTTCCGCAACTCGGGTCACGACATCACCTACCAGTGGCCGAACTTCCAGATCGCGTCGGAGCGCGGCGTCGAGCTCGCCTACCTGTACTTCCAGCTCCCGTTGATGATCCTCGTGATCGCGCCTGCCGTTGACGGCCTGAAGCGCGAGTGGCGCGAGGCGGCGTCGAACCTCGGCGCGAAGGGCTGGCAGTTCTGGCGGTACATCGGCATTCCCGTGCTGATGCCGTCGTTCCTCGGCGCCTTCATCCTGCTCTTCGGCAACGCGTTCGCGGCCTACGCGACGGCCTACAGCCTCGACAACGGCATCAACATCGTGCCGATCCTGATCGGCGCCTACTACACGGGGAACGTGCTCGACAACCCGCACATCGCCCAGGCGCTCGCGTTCGGGATGTTCGTCGTGCTCGCGGTGATGATGGTGATCTACATCCCGCTGCAGCGCCGGTCGCAGAGGTGGGTGAAGTGAGGCTCCGCCGCCCGCGCATCGCGCCGAGCGCGGTCGTCTGGCTGCTGCTCGCCGCGCTGTTCTTCCTGCTGCCCCTGTACGCGACGCTCGACTTCTCGCTGAAGGAGAACAAGGCGGGCACGCCGTGCTGCACGCTGCACAACTACGGCTGGGTCGTGCACAACGGCGACTTCTGGCACACGATCAAGATCTCGTTCCTGCTCGCGATCGAGACGATCGTGATCAGCCTGATCCTGTTCGTCCCGACGATCTATTGGGTTCACCTGAAGCTCCCGCGCCTGCGGCCGGTGATCGCGTTCATGGCGCTCGTCCCGTTCGTCGTGCCGCCGATCGTCATGGTCGTCGGGCTCTTGCGCACCTTCAAGGGGACGCCGAACTGGTACTACGGCACGCCGTGGGGGTTCCTCGCGACGGCGTACGTCATCCTCGCGTTCCCGTACATGTTCTTCTCGCTCGACGCCGGGTTCCGGTCGATCGACGTGCACACGCTCACGGAGGCGTCGCAGAGCCTCGGCGCGCGCTGGACGACGACGCTCTTCCGCATCATCCTGCCGAACATCCGCTCGGCCGCGCTCGCCGCGTCGTTCCTCACGCTCGCGATCGTGATGGGCGAGTTCACGATCGCGAACCTCGCCGCGTTCCACACGTTCCCGATCTTCCTGCAGTACGTGAACGAGTCGCAGGGGTTCCCCGCCGGAGCGCTGACGCTGCTCTCGTTCCTCATCACCTGGGCGGCGATGCTGTCGCTGCTCGTGGTCGGCCGCAAACGAGGCGCACGCGGCGCCGTGATCGCAGGAGCGCGCTGATGGCATACCTCGAGCTTCAGAACCTGCACCGCGACTTCGGGACCGTGAAGGCGCTGAACGGCATCAACATCTCGCTCGGCGAGGGCGAGTTCCTCTCGCTGCTCGGGCCGTCCGGGTGCGGGAAGACGACGGCGCTGCGCCTCGTCGCCGGTTTCGACCGGCCGAACGAGGGCCGCATCGTGGTCGAGGGCAAGGACATCACCGGCGTCGCCCCCAACAAGCGCGACATGGGCATGGTGTTCCAGGCCTACTCGCTGTTCCCGAACATGACGGCGAGGCAGAACGTCGAGTTCGGGCTGAAGATCCGCGGCCGCGACCGGCAGGACCGCACGAAGCGCGTCGACGACCTGCTCGAGCTCGTCGGGCTCGGCCATGCAGGCGACCGTTACCCGCACCAGCTCTCGGGCGGCATGCAGCAGCGCGTCGCGCTCGCGCGCGCGCTCGCGATCGAGCCGCGCGTGCTGCTCCTCGACGAGCCGCTGTCGGCGCTCGACGCGAAGGTGCGCGTGCAGCTCCGCGAGGAGATTCGCCGCATCCAGCTCGAGCTCGGGATCACGACGCTGTACGTCACGCACGACCAGGAAGAGGCGCTCGCGATCTCCGACCACGTCGCGGTCATGTACGGCGGCGTGATCGAGCAGATGGGGACGCCCGCCGAGATGTACACGGCGCCGAAGACGCCGTTCGTGGCGGAGTTCATCGGGACGATGAACCGCCTCGAGGCGACGATCGTCGGCGACGGGCTCGTCGACCACGGCGGCACGCAGCTGCGCATCGACGCGGCCCGCGGCCGGCAGAACGGCGAGCGGGTGCTGATCCTGATCCGCCCCGAAGCGCTCGAGCTGCACGCCGGCGGAAACGGCGCCGCGGCGAACGGCAACACCCTCTCGGGCGAGGTCGTGACGCAGACGTTCCTCGGGCCCGTGACCCGCCTGAAGCTGACCGGGGGCTTGATCGCGGACATGTCGGCCGCGCGCGCCGAGGCGCTCCCCGTCGGCTCGCACGTCGTGGCGAACGTGCCGAGCGACAACGCGCAGCTCCTCGTGCTGGAGGACGGCGGCATCCCCGACATCGGCGAGGGGACGTGACCGAGGAGCCGGAGGAGCCGGGCGAGGACCTGCCGGTCGCCGGCGAGGACAAGGGGCTCCCGGGGCCGGCGGCCCCCGACGACAAGAGCTGATGGACGACTTCCTCCGGCGGTACGCAGACGTCGCGATCCGCGTCGGTGCGAACCTCCGGCAGGGGCAGCTCCTCGTCGTCGGCGGCCCGGTCGAGCATGCGCCGCTCGTCCGCGCGCTGGCGCGCGCAGGCTGGGAGGCGGGAGCGGCCGACGTCGACCTCGTCTACTGGGACAACTACGACCGCCTGCTGCGCGCCAAATTCGGCGACGAGGCTGCGCTGACGCGCACGGGCCCCGCGGAGCGGGCGCTCCTCGAGCACACGTTGACCGTGGAGGGGGCGTTCGTCACGACCGTGGGCGACGCCGCGCCCGCATATCTGGCGGAGGTGGACCCCGCCCAGCTCGCGCGCGTCGTCCCGCACGACCTCGTCGCACTCACGCAGCGACTCATGAACGAGCGCCTGAGCGCCTGGTCGGTCGTCGCGTACCCCGAGGAGTCGTGGGCCGAGAAGGTCTTCGGCGGGCCGGACGTCGATCGTCTCGTCGCCGAGCTGACCGCGGCGGCACGCCTCGACGAGCCCGATCCGGTCGCAGCGTGGGTCGAGCACCTCGAGCGCCTCGAGGCGCGCGCCGCGCGGCTCAGCGCGCTCGGGCTCCGTGAGGTCCGCTTCCGGGGCCCCGGCACCGACCTCGCCGTCGGCCTCCTCGAGCAGTCGCGCTGGCTGGGCGGCCGCGTCGAGACGGCGTGGGGGCAGCTGCACGCGCCGAACCTCCCGACCGAGGAGGTGTTCACGACGCCGGACCGGAACCGCGTCGAGGGCGTCGTCAGCGCCACCCGCGCGGTCGCCGTCCAGGGCGTCCTCCTCGAGGGGATCCGCCTCGTGTTCCGCGGCGGCGAGGTCGTCGAGGCGACGGCGACGCGCGGCGAGGACGCGCTGCGCCAGCACCTCGAGACCGACGACGGCGCGAAGCGCCTCGGCGAGGTGGCGCTCGTCGCCGGATCGCGGATCGGCGCCCGGAACCTGCTCTTCTACAACACGCTGCTCGACGAGAACGCGGCGTCGCATCTCGCCTACGGGATGGCGTACGCGACCGCGGTCGAGGACGCCGACGAGCTGTCGCCGGAGGAGCAGCTCGAGCTCGGGATCAACCAGTCGCACATGCACGTCGACTTCCCCGTCGGCGGCCCGGATGTCGAGGTCGAGGGTGTGCTCCGCGACGGCACGACCGTCGCCATCGCCGCCGGTGACGAGTGGCTGCTCGAGTAGACGTCAGGCGGCGGTGTTGAGCGCGACGGCCGCGCGCACCAGCGCCTTGAACGCCTCCGCGTCGACCTGCTCGCCCTCGCGGATGTCGATCGCGCGGCGGAGGTTCCCGTCGAGGCTCGCGTTGAAGAGCTTGGCGGGGTCGTCGAGCTGCGCGCCCTTCGCGAAGGTCAGCTTGACGACCGACTTGTAGATCTCGCCGGTGCAGACGATCCCGTCGTGCGACCACACGGGGACGCCGTCCGGGTTCGACGCCTTGGCCCACTTGCGCTCCTCGACCGCCTCCGGGTCGGCTTCCCGGATGAGCGTGCGCATCCGGTCGAGGGTCTCGCTCCGCCAGTCGTCCACGCCCGGACTCTAGGCGTAACCGGCGGGCGGCCTCGGCCGTTGTCGAAGCGATGACTCCGCCGCACCCGCACGAGACCGCCCCCGATTGGCCTCGCCTCGAGGAGCGCGTGCTCGATCGCGACCCGGTCCTGGCCGCGCTCGAGGAGGCATGGCGGGCGGGGCTCCTGATCGAGCGCGAGCCCGCAGCCGCCTAGGCGCCCCCGCGCAGCGCGGCGAGCGCGCGGTCGGGCACGTCGGTGAAGACGCCGGTGACGCCGAGGTCGCGGAGCGCCAGCATGCGCCGCTCGTCGTTGACGGTATAGACGGTCGTCTCGAGGCCGCACGCGCGCGCCTTCGCGACACCGCGGGCCGTCACGCGGTCGTCCTGGAAGCCGACCGCCCACACGCCCATCGCCGCCGCGCGGCGGATGGAGACGCCGAACCCGACATGCTGCACCGTCCGGAGCGCCGGCCGCCGCGCACGCACCTCTTCGACCGCGCGCCGCTGGAACGAGACGATCACGTCGTCCTCTCCGAGCAGACGCAGCACGCGCCCGACGGTGTCGCCGCGCGGCCGCTTCAGCTCGACCATCAACCCGACGCGCCCGCGGCAGAGGTCGATCACCTCCTCGAGCGACGGGTACGCGCGGTTCCGTCTCGGCGCGTCGTGCGTCACCTGCAGGCCGTTCCAGACGTCGAGCTCGACGTAGTCGGCGCCCATCTCGATCGCGCGCTCGAACGCCGGCAGCGTGTTCTCGGGGAGCACGGCCGACGCACCGCGGTGGGCGATCACGAGCACAGGCGCTCCATCGTCGCGAGGTCGATCCGCTCGATCAGCTCGTCTGCATCCCGCATCCGCTCGGCGCCGACGGTGCGCGTCAGCCCGACGACGTAGGCGCCCGCTCGCTTCGCCGACGCGACGCCGACGTCGGTGTCCTCGAAGACGAGCAGCTCGCCGGCGCGGAGACCGAGCCGCTCGGCGGCGAGCAGGTACGGCTGCGGATCGGGCTTGCCGCGCGTGACGTCGTCCTGCGAGAGAACGAGCGCGAACAGGTCGCGGAGCCCCGACGCGCGCAGGACGGGCTCGATCTCGTCGCGCAGGGCGGCCGACACGAGCGCGACGGGGACGCGCCCGGCCGCATAGCGCACGGCGGCGCGCACGTCGTCGTCGACGGTCGAGCCGTCGACGACCAGCTCGTTGTAGCGGCGCACGCGCTCGGAGATCAGCCGCTCGTCGCCGTCGAAGATGTGCTCGTCGGTGTGGCCCGCGAGCCGCGCGTAGTACTCGTCCTCGGTCAGACCCGGAATGAGCTCGCGGTACACGCGCGCGAGCACGGGCTCGTCGTTCGAGAGCGTCCCGTTGAAGTCGAGCACGACTGCGCCGACAGCCACGTGTGCGAGCGTAACGGCCGTGCCTGCGGTCGCTCTCGCGTTCGCGCTCGCCGCCGCGGTGTTCCACGCCGCCTGGAACCTGCTGCTCGCGCGTGCGCCCCACGTCGAGGCGGCGACCGCCGTCGCGCTCGTGACGGCCGAGATCGTGTTCGCGCCCGTCGCGGTCGTCGTGTGGCATGTGGACGGGCGTGTCTGGCCGTGGCTCGTCGCGAGCGGCGCCTTCGAGCTCGTCTACTTCGCGCTGCTCGCGACGGCGTACCGGAAGGCGCCGCTCTCGGTCGTGTACCCGGTTGCACGCGGCGGCGCGCCGGTCGTCGTGCTGCTCGTGACCTGGTCGGTCGCCGGACGGCAGGCGATCGGTGTGCTGCTCGTCGCAGCGGGCGTGCTGCTCGTCCGCGGCGTCCGCCATCCGGACCGCGTCGGACTCGCGTTCGGCGCTGCGATCGCGTGCTGCATCGCCGGGTACACCCTCGTCGACAAGCACGGAATCGCGTATGCGAACCCCGTCACCTACCTCGAGCTGTCGATGCTCGTGCCGACGGTCGCGTACGCAGGGGCTGTCGCGCGCACCACCGACCTACGGCGGGCCGTGACACCGGCTTCCGTGGTCGCCGGCATCGCGACGTTCGTCGCCTACGGGTTCGTGCTCGCGGCGCTCGAGCGCGCGCCCGCCGCGTCGGTGGCTGCCGTCCGCGAGACGAGCGTCGTCGTCGCGGCGATCCTCGCGGTCGTCGTCCTGAAGGAGCCGTTCCGCGTATCTCGCCTCGCCGGGGCGGCGGTCGTCGTCGCGGGCGTGGCGCTCCTGCGTTAGCCGCGCGGGACCGCGAAGCCGAACCGCGAGCCGCCGTTCGCGGGCGCTGCGCGGAGCTCGATGCGCTTGATCGTCCCGATGGGCAGGATCATCGCGTCAGGAGCCTCCGTGTCGTGGGCGCGCTGCACGTGGATCGTGACCATTCCGAACCCGGGCTCGGGGTCGAGCCGGCCGAGGAAGAAGCGCGCGCCGTCGAAGAGCTCGATCTCGACGAGCGGCTTCTCGACCTCGTGCTCGTCCGCGAACCGCGCGATCGTGCGGTGCAGGCGCTCGATGAAGGTCTCGTGCGGCCCCTCGGGCACCGGTGTCCAGAGCTCCGGCATCGCAAGGGATGGTGCCAGGCGCCCGAAGGCGCCCGGCACCGTTCGAACTACCTACTTACCGAGCCACTTGTTGACGACGCTCATGTGCGACTGCACGTACTTCTGCGCCGCCTTCGACGGGTCCATGTGCTGGCCCGCGATCCAGCTCGAGACCATGTTCTGGTCGGCGTTCGACGGCCAGTGCCACCGCTTCAGGACGGCGACGGCCGGCGAGCCGCTCTTCACGAACTTCGTGCTGAAGACCTTCTCCAGCGGGTAGGACGAGTACGCGCACCGGAAGTCCGCGAGCGGAGCCTTCACCGTGCCGTCGTCCTGGCAGTTCTTGCCGCGCGGCGGCAGCTTCACCTCGACGAGGTCGAGGCTCGTGTTCCGGTACTCCGGCGTCCACCAGTAGAAGATCACCGGCTTCTTCTGCGCGATCAGCTGGCTGAAGCGCGCGACCTCGGCCGTCTCGGCGCCGACGGTGACGTGCTTCAGGTTCAGGCCGAGCGCCTGGATCAGCTGCACGTCCTTCTGCTCGTAGGACGGGTCACCGCCGAGGAACATCCCCTGCGGCGCCTCCGGGGAGGCGAAGACCTTCTCGTGGCCCTTGAGGCCCTTCCAGGTCTTGAACTCCGGGTACTGCTTGAGCAGGTACCGCGGGATGAACCAGCCGATGTGGCCGGTGAGGCCGTTCGAGCCCTCGACCACGACCGAGTGCTGCTTCTGGCCGTACTGCTTGTACTGCGCGACGTGCTGCCAGTCCTCGAGGACGGCGTCGACCTTGCCCTGCGCCATCGCCTGGTAGACCGGGATCTCGGCGATGTCCGTGACGTTCACCTTGCAGCCGAGGTACTTCTCGAGGACGTACTTCGCGACGTACGTATTGGCGGTCGAGCCCGTCCACGCCTGCTCGTTCAGCGTGACCGTGCCGCAGCTCGCCTTCGACGTCGCCGTCGCCGACCCGGCGACGACCATGACCCCGACCGCCACTGCCGCGGCGATCGCCCCAATCGCTCCGTAGAGCCGTTTCCCTCTCACGACTGACCTCCTCTGCCTGCTTCTCGATTTCCTCGGGTGACCCGGTCGAGCGCGATCCCCATCGCCAGGATCGCGAGCGACGCGACGACACCGATCCCGAACTGGCCGCGCTGAAGTCCTGCCGCCACTGCATATCCCAGAGCGCCCGATCCGACAAGGCCCGCGATCACTACGACGGCCAGCACCATGATGATCCCCTGGTTGATCCCGAGCATGATCGCGTCGCGCGCGAGTGGGATCTTCACCTTGAGCAGCAGCTGGAGCCGCGTCGCGCCGAACGACTCCGCGGCCTCGACCGCCGGCGGCGCCACGTCGCGGACGCCGCGCTCCACGAGCCGGACGACGACCGGGAACGCATAGAGCACCGACGCGATCAGCCCGGGCACGTAGGAGATCGGGAACACGTAGACGAACGGGATCACGTAGACGAGCTGCGGCAGCGTCTGCAGTACGTCGTTCACCGGCCGCGTCACGCGGCTGACCCACGTGCTCTCCGCC
>DATDNT010000083.1:0-8786 GCA_036518135.1 Gaiellaceae bacterium | reverse complement strand
TCTTCCTCCTCGAGCTCCTGGACGTCGGCCTCGTCGAGCGCGGGCAGAAGGCCGAGCGCCGTCTCCGGCGTCTCCTCCTCCAGTGCCGCATCTGGAAGCGGGTGCTCCACGTATCCCCTATCGGCCGCAGGAACCCCGGGCTTGAGATGTAAAGAAAAGACCGGTTCATACAACTTTCAAGCCCGGCCATCCGTCTACGCTCCTAGGATCAGTTCATGTGCGGCATTGCGGGATACAGCCTTCGCTCCCGGTCGAAGATCGACCGGACGCTCGCCGCGCAGGCGTTGCTCGCCGCGATCGCGGAACGAGGCGCCGACGCCGTCGGTTACGCCTACCGCGCACCGGAGGACGCATACGCCACCGTCGTGAAGCAGCGCACGCCGGCCTCGCAGCTGCTCGACCGCGTGAGCGTCCCCGCCGAGTCGAACCAGCTCCTCGTGCACGTGCGCGACTACACGAAGGGGCACCCGTCGATCGCCGCGAACAATCACCCCGTCCGCCACGGGCCGGTCGTGGGGATCCACAACGGGATCATCACGAACGACGACGAGCTCCTCTCCCCCCACTCCTGCGCGCGCGCAGCCCGCGGCATGACCGTGGACTCCGAGGCGATCTTCGCGGTCGCCGCACACTCGCGGAACGACGCACGCGCGCTCGAGCATCTGCGCGGCGCGATGGCGACCGGCTGGCTCGACGAGCGCGAGCCGGACACGGTCTTCGTCGCGCGCGGCGCCGGCCGCCCCCTGTGGGAAGGCGTGTGCCCCGAGGGTGTGTTCTTCGCGTCGACGAAGCTCGCGCTCGAGGTCGTCGAGCGCTACTGCCGGCTGAAGCTCCGCAAGCGTGAGGTGAAGGAAGGCACGTGGCTCGCGCTCCGCGACGGCGCCGTCGCACGGCGTGAGCGGTTCCGGCCGGATCTCGAGTACGTCGAAGCGGACCCGCTGCCGGCAGTGCGGGCGCCGGGCGAGCGGGAGTTCTGCCTGACGCGGCTTGCCGCGCTCGCTGCCTGATCTGCGCCTCGTCGGCGCTCATTGCCAGACGTTCTCGTCCGGATCACGGGTCTCGCGGTAGACCCGGACGGGCTTGTGCGCGAAGACCGGACGCTCGTCCGGGATCAGCCCGCGGCGGGGATCGTCCGCGGCCGCGAAGACGGCGATCAGAGCCCGGGCAAGCCAGCCCGGTGCGGCTCCCGGGATCTTCTCACCCTCCTCGATGAACTCGTGGAACGCATGGTTGACGACGATCTCGCGAGCGTCGTGCGCTCGCCAACCGGACAGCAGGCTGAGCGCGAGAACGAGAACGAGCACGAAGAGGCCGCCGAGGAAGGCGAGAAGCAGGAGATGACCCATGGACGGGGCTTACCACCACCGCGGGCGTGTGCCATCCGCTATTTCGGGCAACTGCAGTCGGGCAGAGCTCGCTTCGGTGGCGCGCCGCTGATCATCCTGCCGAGCGGCTATGCGCCGACCGACCCGTCGTCGGCCACCGGGGTGCCCTCGTCGAGCAGCCGCTCGCGGACGAGGTACTGGAACGTCGCCCACGCGCCCTTCCGCGCCTCGAACAGCCGGTAGACCTGCCACTCGGTGAGGAGCGATCCATCGGCCTTGCGCGCCGCCTGCCAGTCGGCGAACTTCGGCAGCCGGCCGAGCGAGCGCGCGAGCTCCGCTCCCTGCGCCAGGGCGCGCTCCAGCCGCTCCTCCCCCACCGCCACGTCGAAGCCCGCCTCGCGCAGCGCGTCCGTCAGCGACCCGAACACGTGCCAGTACAGCGACGCCGACGGCATCGTGCCGCGGCGCGCGCGGATGTCCTGGACCGTCGGCGTCCGCCCCACCTCCTCGCCGAGCGCACGCAGCCGCTCGACGAGCTCCGCGCGCGTCGCGAACCGCCGCGGCATGAGCCCGGCTGCCCGCTTCGCAGCGTTCCACGTCCCGAAATGCTCGATCACCGTCTGCGGGTGCATCTCGGCCTTCGCGTCGGCGGCGAACTCCTTCATCGTCGGCGAGCGGCCGAGCCGCTCCGCCGACGCACGGAGCGCCTCGAGGATCTGCGCGTCCGAGTACCGCCTGCGGATCCCGGCCCGGAAGCGCGCGAGCGCCTCGGGGTCGACGTCCGCGACCGCCTTGAACGGCTTGCGCGCCACACAAGAATGGTAGAGCGAGCTAGAACAGCTGCAAGTTCGTGCTAGACGACCGCGGGCAGCGCCTCGGCCTGCGAGGCGACGACCGCCTCGAGCGCCGCGACGCACCGCGGGCAGAACTGCGAGCCGGCGTTCCGGTGGAGCTCGTCGAGCGCCTCGTCGGCGGGGCGCGCCGGCCGGTAGACGCGCGTCGTCAGCATCGAGTCGAACGCGTCGGCGACGTGGATGATGCGCGCGCCGAGCGGGATGTCCTCGCCGACGAGCCCCTGCGGGTAGCCGCCGCCGTCGAACCGCTCGTGGTGGTGGCGGATCGCGGGCACGGCGTCGCTCAGGAACCCGAGCCGGTTGATGATCGACGCGCCTTCCTCCGCGTGGCTCGCCATCACCACCCACTCCTCGTCCGTCAGCTTCCCCGGCTTCAGGAGGATCGCGTCCGGGATGCCGAGCTTCCCGATGTCGTGGAAGAGCGCCGCGTGCCCGAGGAGCTCGAGCTCCTCGCGCGACAGCCCGAGCTCGCGGCCGACGGCGAGGGCGAGCTGCTGCACGCGCCGCGAGTGGCCGGCCGTGTACGCGTCGCGTGCGTCGACCGTCGCCGACAGCGACTCCATCGCCGCGGTCGAGCGCTCCTTGAGCAGCTTGTTCGCCTGCTCGAGCGAGACGTTCTGCGTCTGGATCGTCTCCGCCGCGGCGCGCAGTTTCTGCGCCGAGCGCTGCGTGTGCTTGAGGTAGGCCTCCTGTGTCTTGCGCATGAGGAAGAGCGGCAGCGCGAAGACGACGATCGCCCAGGCGCCGATCGAGTCGTACGCCTCGTACACGACGGCGGCGATGAAGCCGTACGTCACGTAGTGCGGCGTCAGCCACGCGAAACGCTCGCGCCAGACGTGCACGGGGTTTTCTCGCCCTTCGAGGCCGACGGCGATCGAGAGCAGACCCGTGTTCACGAGGAAGAACGCACCGCCGGCGACGAGGCCCGACGCGACGAAGATGCCGGTGCCGATCGAGCCGCCGAAGTGGACAGAGAACACGCCGGTCGCGGCGAGCGTGGCGAGCGAGATGATCCCGACGTTGAAGAGGTTGTGGTGGAAGCTCGCGCGGCGCGCGCTCCACGCGACCGCCGACATCGTGATCGCGAGCGGCAGCGCCGCACGCGGTCCGATGATCGCAGCGGCCATGAGTGCGCCGACTGCGGACACGGAGATCGAGCCCGTCTCCTCCACCTCGAGCGAAAGCGCCTCGCCGATCCCGACGAGGACGATGATCACGGCGAGGCCGACGTAGTCCGTCGAGTGGCCGAACACCGCTCCTGCAAGACCGGCGGCGGTGCCGGCTGCGCCGACGAGACCCACGAGGAAGGCAAGGCGCTTCGGCATCGCGAAGAAGCGCGGCTCCGGCGGCGTGTGCGGGCGCGACTGCGCGCGCCGCTCCACGTCGGGGATCGACACCGGCTCGACGCGCGGCGCGTCCTGCTCGGCCGGCGCGGGCAGCGGCACGAGCTTCGGCGCCTTCGTCTCCGGATGCGCGAGGATCGCCTCGTCGGAGGCGTCGAGGACGCGGTTGCGCCCCTGCAGCTTCGCGCGGTAGACGGCAAGGTCCGCCTGGTGGACGAGCTCGGTCGCGTCGGCGCCGTCGCGCGGGTAGGCGGCGACGCCCATCGAGATCGTCGCGCGGATGGGCTCGCTGGACGTCTCCACCTCGAAGCGGCGCGCGGCGACGGCGCGACGGATCCGCTCCGCGATCTCCATCGCCTGGTCGGACGGCGTCTCCGGCAGGAGGATCGAGAACTCCTCGCCGCCGAACCGCGCCGGCACGTCGTAGTGGCGGAGCTGTTGGCGGAAGACCTCCGCGATCCCGCGCAGGACGGCGTCCCCCGCGAGATGGCCGTAGGTGTTGTTGATGTCGCGGAGCAGGTCGAGGTCGGCCATGATCAGCGACATCGGCCGGTCGAATCGCTGCGCGCGGCCGAGCTCCTCCTGCATCACGACCGCGAAGTGCCGCGCGTTGTACAGCCCGGTCTTCGGATCGACGCGTGCTTCGGCCTGCAGCTGCGGGATCGCGAGCGAGCGGTGGATCAGCAGGAGCGGCATGACCGCGAACGGGGTCAGCCACGGATTGATGTTCCAGAAGGCGGCGAACGCGAGCCCGAGCGTCGAGACGATGAAGTCGGTCGACAGGCTCTCGAACGAGAAGATCTGATCCGCGACGTCGCGCAGCGAGTGGTTGCGCGCGAGCACCATCATCGGCGCGAGCACGATGTGGTTCGCGGCGACGGCGACGGTGCACGCCGCTGCGCCCGCCGCGGCCCAGCGAAGCTCGCCGTTCGGGATGAGCCCCTTGTTGTCGAGAACGAGGTCTGCAACGGCCCACGTCGCGAGGTTCGCGATCGTGTAGTTGCAGATGTTGAACGACTGGATGTACCAGGGGTACCGCTCCTTCAGCCATTCGGGGATGTGCATGATGATCCCCATCAGCGCGACCTGGTCCGGCGGCAGGAGCAGCGCCGCCGGGATCAGGAAGACCCACGACGTGTGGAACGACGAGTCGCGCGCGGTCCGCACGGTGAACGTGTGCGACGCGGCGGCGCCGGCGGCGAGCAGGATGAACGTCGGCCACGCCGTGCGCTGGTGGTCGAGCCGCGCGAGGAACGGCGCCGCAACCGCGATCGCGGCGATCCCGATCGCGATCCCGTACGCGGACGCCGCAGCGGGAAGGACCCGCCGCCGAGGCTCCTCGACCGTCTCGAGCCGGACGTTGCCCGAAATCGCGCTCATGGGTGGTGGACTCCTTCCGCGCCGACACGCGGGCCGCAGTTCATTGGAGAAGTTACGGCGTCTCTGCGCAAGTGCTAATCCCCCATTCGGGGAAGCCGTTCGAGTTCCCCCGAAAAGGTGAGGGCCCGCTTGCGCGGGCCCTCGGTCGTGCAGTCGATCCGGGCTGCCGGCTACGGGGTCGTAGCCGTCGTCGGGGTCGCAGCCGACGAGGAGGTGTCGGTCGCCGCCGGGTCGACCGGCAGCACGTCCACCGTGACCTGGTCGGGGTCGGTCGCCGCCGACTGGACCTCCGTCGGCGTCGCGACGTAGCCCTGGGTGCCGGCGATGTCGTCACCCTCGGCCGCGTCCTCCTGGGAGACGTCGCTCCACGACATGTCGCTCCAGCTCATGTCGCTCCACGACATGTCGCTCCAGCTCATGTCGCTCCAGGACATGGTGGCCCACGACTGGTCGGACCAGCTCATGTCGCTCCACGACTGGCTCGCCCAGGACATGGCGTTCCAGGCAGAGCTCGCCTTGGCCGCCGATGCCCAGCTCATCGAGTCGAACGCGAGGCCGGAAGCGCCCGTGAGCGCCGGCTTCACGTACTGGTCGAGGGCCAGGTTGGCGTTCGGCGGGGTGCCGAGGAGGGCCGCAGCGCGGCTCGCCGTCAGCTCGCCGAGGCCGGCCGAGCGCGGATTCCCGATGTGGACGGCGCGGGCCGTCTTCATCAGGGCGCCCTTCACCTGGTCGGGCGTCCAACCCGGGTGCCGCGCGAGCATCTGCGCCACGGTGCCGGCCACGACCGGTGCCGCGAACGAGGTGCCCGACAGCTGGATCCGGTCCGTCCCGACCATGTTCGACGCCTTCTGGACCGTCAGCGTCGAGCCGGCGGGGACGGGGCCGACCATGTAGCGGCCCGGGGCGGAGATCTCGGGCTTGTAGAAGCCGTCGTTCGTGTAGCCCCATGCCGACCACGGCGCAGCCTGGTCGTCGTTGTTGCGGGAGGAGTTGCCGAGATCGACAGCCCCGACCGTGATGACGAACGGATCGTTGCCCGGCGAGTAGATGACACCCGACGGAGTCGTGTTGCTGACGCCGTAGTTGCCGGCCGCAGCGACGACGACGACGCCGTTGAACCAGAGCTTCTCGACGGCCTGGTCGAGCGGGTCACGATAGAAGTTCGTGGCGTAGCTCGAGTGGAGGGAGAAGTTGGCGACGCGGATGTTGTACTGCGCCTGGTGATCGAGGATCCACTGGCAGGCGTTGATGATGTCCGACGTCTTCGCCTGGCCGTTCTGATCCATGACCTTGATCGAGACGAGCGGTGCCGTCGGCGCCGCACCGGCGAGCCCGGAGGCCGCGCCCGCAGCGATGCCGGCGACGAACGTGCCGTGCCCGCGCTGATCGTCCATCGACGTGTTGCCGGTGAGCGTCGAGAGGTTGACGCTCGCGACGACGCGCGTGCCGAAGTCGGCCCGCGGCTGGATGCCGGAGTCGACGACCGCGATCGTCGGCAGCTTGCCGTTGTAGAGCAGCTGGTCGCCCGCCCACATGTCGGCGTTGCCCGACTCGTAGGGCCAGAGCTGCGTCGACGACATCGTGGTGCTCGAG
The DNA here is from genome assembly GCA_036518135.1 of Gaiellaceae bacterium. Lineage (GTDB taxonomy): Bacteria > Actinomycetota > Thermoleophilia > Gaiellales > Gaiellaceae > PALSA-600. Next base: position 2,291 of record DATDNT010000083.1, on the reverse strand, counting down.
ACCGAGCCCGAGACCTGAACCGTCGCGTCCGGGGTCACGGAGACGCCCGGGACGTCGGCCAGCTTCTTCAGCTGCGCCGCCGGCACGGTGCCGTGGTACCCGTTGATCAGGCCCAGCCGCTGCATGTTCTGGAAGACGCCCATGCCCTTCAGGCGGCTGTCCAGCAGCGACGCACCCTGACCCGACGAATCGAGGCTCGGCTGGTACGAGATGACGACGTCGACCTGCCCCTTCGCCTGCAGGAGGCTCGGAGCGATGAAGTTGTTGGCGACGGGGGCGCTCTGTGCGTTCCCGTTGCCTGCAGTGGCCGCCAGAGGCGCCGCCAGCGCGAACGCCAGGACAAGCGTTACGACCATACCGCGGCCGCCCTTGCCCCAGAGAACGCTCGAGCGGTCTCCGCCGCGACCGCCGGTGCCCCACAGCGCACTGCCTCTCTCGCTGTGTGCCCCGCGCTCGTTCAGCTTTGACATTCACTCTCCTTTTCGCCCCGTCCGAGTGGGGCATGCCGCAGTCCTCGGACACGCGAGCCACCGCTACGTGCCGCAGAGATGGCCCGAACGAGTCGGACTATCCGGCGTTCCGGGTAGCGGTACCTCCCCACAAAGGGGTAGAGACCCGACGAACAAGTCGAAGTTCCCTCGAACGGGGGACGGTCGCTACGGTCTCCCTTCGATGCGCCTCCCGATCCCGCTCACCGTCGAGACGACGGCCGTCCGAGCCGCAGGTGCGCTCTCGCGCGTCGCCGGGCGCGGCGGCGGGACGACGCTGCCGGGGAAGCTCCTCTGGAAGCTCGATCCGGGCGCCATCGACGTGCTCGCGGCGCGCCTGCCGCGGGGATCGGTCGCCGTCTCGGCGACGAACGGCAAGACGACGACGACCGCGATGCTCGCCGAGATCCTCCGGCCGCTGCGCCGGGTCGTCCACAACGCGTCGGGAGCGAACCTCGTCTCCGGCGTCGCGTCGGCGCTTCTCGACGCGCGCGGCGCCGAGCTCGGGCTCTTCGAGGTCGACGAGGGCGCGCTGCCCGAGGTGGCGCGCCGCATCCGGCCGAAGTCGCTGCTTCTCGGCAACCTCTTCCGCGACCAGCTCGACCGCTACGGCGAGCTGGAGATCGTCGCGGGGCGCTGGCGCGCCGCCGTCGCCGCTCTCCCCCATGCGCGCCTCGTCGTCAACGGCGACGATCCACAGGTCGGGTCGCTCGCGCGGCCGGGCATGGGCCGCGTGTTCGGTCTGGACGACGCGGCGGTCGCGCGGCCGTCGCTCCAGCACGCCGCGGACAGCAAGTACTGCATCCGGTGCGGGACGCCGTACGAATACGCCGCCGCATACGTCGGCCACCTCGGCGACTACCGGTGCCCGCACTGCGGTCACGCGCGGCCCGAGCTCGACGTCCGTGCCGTCGACGTGGCGCTCCGCGGTCTCGACGGCGCGTCGTTCACGCTGCGGGCGGCGGAAGGCGACGCGCGGATCGACCTCGCGCTGCCGGGGCTCTACAACGTGTACAACGCGCTCGGCGCAGCGGCGCTCGCGCTCGACCTCGGGCTCCCGCTCGACGACATCCGCGAGGGGCTCGGGCGGTTCTCCGCGGCGTTCGGCCGGTTCGAGCGGATAACGGTCGGCGAGAAGCGGCTGCTGATGCTCCTGATCAAGAACCCCGCGGGCGCGAACGAGGCGATCCGCACGCTCGTCGAGGGCGGCGCGCCGAGGGTCGCCGTGATCGCGCTGAACGACGCGATCGCGGACGGGCGCGACGTGTCGTGGATCTGGGACGTCGACTTCGAGCCGCTTCTCGCAGGGCTCGACACGCTCGTCGCGACGGGGTCGCGGGCGGCGGAGCTCGCGCTCCGCTTCGCGTACGGAGGCCTCGCGCGCGACCGGATCGAGGTCGTGTCGTCGCTCGAGGAGGCGCTCGACCGCGGCCTCGCGCTCACACCCGAGCGCGGCGAGCTGACCGTCCTCCCCACCTACACCGCGATGCTCGCGCTGCGCCGGACGATCGCCGCGCGCGGCCACGTCACGAACTACTGGGAGACGGCCGCATGAGGATCCGCGTCGGCCATCTCTATCCCGACTACCTGAACATCTATGCCGACCGCGGCAACATCGCCGTGCTGAGGGAGCGCGCCCGGCTGCGCGGCCACGAGCTCGACGTGCGCGCGATCGGGATGGGCCACGTCGTCCCGGTCGGCGAGATCGACCTCTTCTACGTGGGCGGCGGCCAGGACCGCGAGCAGGAGCTCGTTGCGCAGGACCTCGTCGCGAAGGCGGGGCCGCTGCGCGACGCGGTGGAG
>DATDNT010000082.1:0-47315 GCA_036518135.1 Gaiellaceae bacterium | reverse complement strand
GGCACTCGTGGATGCGGGCTATGACATCGACCGCGTTCTCACGACCGACGACCTCGTCGGCAGCGACAATGTCTTCGTCGCGGCGACCGGGGTGACGACCGGCGCGCTGCTTCGCGGCGTCCGCTACGTCACGGACGGCGCCATCACCGACTCGATCGTCATGCGATCGCGCTCCGGCACCGTCCGCCGGATCGAGGCGCGCCACACCTTGAGCAAGCTGACGGAGTTCACCGGAAGGGAGTACTGAGAGATGAGCATCGGGCTGGAGGATCTGGGCTACGACGAGCGCCTCTACATCCTCGCGTTCGACCATCGCGGGTCGTTCGAGAAGATGGTGGGCGACAAGGAGAACGTCCCGGGCGCGAAGACGCTGATCTGGGAGGGCTTCCAGCGCGCCGTCGAGCAGGGTGCGCCGAAGCAGTTCGCGGGCGTCCTCGTCGACGGGCAGTACGGCCCGAACGTCGCGCGGGAGGCGAAGGCGGGCGGGTACAAGCTGGCGATGCCCGTCGAGAAGTCGGGCCAGAACGAGTTCGACTTCGAGTACGGCGACCAGTTCGGCGAGAAGATCGAGGAGTTCGACCCGGACTTCTCCAAGGTGCTCGTCCGGTTCAACCCGGAGGGCGACCAGGCGATGAACGAGCGCCAGATCGAGAAGCTGCGCCGGCTGTCCGAGTGGCTGCACGAGCACAAGCGGAAGTACCTCTTCGAGCTCCTCGTCCCGGCGGAGCCGGCGCAGCTCGAGCGCGTCGGCGGGAGCGACGACCGCTACGACACCGAGCTGCGCCCGCAGCTGATGATGGAGGCGATCCTCCAGCTGCAGAACGGCGGCGTCGAGCCGGACATCTGGAAGATCGAGGGGATCGACGACCGCGAGTCGTGCAACGAGATCGCGCAGCTCGTGCGGCGCGAGGGGCGTGACCGCGTGTCGTGCGTCGTCCTCGGCCGCGGCGCGTCGGACGAGAAGGTCGACCAGTGGCTGCGCGCCGGCTCGGGCCTCGAGGGCTACATCGGCTTCGCGATCGGCCGCTCGATCTTCGGCGAGTCCGTGAAGGCGTACGCCGCCGATCCCGACGGCTTCGACCGCGACGCGGCCGTCGACAAGATCGCGCGCAACTACCTGCGCTTCATCGAGGTGTACGAGGGCGCGCCGGCGCCGGCCTAGAAGCGACGCGAGGGGCGGCAGCCTCGGCTGCCCGCCCCTCACGCATGCATCACCGGTTGTCGTTCCCCTACAAGTGAAGACGCCGTCGCCGGCCGAACCTTGCGCCGGCGTGCACGGCGCAGCTCGTCGGCGCCCCAGACGACGAACGGGAACGTGCAGAGCAGCAGAAGCGCGGCGGGCGGAGGCGGTGCCGTCGCGAGAAGGCGCTGGAGCGGCGGCACGAACAGGATCGCAGCGACGAAGGCGATCTCCGTCGCGATGCCGACGAGCAGAAGCCGGTTCGTGAACAACCCGACGGCCCGAAGCGACGCACGGTCGGTGCGCGCGGCGATCGCCGTGCCGACCTGGCAGGCGACGATGCCCGCGAACGTCATGGTCGTCGCCTGCAGGTAGAGGTGGTGCAGGGCCGAGCCCTTCCCGGTCGCGTCGCCGAAGCCCCACCCGCCGTCGAAGAGGACGAAGAAGAAGCCCCCGACCACCAGCGCGGCCTCGATCAACCCGAGGAACGCCCAGGACCGGACGAGCAGCTCGCGGTTGATCACGCCCTCCGACCGGGGCCGCGGCGGCCGGGTCATGATCCCGGGCTCCTCGGGCTCCCGCCCCAGTGCGAGCGCAGGCAGCACCTCGGTGCCGAGGTCGATCGCGAGGATCTGCAGGACCGTCAGCGGCAACGGCACGGCGCCGCCCGAGAGCGCGAAGATCAGGAACGGGACGATCTCGGGCGTCGCGTGCGCGAAGATGTAGAAGACGAACTTCCGCACGTTGTCGAAGACGCGGCGACCTGCCCGGACCGCCGCGACGATCGTCGCGAAGTTGTCGTCCGTGAGCACCATCGTCGCGGCCTCGCGCGCGACGTCGGTCCCGGCGACCCCCATCGCGACTCCGATGTCGGCGCGCCGAAGCGCCGGAGCGTCGTTCACGCCGTCGCCCGTCATCGCAACGACGGCGCCCTGCGCGCGGAGCACATCGGCGACGCGGAGCTTCGTCTCGGGCGACGCACGTGCGACGACGAGCTCGCTGACCCCGGCGAGGAGGGCTTCGAGCGACTGCTCGTCGAGCCGTTCGAGCTCGTCGCCCGTCACGACGCGGCCGCCGTCGCGGGCGATCCCGACGCGGCGCGCGACCTCGGCGGCGGTGGGCCCGTAGTCGCCGGTCACGACGACGATCCGGATGCCGGCGGCGTGGCAGGCCGCGACCGCCGCGGCCACCTCCGGCCGCGGCGGGTCGACGAGCGCCACCAACCCGAGGAGGCACAGGTCGCGTTCGGCGTCCTCGCGTCGATCGGGCGGCGCCGCGCCCTCGGGCAGCCGCCGCCGCGCCACCGCGAGAACGCGAAGCCCCTGCTCGGCGTACCGCTCCAGGACCTCGAGGACGAGCCGTCGGTGCTCCTCGGTCAGCGGCACGTGGCCGTCCGCGCCGCCGATCATCGTCGAACGAGCGAGGACCTCCTCCGGAGCGCCTTTCACGTGCACCGTCAGGCCGCCGTCGCGCCGCTCGTCGACGGTGGACATCAGGCGCAGCGTCGGGTCGAAGCGGAAGAGCCGGCGCCGCAGGTGCTCACGGCGCGCGAGGTCGACGTCGGTGCCCAGCTGGCGCGCCGCCTCCAGCATGCCGACCTCGGTCGCCTCGCCCCGCGACTTACCCGGCCGGAGCTCGGCGGTCGAGCACGCCGCGGCCGCGCGCGCGAGGAAGCCGAGGACGGGGTCGGCAGTGTCCGGAGCGCCGTCGTGCGCCGCCTCGAGGTCGTGCTCGCCGAGCGGCGTCCACACGCGCGCGGCGCGCATCCGGTTCTCGGTGAGCGTCCCGGTCTTGTCGGTGCAGATCACCGTCGTCGACCCGAGCGTCTCGACCGCTGCGAGTCGCTTCACGAGCGCACCCTCGCGGGCGAGCGACGCGACACCGACGGCAAGCGCGAGGGTGATCGTCGGCAACAGCCCCTCGGGGACGTTCGCCACGATCAGGCCGATCGCGAACGTGAACGCATCCCTCGGGGCGAGGCCCGCGGCGAGCCACCCGATGGGCAGGAACGCAAGCCCCGCACCGACGGCGACGATGCTGATCAGCCACGCCACACGCCGCACCTGTAGCTCGAGGGGGCTGGGCTCGACGTCGACACGCTCCGACAGGGCGGCGATCCTGCCGAGCTCGGTCTGCATCCCCGTCGCGAAGACGACCGCCGTCGCCTCGCCGCTCACCACCGCGCTCCCGCTGAAGATCGTGTCGCGCGCGTCGAGCGCGGACGCGTGGTGCCCGTCGAGCCCCGCGGCGCGAACGACCGGCTGCGACTCGCCCGTGAGCGTCGACAGGTCGACCTCGAGCGTTCCCGCGAGCAGCTGGGCGTCCGCGGAGATCTTCTCGCCCTCCTCCACGAGCATGACGTCACCGGGGACGAGGTCGGCGGCGTCGATCTCGACGCGCTCCCCGTCCCGCCGCACCCATGCGCGCTGCGGCAGGTAGGCCGCGAGCGCCTCGACGGCGCGCTCCGCCTGGCGTTCCTGCGCGAACGCGAAGAGGGCGTTGAGGAGGATCACCGTGAGGATCGCGATCGCGAGCACGCCGGCGCCGGCGACGAGCGCGAGCCCGGCCGCGAGGAAGAGGAGCAGCGCAAGCGGATGCGAGAACTGCCGTCCCAGCTGCCCCGGCCAGGTCCTGCCGCCGCGTCGTGCGAGCCGGTTCGGCCCGTACGCGGCCAACCGCCGCGCCGCCTCCCGCGCCGACAGGCCGGCCGGCTGTGTCCGCAGGTCGCGGAGACGCGCGCCGAGGCGCGTCGTCGGATCAGCCGGTGACGTCGTCTGACCCTCGCCGCACGGGCACCCGGACGAGCATCCGAGCCTCCTTCAGCCTCGTCGCCCCGAGTCTCCTGCACCGGTCACCGCGTGCAATCGGGCGGACCCCCGACCCGGGATGCGGAAAGTTCCCACCGTGCGGAGCGCCGACAGCAGCGAATCACCGGATGCGGAGGTCCGCGCAGGCCGGGATGCTCGACGAGCGTGATCGGCATCGTCGGATCGATGGAGAACGACGGGACGGCCGCGCTCGTGCGGCGGTGGGCGGAGCTCGGGCTCGACGTGGAGCTCCTCGGCGGGGAGGCGCTCGACCTGCTCCGGCCCGGCGACGTCGCCGTGGGACGACTCGACGTGCGCCGGTCGCTCGACGGGGTGGAGGACGGCTTGTTGCGTCTGCTTCTCCTCGAGCGTCGCGGTGTACGCGTCCTCAACCGGGCGTCGTCGTTGCTCGCAGCGCACGACAAGCTCCGCACGGCGCGGCTCCTCGCGCGGGCAGGCGTCCCGCATCCGTCGACCCGCCATGCTCGGCCGGGCGCGCCCGTTGCGACGACGGCGCCCGTCGTCCTGAAGCCGCGGTTCGGCAGCTGGGGCATCGACGTCGCCCGCTGCGCGACGGCAGCCGACGTCGACGCCTACCTGCGCGGCGCGGCTCCCAAGGCCTGGTACCGCCGGCACGGGCTCCTGATCCAGGAGGAGGTGCCGAGCGCCGGCCGCGACCTCCGCGTCCTCCTCGCCTCGGGGCGCGTCGTCGGAGCGATCGAGCGTGTTGCGGCCGCCGGTGAATGGCGCACGAACGTCTCGTGCGGCGCGACGGCGCGTCCGGCGAAGGTTCCCGAGCCCGCGCGCGAGCTCGCGGCCACGGCCGCGGCAGCGCTCGACGCCGATCTCGTGGGTGTCGACCTTCTACCGCTCGGCGCCGACCGGTGGGTCGTCGTCGAGCTGAACGGGGCAGTCGACTTCGACGACGACTACGCGAGCGCGGGCGACGACGTCTTCGCGCTCGCAGCGGACGCGCTTCGTGTTCGCACCGGCGCATCCTCGGCACCTCGTGTCGCAGCAGCCAGGCGCTAGGATTCGCGCCACGCGGGAGTAGCTCAGTTGGTAGAGCATCAGCTTCCCAAGCTGAGGGTCGCGAGTTCGAGCCTCGTCTCCCGCTTCGTCCGGCCTGCGAGGGCGTCCCCGTCGCCTCCAACCCGGCCGCAACGGCGCGCGGGGACGCCGTTCCCATTGTTTCCGCAGATGTAACGAGCGCGTCTCGCAGGTCCTCGGCGCACGTAAAGGCTGCGACCGTTCCTCACCCGCAACGAGGGATGTCAGCCGAACCATCGTCGAGTTGCGTTCTCCGCGAAGCCGATCACACTGAGCGCGGGATGGAGGGCAGAACGCCACGGGCGGTGGCGGCGCTGTGCGCTGCGATCGTCGCCGCACTGACGGCCGCGGTCGGCGTGCACGCGGCGACGCGGCAGCCGCCGTCGCTCGACGGCCTGGCCGTCACGCCCGACACCGCGAGCTTCACGGGCACGTGCGATCCGGATCACGTCTCGACGATCACGTTCCACGTCACCGGGCACGTGTCGGGCCCTGTCGACGGAACGCTCGACGAGACCGCCACGGCGACGATCGCCGCGGGCCATGTCACCGACTTCTCGTCGTCGTTCACGATCGACGGGCGGGGGTTCCATGTCGCCGGCACCCGCACGGCGGATCCCGAGAGCCTTCCGACCTCGCTCGGCTTCTGCGGCGAGGTGGCGTGGGGGTACCCGAACGGCATCGTGCTCGACGTCCGGGCGCAGTACGCGGCGACGTTCACCGGGCGGCTCGGGAACGGCGTCGTCACGGGCGACACCGGCGTGTACTACGGCGACGTCGGATCGCGGTCGACCCCGGCCGGCATGACGGCGTTCGAATTCCGGCTCGACGCCTGAAAACGCGTAGTTCGCCGAGGGTCTACTCGCTCGGCCAGTTGTGACCGGGTGGCGCGGAGGCGTACGGTCGGTGCCCGGCCGCTTCTCCCCCCTCGGCGGGCGGTCGGCGCCTGCGCAGGCAGGGAGGAGCCTGCGAGCCGCACGTGGGCTCCTCCCACCTTCGACGAACCTGGACGTTCGGCCAGGTGTGCGCGCGGCGCGAGAACGTGAGGATGCGCACCAGGGGAGCTGGTTCACGGGCTCGAGCCCTGTCGCCGCGTGTGCGGCGCGCCGCGACGGGGTTCGAGCTCGGCGAAATCGCGAGATCCTCCCGATGGGTGATGGGCGCGGGGCGCGCTCGTTCCGATCCGCGCGGCGAGGTCAGGGTTTTCTCGATCCCCGCGAGCCGCAGGCCAGGGGGTAAGGACTCCCTCGGACCTCCCGAAGAGCCGCCTCCGGCGGCTCTTCGGCTGACTGCAGACCCCGCCCCGTCACGGGCCGTCGATTACCGCGCGTGGCGGGTCACCGATTCGCCCCCTGGAACGCGATCCCTGCCGGTGCTACCGTCGCGGCAACCGATGACCACGGCGATGGATCTCGTCCAGAACCAGCTGATCGGAGACGCCGTCGCGTGGGGCGGCTACGTGATCCTCGTGGCCGACGAACGGATGAAGTTCGCCGCCGTCAGCGAGGGCGCGTGCGCGTTCCTCGGCTACGAACGGGAGGAGCTGCTCCAGCTCTACGTGCCGGACATCGTCGTCGAGCGCCGCGAGGCCGAGCAGCGGTACCGGAAGTTCGTCCACGAGGGCTTCCAACGCGGCGAGATCGACCTGCGCCGGAAGGACGGCACGACCGCGACCGCGACGTACGAGGCGACCGAGACGAAGCTCTCCGGCCTTCCGTACTACGTCTCGGTGCTGCTGCCGAAGTGAGGCCGTAGCCGCTCCGCCGTGCGGAGAAGGTGCTCCGGCAGCACCTTCGCGTCGCCGACCACCGGCATGAAGCTCGTGTCGCCGTTCCAGCGCGGGACGACGTGCTGGTGCACGTGATCCTCGATGCCGGCGCCGGCGACGCGCCCGATGTTCCACCCGAGGTTGAACCCGTGCGGCCCGTACTCCGCGCGAAGCGCCTCGATTCCGCATGCCGCGAGCTCGTGCACCTCGGCGGCCTCCTCGGCCGTCAGCAGCCCGAAGTCGTCGAGGTGGCGGTGCGGCGCGACGAGCAGGTGCCCCGACGAGTACGGGAACTTGTTCATGACGACGAGCGCACACTCGCCGCGATGCACGAGCAGCTCCTCTTCCGGCTCGCAGAAGATGCAGCGGTCGAGCTCGTCCGCATGCTGGACGTACTCGAGCCGCCACGGCGCCCACAGCGGCTGCGGGGTCACAGCCAGCGCTTGTAGCGGAAGAACCCGACGAGGCCGCCGAGCACGAACGCCATCAGCACCGAGATCGTCCAGAACGCCCACGCGGTGTCGAAGCCGGGAAAGCGCACGTTCATCCCGAAGAACCCGGTGATCAGCGTCAGCGGCAGCAGCACGACCGAGAAGACGGTGAGGATGCGCAGCACGTCGTTCTGGCGGTGCGCGATCACCGACTCGTTCGTGTCCTCGAGCGCCTCGACGACCTCCTTGTAGTTGTCGAGGTTCTCCCAGATGCGCTCGGCGGCGTCGACGATGTCGTCGAAGTACAGCTCGAGCTCCTCCGGCAGGAACCGCTCGACGTGGCGCTCGAGCAGGCGCAGCGTCGAGCGCTCCGGACGGATGATCTTGCGATAGCTGATGATCTCCTGCTTGACGTTCGAGAGGTCGCGCACGACCTCCTCGGACCGGCCCTCGAACACGTCCGCCTCGAGCGCGCCGAGCTTGAACGCGATCTTGTCGAGGATCGGGAAGCAGTAGTCGAAGAGGTCGTCGAGCACCTCGTAGAGCAGGCGCCCCGAGCCCTTCGAGAAGAGCTGCTCACGGAAGCGCGCGTCGTCTTCGCACCGCTGGAAGAGACGCGTGACCGGGAGCAGCTCGACCGTCGGCAGCGTCACGAGGTAGTCGGGCCCGACGAAGACGTCGAGCTCGGCGGCGTTCAGCCGCTGGATCGAGCGGTCGTAGGCGGGAAAGTGGAGGACGCCGAAGAGGTAGCCCTCGTCGGTGTAGTCGTCGACCTTCGGGCGCTGGCGCGTCGACATGACGTCCTCGACGTCCAGCGGATGCCAGCCGTAGCGGTCGGCGAGCTCCTGCGCGCGCTCGAGCGTCGGGCTGTCGAGATGGATCCAGGTGAGGCCGGCGGCGGTGAGCTCAGCGGGCCGAGCAGCCGGAACCGCCACGGCGACGGCCGTGTCCCGCGAGCGCGTGCGGCGGATGCGAGGCAAGCTCGGCATCGGTACTGAGCGGATCCTCGAGGACGGGAATCACCGGCATGTTCGCCATTCTATCGGCGTTTCCCGCCCGTTCAGGCGGCGACCGGGACCGGCGTGCGGCGGATCGTCTCGGGCAGCACGCGCTCGAGCAGGAGCGCCGACATGCCGGCGGCGAGCGAGAGCGCGGCGGCGATCGCCCACAACCCGTGCGGCGCGAGCGCGAGCGCGAACCCGCCCGCGGCGCGGCCGGCCGCGCCGCCGAGCTGGAACCCGAACCCGTTCAGCGCGAGGTAGCGGCCGAGCAGCCCCGGTCGCGCGAGATCCGCGATCAGCGCGTTCTGGATCGTGCCGTGGAAGCACTCGCCGATCGCGAAGACGGACAGGGCGAACGCGAACGCGACCGCCGCGCCGACGCCGACGAACCACCAGCCCGCGGCGAACACCATCAGCCACGACGCCGACCAGATCACGCCCTCGATCGTGTACGCGACCATGCGGCGGCGCCCTTCGAGCCACTTCGCGACGGGCATCTGCGCGATCCCGACGACGATCGTGTTGGCGAGGAAGCAGAAGCCGATGCCGCGCTCGGTGACGTGCGCCGTGTTCTTCGCGAACGCCGGGAAGATGTCGCCGAGGAGCGCGAACCCGACCGAAACGAGCGACGCGTTCATGACGACGTACGCGAGGAACGTCTTGTGCCCGACGACGGTGCGGTAACCGCCGCGCGGCGTGTCCTCCGGCGGAGCGTGCGGCGGCGTCGCGACGAACGCGAGCGCGAGGAGGTACGCGCCGAACGTGACGGCGTCGATCACGAACAGCGTCTCGTACGTCGACGGGTGCGCCGTCGTCGCGATGAACCCGCCGACGACGCCGCCGACACCGATGCCGAGGTTGTTCAGCACGCGCTGCATCGCATAGGCGCTGTGGCGCGACTCGCGCTCGGTCATCAGGCCGACGAGCGTCGCGTGACTCGGCCAGAACGCGCCGGTCCCGAGCCCGGACACGACGCCGGCCGCGAACGCCGCGGGCACGTGGTGCACGAACGCGAACCCGCCGAACCCGATCGCCGACAGCACCATCGAGACGACGAGCACTCGTCGCGGGCCAACCGCGTCGATCAGCGTCCCCGCCAGCGGCCCGCCGACGAGGCCGGCGATCGACGACGCAGCGAGGACGACCCCGGCCGTGCCCAGCGAGATGCCGCGGACGTTGTGCAGGTAGATCAGGAGGTACGGGAAGACGACGCCGTTCCCGAACGCGTTCGCGAAGCTGCCGGAGAGGAGTATCCACACCGGCGCCGGCAGCCGCGGGTTGAGGCCTGCCACGTAGCTCCGCACCGTCCGAGGGTATCGTCGGAGGTCGTGGAAGCCCGCTGGTGGACGATGCGACCGGCCCAGAGCCTCAAGCCGGCGAGCTACGTGTGCCCGTTCTGCGACGGCATGCTGCACGCGACGAGCGAGCATGCGCTGGTCGCGCCCGAGGGCGACGTCTCGCGGCGACGCCACGCGCACATGGAGTGCGTGACCGCCGCCCGGCGCCGCGGCGAGCTGACGACGGAGGACGAGTGGCGCAGCAGGCGGTGACCGGGAACCTGCGCTCCCTGATCGAGGCGGGCATCGCCGTCAGCTCCGAGCTGTCGCTCGAGGCGGTGCTGCAGCGGATCGTCGAGGCCGCCGCGCAGATCACCGGTGCGCCCTACGCCGCCCTCGGCGTGATCGACCGGAGCGGCGACCGCCTCGAGCGGTTCGTGACGACGGGGATCCCGCAGGAAGACCACGCCGCGATCGGCGAGCTGCCGCACGGCCGCGGGATCCTCGGAGTGCTGATCCGCGACGCGCGCACGCTCCGGCTCGACGACCTGACGAAGGACCCGCGGTCGGTCGGGTTCCCGCCGAACCATCCGCCGATGCGCAGCTTCCTCGGCGTCCCGATCCTGCTCCGCGGCGTCGCCTACGGGAACCTCTACCTCACCGAGAAGGAGGGCGGCTTCACCGAGGAGGACGAGGAGCTCGTCCAGCTCCTCGCCGCGCAGGCGGCGGTCGCGGTCGAGAACGCGCGGCTCTACGAGTCGGCAACGCGCTGGTCGCGGCAGCTCGAGTCCCTGAACCAGATCGGCTACGCGCTCATCGGCGAGCTGGAGCTCGAGAAGCTGCTCACGATCGTGACGAGCGCGCTGCGCGACCTGCTGAACGCGAAGCTCGTCCTGATCGCGCTCCCGCACGGCGAGGACCGCATCCGCGTCGAGGCCGCGACGGGTGACGGCAGCGAGATCATGAACGGCCAGGTCTTCGAGCGCGACAACTCGAAGGTCGGCCGCGTGCTCGAGCGCGGCCGGAGCGAGCGCGTCGACGACATCGTCGACGACCCGGAGGTGAACCAGGAGGCGGCGCGGAGCTTCGGCACGCGGGCCGGCCTGTTCGTCCCGCTGATCGTCCGCGACCGCACGATCGGCGTCCTTGCTGCGCACGACAAGGAGGTCGGAAACGGCACGTTCAACGACGAGGACCGCCGCCTGATGGAGCAGTTCGCGGCGCGCGCAGCGATCGCCGTCGACCTCTCGGAGCGCGTCGCGCGGGATTCGCTGCGGCGCGTCGTCGCGGGACAGGAGCTCGAACGGCGCCGGCTCGCGCGCGAGCTCCACGACGAGACGGGGCAGGCGCTCACCTCGATCCTCCTCGGGTTGAGGGGCGTCGAGGAGGCAAAGGACGACGAGTCGCTCGCCGCGGCAGCCAAGAACCTGCGCGAGCTCGTCGTCGCGACGCTCCAGGACGTCCGGCGGCTGGCGGTCGAGCTGCGGCCGAAGGCGCTCGACGACTTCGGCCTCGTGCCTGCGCTCGAGCGCCTCGGGCAGACGTTCGGCGAGTCGACGGGGATCGAGGTGCAGCTCGAGGCGCGGCTCGGCGAGGAGCGGCTGCCGGAGGAGGTCGAGACGACGCTCTACCGGCTCGTGCAGGAGGCGCTCACGAACGTCGTCAAGCACGCGCACGCCCGCACCGTCAGCATCCTCCTGCTCCACCGCTCGAACACCGTCACCGCGATCGTCGAGGACGACGGACGCGGCTTCGACCCGGCGACCGCGCGCGAGGACGGGCTGGGCCTCGTCGGCATGCGCGAGCGCGCGGCGCTGCTCGGCGGGCGCATGACCATCGAGGCGTCACCCGGCGCAGGGACTACCATCGCAATCGAGGTGCCAGCGACATGACCGCCAAGAAGACCCGCGTCCTCGTCGTCGACGACCACGCCGTCGTCCGCTCCGGGATCCGCTCGCTGCTCGCGGCGGAGGCGGACTTCGACGTCGTCGGCGAGGCCGGCAACGCGCGCGAGGCGATCTTCGAGGCGCGCGCGCTCAAGCCCGACGTGATCCTGCTCGACGTCGTCATGCCCGGCGAGAGCGGCATCGAGGTGCTGCCGAAGCTGAAGAAGGAGGCGCCCGACGCGAAGGTGCTCGTCCTCTCGATGCAGGACGACCCGCGCTACGTGCGGGAGGCGTTCGCGCAGGGCGCCAACGGCTACGTCCTCAAGGAGGCCGCCGACGCCGAGGTCGTCGGCGCCGTGCGCGAGATCGCCGCGGGTGGGGAGTACGTGCACCCGGCGCTCGGCGCGCGGATGGTCGCCGCCGAGGCGCAGGCGCGGGCCGCCGCGGCGGCGGACCCGCTGTCCGACCGCGAGCGCGAGGTGCTGCGCCTGCTCGCCCTCGGGCACACGAACCAGGAGATCGCGAAGCAGCTCTACATCTCGGTCCGCACGGCCGAGACGCACCGCGCGCACATCATGCAGAAGCTCGGCCTCTCGACCCGCGCCGAGCTCGTCCGGCACGCGATCGCGCACGGGCTCCTCTCCGAGGACGTCGCGACGTAGGTCCACGACGAAGGGCTCCCGGAGGAGCCCTTCGTCGGCGCGAGGTGGCGCGAACTGGTCGGCTAGAGGGCCGGCACCGCCTCGGACTTGTGCACCGGCAGGTGAACCATCGCTTCGCGGTTCCGGAGGGCGCCCGCGAGGGCGAGGATCCCGAAGCCGATCCCGGAGAGGAGGAGGGCGATCCCCACGACCACTCCGAAGAGCGAGATCTGCTCGGCGAGGAAGCTCGTGTTCAGTGCCGTGGTCAGCGCGGTCTCGGTCACCCAGAGGTTGCGGGCGGCGTTGTCCGTCGGCTGGCCGTTCTTGTCCTTCAGCGCGGCGGCGGCGTCGTTCGTGCCCTTGCCGTCGGCCGTTGCGTACCGCGGCATCTGCGCGTAGGTCAGGCCGCCGGTCGCCTCGAGCGTGTGGATCCGCATGTAGGCGGCGAAGCAGCGGGCGCGGTCGCCGCTGTTGATCGACTTGCCTGCGACGTCGCAGGTCGGCCAGTCGACGGTCGCGCCGGCGAGTGCCTTCCCGGCCTCGGCCTTGATCGCGCTCGGCGTCATGTCGGGCGTGCCGACGATCTGCTCGAGCTTCAGGCTGTGGCGGACGGTGTCGCGACCCTGGACGCTCATGACGAGCGCGCCGGCGCCGAAGGCGATGAGAACCACCGAGGCGATGAGGCCGCCGATCTCGAATGTCTTGCGCATTGTCTCTCGCTCCTTACCTCGCGCCCGGCTTCCGGTGCCGGGCCCTTGTCGTTGGAGCCAGTGTCGAGGGTGGGAGGAACTACGGCGTCCGCGCTTCGCCGACTCGCTCTTGCGGGTTTCCCGCAGACGTCCGGCGGGGCTGCGGACGGGCCCTGTGGGTGTGCGGCTTTCCCCGGATGCGTGACGGACGGAGGAGCGGCACCTTCCGGCGCACATGGCACCGACGAGCTACGCAATGTTCTGGTGGATCGGCGACGGGCCGCGGCGTGCGGGGCGGATCGAGGTCGGCGACGACCACGTCGACCTCAGCGCGACGAGCCCGAGCGCCGAGGCCGACATCATCCGCTTTCGCGAGCTCGCGCGCGTGCTGCTCGATCGCGGCCTGCTGCACGTGGAGCGACGCTCGGCCGACACGGTGCACATCGGCAGCCTCGACACGCCCGGCGCGCTCCGCGAGCTCGCCGACCGGCTGTCGGACGCGGTCGACGCGACGCGGCTGTAGCTACCTCACGCTGAACGACCCGTGCATCGTCGTCGGATGCGCCGAGCACGCGTAGGCGTACTTGCCCGGCGTGAGCGTGACGCGGTAGGTCTTCGTGCCGACGCCCGGCACGCTGCCCGTGAAGATCCGCTTGTTCGCCGTCACCGACCCGAGCGCGAAGTTGTGGATCGCGGAGTAGTCGTGGACGACGATGACGTACCGGCCGGCGGGGAGGGACGTGACGCGTTTCCCGCTCGCGGTCGTGAGCGCGATCGTGAACGCGTCGTGCTTGCCGACGGACGCGACGAGCGTCGTCGCTGCGGCGGAATGCGCCGCGGCGACGGGAACGACGGCCGCGGCGGCTGCGAGGAGTGCGATGGATGTGCGCATCCCAACATGCTCCGGAGCCGGAGCACGCACGTCAACGGAGTCAACGATCGCCTAACGAACGGGCTCCGCCGCAGCGACGAGACCCGGACCACGCGGGAACCGCCCGGAGGGGTCTGGGCGGCTCCGCGTCAATCGAGGGGGTGAGCGGCGAGGGCAGGCAGTCCCGCCGCTCGCCGGGAAGAATCGGCCGTCGAGATGAGACCGCAATGAGCGTTTCATGGAGCTTTGGTTGAGCGTCGCCGGTCAAGCAGAAGCGTCAACCCACGTCGGGTGATCGCGTCAAGCTCGACTCGCTCCGACGATGAGGAACGTGACCCATTTCATGCACGTGTTCCGCCGGCCGAAGACAGCAGACGCCGACCAGCCCGGGATCCCGGTCGTCCTGCACTGCATCTGGTGCAAGCGCGTCAACGCGGACGGCGGCTGGGCGCCCGACAACGGCATCGTCCGCATCGCGGCCGAGCTCGATGCGGCCGGGCTGTGCCCCGACTGCCGGCGCCGGCTCCGCTTCCAGTAAGCCTGCTGCGGGGGCGGTACTTGCGACCGGCTGCGGCTCCCGTCGCGTTCCCAGCGCCCCGCTGACGCATCGAAGCCGCCTGGGACCTCCGGCGCCATCCCCAAAACGGGTACGCGGAGAGCGGAGCGCGCCGCATGCGCTCCGCTCGACCCGCGTTGCACTCTTGCCGCTCTCGCCCCGCCGCATTGGGGCGCTCTCGACAGCACCACTATCGATCTGCGCGGCCGGTTCACACAATCACTCGACGTGGGTTGACGGGCGCGGTTGACCGGGATCTCGGTAACCGGGCAGCCGAGCTGGCGGCGTTCGAGGTCGGAACCGTCCTCGAGTGCAGCCGTACCCGGTACCGCTCCGGAGGTACCGGGTACGGCCGACCAGCCATGCGCCCGGCAGGAATCGAACCTGCGACCTTTCGCTCCGGAGGCGAACGCTCTATCCCCTGAGCTACGGGCGCCGGGGTTCGCCTAGTGTAGCCCCCGTGAAATTGACGGCACGCAAGGCGACGGTTCAGCTCGCGGAGACGTTCACGATCTCGCGCGAGTCGCAGGACGAGGCCGACGTCGTCCAGGTCGAGCTGCGCCACGGCGACGCCGTCGGTTACGGCGAGGCGGCCCCCATCGAGCGGTACGACCAGTCGGCCGAATCTGCGGTCGCCTGGCTCGAGCACGTCGACGTGGGCGACGACCCGTTCGCGCTCGACGAGATCTGGGAGCGGTTGCCGCCGGGTGAGGACGCCGCGCGGGCGGCTCTCGACCATGCGCTGCACGACCTCCAGGGCAAGCTCGTCGGGCAGCCGGTGCACAAGCTCCTCGGCCTGAAGCGCGTCGGCCCACCGACGTCGTGGACGATCTGGCTCGGCGACCCCGACGACATGGCGCGCCGGACGGAGAAGGTCGCGGGCCGCGGGTTCCGCCGGCTCAAGCTGAAGCTCGGCGGCCGCGACGGGCTCGACGCCGAGCGCGTCGCCGCGGTGCGAAAGGTCACCGACCTGCCCCTGCAGTGCGACGTCAACGAGGCGTGGAGCCTCGACGAGGCGCTCGAGTACCTGCCGCAGATGGCGACGCTGCAGTACTGCGAGCAGCCGCTTCCGGCGGGCGACGGGGCCGGCGTCGAGCTGAAGCGGCGCTCGCCCGTCCCGATCTTCGTCGACGAGGACGTGCACGGGCTCGCCGACGTCGCGCGGTGCGCGGAGATCGCCCATGGGATCAACATCAAGCTCGCGAAGTCGGGCGGCATCCGCGAGGCGGTGCGCATGGTGCACGCGGCGCGCGCGCTCGGCCTCGGCGTCATGCTCGGCTGCATGGTCGAGTCCGGTCTCGGGATCGCGCCGGGCGCGCACATCTCGAGCCTCATGGACCACGTCGACCTCGACGGCAACCTGCTGCTCGCGTCGGACCCGTGGCCGGGCGTCGAGTTCAGCGACGGCGTGCAGCTCCCGTCCGACAGACCCGGTCTCGGTGTCGCGCCCGCGTAGGCTCCTGATCCTCGCCGAGGGCAAGTCCGGCGACGCGCACTACGGCAAGACGGCGCGCGGAGTCATGCGCTACGCGCCCGCAGACGTCGTCTGCGTTCTCGACTCGCAGACCGATGCGAACGAGCTCGAGGGATTCCCACTCGTCCACGCGGTCGCCGACGCGCTCCGCTTCGAGCCGACGACGGCGCTCGTCGGCGTCGCGACGGCGGGCGGGCGGTTCCCGCCGGAGTGGCGCACGCTGCTCGTCGAGTGCATCGAGGCGGGGCTCGACATCGAGAACGGGCTGCACGAGTTCCTGTCGGCCGACGCGGAGATGGCGGAGCTCGCGGCGCTCCACGGCGTCGAGCTGCGCGACCTCCGGAAGGCGCCGCCGGGGCTCAACGTCCCGACCGGGGAGAACCTCACGCACCCGGCGAAGGTCGTCACGCTCGTCGGGTCCGACTGTGCGATCGGGAAGATGACGGTCGCGCTCGAGCTCGACCGCGAGGCGCGCCGCCGCGGCGTGAAGAGCGAGTTCATCCCGACCGGCCAGACCGGCATCGCGATCGCGGGGTGGGGGATCTCCGTCGACGCCGTCGTCTCCGACTTCATCGCCGGCGCGACCGAGCAGCTCGTGCTCGAGGGCGTTCGGCGCGGCGGCGAGCTCCTCTTCGTCGAGGGGCAGGGCTCGCTCCTGAACCCGATGTACTCCGGCGTCACGCTGGGGCTGATCCACGGCTCGGCGCCCCACGCGTACGTGCTCTGCCACAAGGCCGGCCAGCGCTTCGTCGACGAGGACGAACGGTTCCCGATCCCGCCGCTCTCGGATCTCGTCGACCTGCACGAGCGGCTGAGCCTGATCGCGCGGCCGGCGAAGGTCGCTGCGGTCGCGCTCAACACGCGCGACCTGGACGAGGACGACGCGATTCGCGCGATCGAGGAGGCCGAGGAGGACACGGGCCTGCCGGCGACCGACCCGGTGCGGTTCGGCGCTGGCGTGCTCGTCGACGCTGTGATCCCCTAGAAAGGGGGTCGAGGGTGCCTGCCGAACACGCGATCTTGTAGGGCGAACGGTTCATCTTCACGAGAGGGCACCCTTGAAAAAACTGCTTGCGGCAATCACCGCGCTCGCGGCGCTGTTCGTCGTGTCGAGCGCGAGTGCGGACCCCATGCGCTACGGCGTGGCGGACGACTGGCCGAAGTTCCACGCGTGCGGCGACGTGTGGTGGAACGCGGCCAAGGACATCGGCTACCAGGATCTGCGCATGACGGTCCAGTGGGACGAGTCGACGCCGACCGTCATCCAATATCAGGCGAACCTGCAACTCGCGATCGACTGCGCCGTGCTGAACAACATGCGGCCGATCCTCTCGATCTACCCGCTGCACCCTGCGGCGATCGGGTCGAACACTGCGGCGCAGGGGCAGTTCGCGAGCTTCGTCGCGCTCGTGGGACAGGCGTTTCCGTCCGTGACGAACTTCATCGTCGGCAACGAGCCGAACGTGAACCGCTTCTGGCAGCCGCAGTACGCGGGCGGCCACGACGCGGCGGCGACGGACTACGAGCACACGCTCGCGGCGTCGTACGACGCGCTGAAGACGGTGCGTCCCGACTCGGTCGTGTGGGGGCCCGCGATCTCCTCGCGCGGCAACGACAACGCGACGGCGACGTCGAACCCGAGCCACTCTCCGGTGTGGTTCATCAAGTACATGGGCGACGCCTACCGCGCCTCCGGCCGGACAAAGCCGATCTTCGACGAGTTCAACATGCACCCGTACCCGCCCGTGCAGGACGCGGATCCGTTCTCGAAGCCGTTCCAGTGGCCGCAGGCCGGAGCCGCGAACCTCGACCGGATCAAGCAGGCGCTGTGGGACGCGTTCAACGGGACGGGCCAGCCGGTACCCGCGGAGCAGCCGGGCGGCCGCACCGCGCAGAGTGCGCGGTTCGCGAGTCAGGGCCTGCCGATGAACCTCGACGAGGCCGGCGAGCAGACGACGGTCACGGGCCACGAGGCGGCCTACAACCATCCGCCCGAGAACGTGCAGCCGATCGACGAGGCGACGCAGGCGGTCCGCCACGTCGAGCTCGCGCACATCGGCGAGTGCGACCCGGACGTCAAGGCGGTCCTCTGGTTCCCGCTGATCGACGACACGGGACTCTCCGACGGCTTCCAGTCGGGGAACATGTACGCGGACCTCGCCCACAAGCAGTCGTACACGGCGATGCAGCAGGCGATCGGCGCCGACAAGGGGAACTGCGTCTCGCCGGTGTCGGGCATCTCGACCGCGTGGACGCACACGACGCAGGTGGTGGGCGCCCAGGCGATCTTCGGCGGCCCCGGCACTGCTCCGGGCTCGCAGCCGACGCCGAAGCCCGCGACGCTGAAGACGCTCTGGACGTCGATGACGGCGACCGAGGACGCGTCGTACACGGTGTCGCTCCTCTCGGCGAGCGCGGGCACGCGGCGGCCGGCCGCGGTGCGCTCGCTCGCGCCGCTCACGGGCTCGTTGCAGGCGTACTACAAGCCGGGGATCAAGATCCAGGGGCCGTTCCCGCCCGGGACCTACATGATCCAGATCGTGCTGAAGGCGGCGACGAATCCGTCGCGAACGACGACGCTGACGTCGAAGCCGTTCACGATCGGCACGCCGGCGAAGCCCGCCAGGACGACGAAGACATCGACGCCGTGCAAGAAGAAGACCAAGAAGGGGCAGTGCATCAAGCACTAGGCGCATTTCGCGTTTGGCACGATCACGAGGGCCCCGGCGACGGGGCCCTCGCCGTATGCGGATCGCCGTCATCGCCGACACGCACCTGCCGAAGGGCGCCCGGGCGCTCCCGTCCGAGTGCATCGAGCGGCTGCGGCACGCCGACCTGATCCTCCACGCGGGCGACCTCGTTGCGATCTCGTTCCTCGAGGAGCTGAGGCGGCTCGGGCCGCCGGTCGAGGCGGTCCACGGGAACATCGACGAGCCGGCGCTCCAGGCGCTCCTCCCGGGCGAGCGCGTGGTGGAGGCGGGCGACACGCGCATCGGGATGGTGCACATCGGGGGCGCGCGGGCGGGTCGCGAGGCGCGTCTCGCCGCCCGCTTCCCGGGCTGCGCCGCCGTCGTCTACGGGCACACCCACGTCCCGCAGGTCGAGCAGGTCGAGGGCGTCTGGATCCTGAACCCGGGCTCGCCGACCGAGCGGCGGCGGGCTCCGGCCCGGACGATGCTGGAGCTGCGCGTCTCGCGGCACACGATCGTTCCGAAGCTGTTGCACTTCGGCCCTTGACGGACCGAACGTGCGTTCGCTAGCATGGGCGAACACATGTTCGGAAGAATCCTCATTCTGGTCGGCGTCGCGCTCCTCGTCTGGACGGTCGCGGCACGCTCCTCGCAGGCACATGGGGCCAAGCAGGTGGTCACCGTCCGCCCGAACGACACGCTGTGGGGGATCGCACAGCGCCATTACGGCGGCGACGTGCGCGACGCGATCTGGCGGATCGAGCGCGCGAACCATCTGCCCGGCGCCGACGTCAGCGTCGGGCAACGGATCGTCCTCCCGTAAGGCGGTTCCGGCGCCGCTGCGAGACTACGCGGCGGCATGGACCTGGACATCGTCTTTCTCGGGACCTCGGCGAGCGCACCCACGGCCGGCCGTGCGCCGACGGCGCTGCTCGTCCGCCGAGGCGGCGAGCGGCTCCTGTTCGACTGCGCCGAAGGGACGCAACGGCAGCTGATGCGCTCGTCCCTCGGGCTGCCCGACCTCGAAGAGGTCTTCCTCACGCACTTCCACGCCGACCACACCCTGGGGCTGCCCGGGATGCTGAAGACGTTCGCCCTCCGCGGCCGCGACGTTCCGCTGACCGTGTACGGCCCGCCGGGGCTCAAGGAGCTGTTCACCGCGCTGCGCCGGGTCTACGGGAAGCTCACCTACGAGCTCGAGCTCGTGGAGCTCCGGCCCGGAGACGCGCTCGACCGCAACGGGTACCGGCTCCTCGTCTTCCCGGTGCACCACGGCGTCTCCGCGGTCGGCTACGCGCTCGCCGAGGACGACCGGCCCGGCCGCTTCGACGTCGCCGCCGCCGACGCGCTCGGCGTGCCGCCCGGCCGCGAGCGCGGCGCCCTCCAGCGCGGCGAGTCGGTGACGCTCGACGACGGCGCCGTCGTCACGCCCGACGCCGTCCTCGGCGAGGCGCGCCCGGGACGGCGGATCGTGATCACCGGCGACACCGCGCCGGTCGAGACGGTGCGCGTGCTTGCCGAGGGAGCGGACGTGCTCGTGCACGAGGCGACATTCGGCGACGAAGAGGGCGAGCGCGCCGCCGACACGCTCCACTCGACGGCGCGGCAGGCGGCGGAGATCGCCGCGGCTGCCGACGTCCGGCTGCTCGCGCTCACGCACCTCTCGCCCCGGTACTTCGGCTCGGAACTCCTCGACGAGGCGCGTCAGGTCTTCGAGCGCACCGTCGCGCCGCGCGACTTCGACGTGATCGAAGTGCCGTACGCCGAGCGCGGCGAGCCGACGCTCGTCCGCAAGGGCGCGCGGCCCCCGAAGTCAGAGCTGCCAGCTCCCGCCGCGTAGCACCGGCACCTCCGTCCCGTCGCGCGTGATGCCGGTGACGGCGACGTCGTCGGAGCCGATCATGAAGTCGATGTGGATCGTGCTCGCGTTGATGCGTCCGCGGTCGTCGTCGCCGACGGCGGTCGCATAGGCGTTTCCGAGGGCGAGGTGGCTCGCCGCGTTCTCGTCGAGCAGCGTGTTGAAGAAGACGGTGCCGGTCTTGCCGATCCGGCCCTCCCGGTCGACGAGCGCCAGCTCGCCGAGGCGCGACGCCCCCTCGTCCTTCGCGCAGCGGGCGCGGAGCGCTTCGGCGCCTTCGTCGGCCTCGATCTCGACCGCGCGGCCGCCCTCGAAGCGGATCCGCAGGCCGTGCACCTGCGTGCCGCTGAGATCGAGGGGCTTCGTGGCGGTGACGACGCCGTCGGCGCGGGCGGGATCGGGCGAGGTGAAGACCTCCTCGGTCGGCAGGTTCGCGATGTGTGGGACGCCGTCGATCGTCTTCGACTCGCCCCCGTTGAAGTGCGACGTGGGGAGAAGGCCGACCGTCAGGTCTGTCCCGGGCCCCTCGAACCGGAGTGCGTCGAAGCGCGCGTCGTCGAGCTTCGAGCCCGCCTCGCCGAGCTGCTGCGCCCGCTCGCGCCAAGCCGCCGCGGGATCGTCGGTGTCGAGCCGCAGGACGTAGACGAGCTCCTCCCAGAGCTTCGCGAGCGCCGCCGCAGGCTCGAGCTGCGGATGCGCGGCCCTCGCCCAGGCCTCGTTCGCCCACGGGACGACGCACCAGTTCGTCGTCTTGTCGTTGATCACGTCGTAGTGCTCCTCGAGCGACGGGAGCTGGTCGCGGCCGGCGATCGCGGGATCGACCCCGTCCATCAGCCCGGGCGGCGTGTTCGGCGCGACCGAGATGCGCGCGCCGTGCGCCGCTCCGAGCTCGAGCAGGCGCTTCCCGTACCACGGCGGCACGAACTCGAGCGTTTCGGGATCCGCCTCCAACGCGCGGATCCGCTTCACGTCGGAGTCGAAGTACCACGGGTCGACGAAGCGAGCGCCTCGACGATACGCGGCAGCCGCGACCGCGCGCACGAGCGGCGCCGCGGTCGGCGGGGCGATCATCAGGACCTGCTGGCCGTGCTGGACGTTCGCACCCGTTTCCACCACGAGCCGCGCGTAGCGCTCGAGGAGCTCCCCCTTCACGCGCGGGAATCTACTAGTGCGGACGGATCCGTCCGGAGGGTCCGTCTATGCTCCGGGCGCGCGTCAACCCTTTAACCCGGCTCAGCGAGGCCGGAAAGGAGTCGAATGTCTCACCCTGCCGTGGGCGCGGAGCATCGCGTCCTGCTGGACGAAGAACAGGTCCGGCGAACCCTCTCCCGCATCGCGCACGAGATCATCGAGCGCAACGACGACCTCGACACGGTCGCGCTCGTCGGCATCCACACGCGCGGCGTGCCGCTGGCGCAGCGTCTCCGCCGCCTCGTCGAGGAGCGGTCGGGCATCGAGCTCGCGCTCGGCCAGCTCGACATCACCTTCCACCGTGACGACGTCCACGTCCGCGCGGGCAGCGCGCCCCGGCGGCCGCAGCCGGTCGTCCGCGACACGAAGCTCGACTTCGGGCTCGAAGGACGCACCGTGATCCTCGTCGACGACGTCCTCTACACCGGGCGCACGATCCGCGCGGCGATCGACGCGCTCATCGACTTCGGCCGCCCCGACCGCGTGCAGCTCGCCGTGCTCGCCGACCGCGGCCATCGCGAGCTGCCCATCCGCCCGGACTACGTCGGCAAGAACCTGCCGACCTCGCGCACCGACCGGATCCACGTCGAGCTGCTCGAGATCGACGAGATCGACCGCGTCGTCCTCGTCTCGGAGACGGACGATGAGTGATCTCCGCGTCCTGCTGCCACCCCGCGAGCGGCGCCACCTCGTCTCGGTGGCCGATCTCACGCGCACGGACGTCGAGCGGCTGCTCGCCGCCGCACGCTCCTTCGCCCAGTCGCAGGAGCGCGACAACAAGAAGCTGCCGACGCTGCGCGGTCGCCTCGTCGTCAACCTCTTTTACGAGTCGTCCACACGCACGTCCTCGTCGTTCGAGCTCGCGGCCAAGCGCCTGTCGGCAGACGTGCTGACGCTGAAGTCGTCGGGATCGTCCGTCGACAAGGGCGAGTCTCTGAAGGACACGGCGCTGACGCTGTCGGCGTACGACCCGGACGTGATCGTTCTCCGTCACCCGGAAGCGGGTGCCGCCGAGTTCGTCGCGCGTCACACCGACGCGAGCGTCGTCAACGCCGGCGACGGCAAGCATCAGCATCCGACGCAGGCGCTGCTCGACCTCTACACGATGGAGCAGGCGCTCGGCCGGCTCGACGGCCTCCACGTCGCGATCGTCGGCGACGTCGCGCACTCCCGCGTCGCGCGGTCGCTCGTCCAGGCGCTCGAACTCGTCGGCGCACGCACGATCCTCGTCGGGCCGCCGACGCTCGTGCCGAAGGGCCTCGCGCCCGTGTCGCACGACATCGACGCGATTTCCGACGCCGACGTCATTTACGTCCTCCGGATGCAGAAGGAGCGGATGCAGTCGAGCTTCCTGCCGTCGCTTCGCGAGTACACGGAGCGGTGGGGGATCACGCCCGAGCGCGTGCGCGACGGGCAGAAGGTGATGCACCCCGGCCCGATGAACCGCGGAGTCGAGATCGATTCGCGTGTCGCCGACGCCGACTACTCGCTCGTCGTCGACCAGGTGCGCTCGGGCCTCGTCGTCCGGATGGCCGTGTTGTACGACCTGCTCACCGCCGGGCCGGTCGCCGTCGAGACGCAAGTGGGGGTGGCGTGATGCTCGCAGGGCCGCGGGGTCGGGAGAACGTCGTCGTGCGCGGGGCGCGCGTCCTCGATGTCGTCGAGGGTGTCGACGCGACGGTCGACGTCCGCATCGACGCGGGCGTGATCGCGCAGATCGGCGAGAGCCTCGACACGAATGCGCACCGCGTCGTCGATGCCGCGGGGCTCACGCTCGTCCCCGCGTTCGTCGACCCGCACGTCCACCTGCGCACCCCGGGGCGCGAGGACGAGGAGACGATCGAGAGCGGGACCGCGGCCGCGGCGGCCGGCGGGTACTGCGCGATCCTCGCGATGCCGAATACGGATCCCGTCGTCGACGACGCGGAGACTCTGCGCGGTCTTCGCACGCGCGCCGCCGCCGAAGCGCACGTGCCCGTCGGGTTCTTCGCCGCGATCACGAAAGCCCAGTGCGGCGAGGAGCTGACGGAGATGGGCGCGCTCGCCGACGCCGGGGCCGTCGGCTTCACCGACGACGGGCGGCCGGTTGCCGCGGCGAGCGTGATGCGGCGGGCACTCCAGTACAACGCGATCACCGGCCGTCCGATCGCGGTGCACTGCGAGGAGCAGTCGCTGACGCGCGGCGGCCACGCCCACGCGGGCGCCGTGGCGACGGAGCTCGGCATCGGCGGGTGGCCGTCGCTGGGCGAGAGCCTGATGGTCTCGCGCGACGTCGACCTTGCCGCCGACACGGGCCGGCCCGTGCACCTCATGCACCTCTCGGCGCGCGAGTCGGTGAACCACGTGCGCCGTGCGCACGCCGGCGGCGCGCAGGTCACGGCGGAGGCGACACCGCACCACCTCTGCCTCACCGACGAGGCCGTGCGCACGCTCGACGCGAACGTGAAGATGAACCCGCCGCTTCGGACGGACGACGACCGCACGGCGCTGATCGACGCGGTTCGCGACGGCACGATCGCCGCGATCGCGACGGATCACGCACCGCACTCGCTGGAGGAGAAAGACGTCCCGTTCGAGGCCGCGCCGTTCGGAGTGGTCGGGCTCGAGACCGCGTTCGCGGCGCTCTACACGCATCTCGTCGAGCCCGGGATCCTGTCGCTCGAGACGCTCCTCGAGCGGATGTCCGCCGGCCCGGCGTCGATCTTCGGCCTCGACCGGCCGCGCGTCGCGGTCGGCGCGACGGCGAACCTGACGCTGCTCGACCTCACCGGCAGCTGGCGCGTGAGCCGAGAGACGCTCCGCTCGCGGTCGGCGAACTCGTGGCTCCTCGGCAAGCGCCTGCGGAGCCGCGTCCGCATGACGATCGCGAACGGCCGGGTGGCGTACGAATGATCGGCGCCCTGATCCTCGAGGACGGGACGGTGTTCGCCGGCGAGTCGGTCGGTGCCGAGGGCTTCGCCTTCGGCGAGGCCGTCTTCACGACGTCGATGACGGGCTACCAGGAGGTCGCGACCGACCCGAGCTTCGAGGGGCAGATCGTCTGCTTCACGGCGTCGATGGTCGGGAACTACGGCGTCGACGAGCGTCGGTCGGAGTCGGGCCGTGCGCATGCGACGGCCGTCGTCATGCGCGAAGCGCGCGGGCCGGAGTGGACGGACTGGCTGCACGAGCGGAACCTCGTCGCGCTGTCGGGGGTCGACACGCGGTCGCTCGTCCTCCACCTGCGGGAGGCGGGCGCGATGCGCGCGGCCGCGGTCGCCGGCGAGCACGACGTCGAGGAGGTGCTCTCGGCGGTGCGTGCGCAGCCGTCGATGGCCGGAGCGTCGCTCGTCGCCGGCGTCACGACGAAGGCGACGTACACGTTCGCGCCCGAAGGCGACGTCCGCGTCGCGGTCGTCGACTTCGGCTGCAAGCGCTCGATCCTGCGCCGGCTCGCGGCGGCCGGCGCCGCGGTCGACGTCTACCCGAACGACGTCGACGCGGACACGCTCGCGCCCTACGACGGCGTGCTGCTGTCGCCGGGGCCCGGCGACCCCGCGCCGCTCGACGGCGAGACGAAGATGCTGCAGGAGCTCCTCGGGCGCACCCCGGTGCTCGGCGTGTGCCTCGGCCACCAGCTGCTTGCGCTCGCGACCGGGAAGGAGACGTACAAGCTCCCGTTCGGCCACCGCGGTGCGAACCACCCGGTGCTCGACCACCGCACCCGGCGCGTTCTCGTGACCTCGCAGAACCACGGCTTCGCCGTCGCGGCCGGCGACGAGTCCGGCGTCACGCACAGCTCGCTGTACGACGGCACGGTCGAGGGGCTCGACTACCCGGAGCTGCGGGCACGCTCGGCGCAGTTCCATCCGGAGGCGTCTCCCGGGCCGCACGACGCGGCGTCGATCATCGGCGGCTTCGTCGAGGAGCTGAAGGCCGTTGCCTAGGCGGACGGACATCCAGAGCATCGCGCTGATCGGCAGCGGCCCGATCGTGATCGGGCAGGCGGCGGAGTTCGACTACGCGGGCTGCCAGGCGCTGAAGGTGCTGCGCGACGACGGCTTCCGCACGATCGTCGTCAACTCGAACCCGGCGACGATCATGACCGACCCCGGCTTCGCCGACCGCACGTACCTGGAGCCGCTCGACGTCGAGGGCGTCCTCGCGGTGCTCGAGCGGGAGCGGCCCGATGCGCTGCTGCCGACGATGGGCGGAGGCACCGCGCTCAACCTCGCGCGCGAGCTCGACGCCGCGGGCGCGCTCGACGCGCTCGGGATCGAGCTCATCGGCGCGAACATCGACGCGATCCAGCGGGCCGAGGATCGCGAGCTCTTCAAGCACACCGTCGAGTCGGTCGGGCTGAAGACGCCGACGTCGCGGATCGTGACGTCCCTCGACGACCTCGACGGCGTCTCCGTGCCCGCGGTCGTACGGCCGGCGTTCACGCTCGGCGGCCACGGCGGCGGCTTCGCCGAGGACGCGCAGCAGCTGCGGAAGCAGGTCGAGCGCGGGCTCGCCGAGTCGCCCATCCACCAGGTGCTCGTCGAGGAGTCCGTGCGCGGCTGGGACGAGTTCGAGCTCGAAGTCGTGCGCGACCGCGCCGACAACGTGGTGATCGTCTGCTCGATCGAGAACCTCGATCCGATGGGGGTGCACACCGGCGACTCGGTCACCGTCGCGCCGCAGATGACGCTGAGCGACGAGGCCTACCAGGAGCTGCGGGACAGCGCGATCGCCATCATCCGGGCCGTCGGCGTCGACACGGGCGGCTCGAACATCCAGTTCGCGCGCGACCGCTCGAGCGGGGAGATCCGCGTGATCGAGATGAACCCGCGCGTGTCGCGCAGCTCCGCGCTCGCGTCCAAGGCGACCGGGTACCCGATCGCGAAGGTCGCGGCGAAGCTCGCCGTCGGATACACGCTCGACGAGATCCCGAACGACCTCACCGGCACGACGCCGGCGAGTTTCGAGCCGACGCTCGACTACGTCGTCGTGAAGATCCCGCGCTTCGCGTTCGAGAAGTTCCCCGGCGCGGACGCCACACTGGGCACGCAGATGAAGGCGGTCGGCGAGACGATGGGCATCGGCCGCACGTTCATCGAGGCGTTCGTGAAGGCGAAGCGCGGCCTCGAAGGGCCGTTCGACTGGCGCCCCGAGAATCTCCATCCGTGGTTTGCGCGCGAGCTCGAGCAGCTGAGCGTCGAAGAGGCGCGGCAGCGGATCGAGCCGCCGGTCTACCGGCGCATCGACTCGTGCGCCGGCGAGGTCGCCGCAGCGTCGAACTACTTCTACGCGACGTGGGGCGAGCGCGACGAGGCGCGGCCGCCCGGCGCGGCCAAGCGTGTCGTCATCCTCGGCTCCGGCCCGAACCGCATCGGGCAGGGGATCGAGTTCGACTACTGCTGCGTGCACGCGGTGCAGACGTTCCGCGAGCTCGGCTACGAGGCGGTGATGGTGAACTGCAACCCGGAAACGGTGTCGACCGACTACGACGTGTCGGACCGGCTGTACTTCGAGCCGCTCGACGCGCCCGGGGTTCTCGCGGTGTGCGAGCGCGAGCGGCCGGACGGCGTCGTCATCCAGTTCGGCGGGCAGACGCCGCTCAAGCTCGCACGCGATCTCGAGGCGGCCGGGTACCGGATCCTCGGGACGCCGTTCGAGGCCGTCGACCTCGCCGAGGACCGCGAACGCTTCGGGACGCTCCTACGGGATCTCGGGATCGCCTGCCCGGAGTGGGGGATCGCGGAGTCGGGCGCCGAGGCGGTCGACATCGCCGACCGCATCGGCTACCCCGTGCTCGTGCGGCCCTCGTACGTCCTGGGCGGCCGGGCGATGCGCGTTTGTCACGACGCCGACCAGGTGCGCAGCGCCTTCGCCGGCGTCCAGGGGCCGACGCTCGTCGACCGCTTTCTCCAGAACGCGATCGAGATCGACGTCGACGCGTTGTGCGACGGCCGCGACACGTACGTCGCCGCGGTGATGCAGCACGTCGAGGAGGCAGGGGTGCACTCGGGCGACTCCGCGTGCGTCCTGCCGGCGCAGTCGCTGACGCCGGAGGCGCTCGCCGAGATCCACCGGATCGTCCGGCGGCTCGGGCCGGCGCTCGGCGTCGTCGGCGTCCTGAACGTGCAGCTCGCGGTCGCCGACGACGAGGTGTTCGTGCTCGAGGTCAACCCGCGCGCGTCGCGGACGGTGCCGTTCGCGTCGAAGGCGATCGGCGTCAACCTCGTGGCCGCCGCGTGCAAGCTCGCGGCCGGGGCGCGGCTCGCACAGCTCGGGCTGCCGGCGGAGCGGCCGCCGAAGCAGGTGAGCGTCAAGGCGGCCGTGCTCCCGTTCGCGCGTTTCCCCGGCGCCGACCCCGTCCTCGGGCCGGAGATGCGCTCGACCGGCGAGGTGATGACGAGCGCCGCCGACCTGCCGACCGCGCTCGCGAAGGCGGAGCGTGCAGCGGGACGCCCGCTGCCGCGCGACGGTGCCGTCTTCCTGTCGGTGCGCGACGCGGACAAGCCGGCAGTCGTCCCGGTCGCCGCCGCGTTCGCCGGTCTCGGGTTCGTGCTCTACGCGACGGGCGGCACGGCGGAGACGCTCCGCAACGCGGGGCTCGAGGTCCTCGAGATCCGCAAGGTGTCCGAGGATCGTCCGGTCCCGTCGGTCGTCGACCTGATTCGCCGCGGCCGGTGCAACCTCGTCGTGAACACGCCCGACGGTGGACCGGAGCCTCGGTCCGACGGCTACCTCATCCGTGAGGCTGCGCTGACGGCGCGTGTCCCGTGCATCACGACGATCGCCGCTGCGACGGCGGCGGTGCACGCGATCGCGAACGCGCGCATCGAGGATGCGCTGTCGCTGCAGGAGCGCATCGACGTGGAGACGCGGGCGCGCGCGTCGTAGGTGCTCCACCGGCTGCTTCTACGCATCGACCCCGAGCGTGCGCATGTGATCGCGCTGCACGCGCTGCGCATCGCGACGCCGCTCGTCCGGCTCGTGCCGCAGCGCGTCGACCACGTGCTCGAGGTGCACGCGTTCGGCCGCGTTCACAGCTCGCCGCTCGGTGTCGCGGCCGGTCTCGACAAGGACGCCCGTGTCTTCGAGGCACTCGGCCTGCTCGGGTTCGGGCACGTCGAGATCGGAACGGTGACGCTCGATCCGCAGCCGGGGAACGAACGGCCGCGGATCTTCCGCCGACGCGCGGAGCGCGCCCTCGTCAACCGGATGGGGTTCCCGAGCGAGGGCGCCGAGGCGGTCGCGACGCGCCTGGAACGGCGGCCAAAAGGGCTGGTAATCGGCGCAAACGTGTCGCGACGGCGTGACGGCAGCCTCGCCGAGGCAGCCGCGGCGGCCAGGCGGCTCGCGCCGCTCGTCGACTACCTCGTCGTCAACGTGAGCTCGCCCAACACGCCCGGCCTCCGCGACCTGCAGAGCGTCGAGCGCCTCCGCGAGGTCGTCGAGGCGGTGCGGCCGGCGGTGGGCGACACGCCGCTGCTCGTGAAGATCGCGCCGGACCTCGCGGACGACGACGTCGTCGCGATCGCGCACCTTGCGCGCGAGCTTCGACTCGAGGGCATCGTCGCGACCAACACGACGATCGTGCACGACGGTCCGCAGGGCGGGTTGTCGGGTCCGCCGCTGCGCGCGCGCTCGCTCGAAGTGCTGCGGCTGTTGCGCGCGAACGTCGACGACGACGTCGTGCTCGTCTCCGTCGGCGGCGTCGAGACAGCCGACGACGTGCTCGAGCGAATCGATGCAGGCGCGACGCTCGTGCAGGCGTACACCGCGTTCGTCTACGGCGGTCCGCGGTGGCCGTCGCGTGTCAATCGCGAGCTCGCGAAACGATTGCGGAAACGTGTTGCCAAATCGGACAATCGCGCGAAAGGTTGGTAGTTGCACGCGGCCGCGAGGTTGGTAGGATGCGGCGCTCATGGTGCCCCCCCAGACTCAGGTTCAGGCGCCCGTCCGCTCGCTCGACCAACGGATGGAGGCGCTGAAGCGAGCGAACGACATCCGTGTCAAGCGTGCGCAGTTGAAGAAGGATCTGAAGTCGGGGTCGGTGTCGATCGAGCAGATCCTGAGCGAGCCGCCCGAGTACGTTTCCACCGCGAAGGTCTTCGACATGCTGATGGCAGTGCCGAAGTTCGGACGCGTCAAGGCTGCGCGCCTGCTCAACCAGTGCCGCATCAGCCAGTCGAAGACGGTCGGCGGCCTCTCGGACCGCCAGCGGCACGAGCTGATTGCACTCTTCAACCACCGCTAAGCCAGTCTTCGTCGTCACGGGCCCGTCCGGCGCGGGCAAGGGCACGCTGATCAAGCTCGTCCTGCCGCGCTTCCCGGAGCTCGCGCTTGCCGTGTCGGCGACGACGCGCGGGCAGCGGCCGGGGGAGGAGAACGGCGTTCACTATTGGTTCCTCGATCACGACGAGTTCGAGCGCAGGCGCGAGCGCGGCGACTTCCTCGAGTGGGTCGACTTCGTCGGCAACCGGTACGGCACGCTGAACAGCGAGATCGAGCGGCTGCGTGCGCAGGGCAAGGCGCCGCTCCTCGAGCTCGAGACCGAGGGCGCGAAGCGCGTGAAGCGGCGCACCGACGGCGCGGTGACGATCTTCGTGACGGCGCCCGTCGACGAGCTCGAGCGCCGGCTGCGTGACCGCGCGACGGAGAGCTCGGGCGTGATCGACGACCGCCTGCGCAAGGCGCGCGAGCAGCTCGGCGAGGCCGCGGACTTCGACTACGTGGTCGCGAACGACGACCGCGACCGCGCCGCAGACGCGCTCGCGGAGATCGTCGCCAGGCATCTCGGCGTTCCCGCTACCATGGCCCGACCATGATCCATCCCCGCATCGACGAGCTTCTCGACCAGGTGGACTCCCGGTACGCACTCGTGATCGTCGCGGCCAAGCGCGCGCGGCAGATCAACAACTACCACCACCAGCTCGGTGAGGGGACGTTCGACGAGTTCGCGCCGCCGCTGATCGAGTCGCGCTCGAAGAACTACCTGACGATGGCCCTCGAGGAGACGGCCGAGGGCAAGATCGTCTACGAGTACTCCTCGAACTCCAAGAAGTAGCCACAATTCCGGTGTGAGCCGGATCCTGGTCGGAGTGACAGGGGGAATCGCCGCCTACAAGGCGTGCGAGCTCGTGCGCCTGCTCGTGAAGCAGGGCCACGACGTGATTCCGCTCGTCACGCCCGGCGCGCAGCGCTTCGTCGCGGAGGAGACGTTCCTTGCGCTCGCACGGCGCCCACGCAGCGAGGACGTCTACGAGCACCTGACGCGGGCCGACGTGCTCGTCGTGGCGCCGTGCACGGCGAACACGCTCGCGAAGCTCGCGCACGGGATCGCCGACAACGTGCTCACGGAGGCTGCGCTCGCGCACCGCGGGCCCGTCCTCGTCGCGCCGGCGATGAACCCGCGGATGTGGGCGCACGCGGCGACGCGCGCGAACGTCGAGGCGCTCGTCGGCCGGGGCGTCGAGCTCGTCGGCCCCGACGAAGGTGAGATGGCCGAAGGGGAATGGGGTGTGGGCCGGATGGCCGAGCCGGACGAGATCGCCGCGCGCGTCGAGCAGCTCCTGGCGCCCGGCGCCCTCGTCGGGAAGCGCGTGCTGGTCACCGCGGGCGGCACCCGCGAGCCGCTCGACAGCGTCCGCTTCGTGGGCAACCGCTCCTCCGGGCGCATGGGTGTCGCGCTCGCGGAGGAAGCGCGCCGCCGCGGCGCCGACGTCGTCCTCCTCGCGGCGAACCTCGCAGTGGCGCCGCCGCACGGGGTCGAGACGATTCCGACGCCGACCGCGGACGCGATGCTCGATGCTGCGCTCGCGCTGCCCGATGCCGACGTGCTCCTGCTCGCCGCCGCGGTCGCGGACTACCGCCCGGCCGACGCGCTCGCGGGCAAGCGCGCGAAGGACGACCGCGGCTGGACGGTCGAGCTCGAGCCGACGCAGGACATCGCAAAGCTGCTCGGCGACCGGAAGCGCGACGGTCAGGTGCTCGTCGCGTTCGGCGCGGAGCACGGAGCGGAAGGTCTGGCGCGCAAGCGCGCGATGCTCGAGACGAAGAACGCCGACCTCGTCGTCTACAACGACGTCGGCCGCGCGGACATCGGTTTCGACGCGCGCGAGAACGAGGTGACCCTCATCGCGCGCGACGCCGAGCGGACCGTCGAGAAGACCGTCAAGGAAAAGGTCGCGGCGGCGATCCTCGACGAGGTCGAAAGGCTGCTCGGGTCATAGAGGCCGTCGTGATGGCCGCCGGCGAGGGGACGCGCATGCGCCCGCTCACCGAGCACTGGCCGAAGCCGGTCCTCCCGATCGACGGCCGGCCCGTCGTCGTCACGCTCGTGCACGAGCTGGGAGCGTTCTGCGACCGGATCGTCGTCGTCACCGGTCACCTCGCGGAGCAGGTCGAGGCGCTCCTCGCACCGCTCCCGTACCCGGTCGAGTTCGTGCGCCAGCCGCCCGGTCAGGGCTCCGCCGACGCGGTGCTCCGGGCAGGCGGCCTGCCGCCGTACCTCGTGCTCGCCGCCGACACCCTGTTCGAGCCCGGAGCGCTCGCACGGTTCGCGCAGGAGGCGGCGGGGGCGGACGGCGCAGTCGCCCTCCCTCGCGAGAAGGCGCCGCTGTGGCTCGTCGGCGCCCGCGTCCACGAGCACCTCGACCCCCTGCCGGGGAACCCGCCGTACGAGCTGCAGGACGTGTTCCGGCTCGCGACCGACGCCGGGGCGGAGGTGTCTGCTATCCAGGTCGGGCGCACCCGCGGCCTCACGAATCCCGTTGACCTGGTGCGCGAGAACTTCCCGTATCTGAGATGAGCGACGCGTACGAGCTGTTCAGGGAGGGCCAGAAGCGGCTCCGCACCGGGATGACCGCCCAGGCGACGGTGCCGCTCGAGAAGGCGAAGCGCCTCGAGCCCGAGAAGGCGTCGATCCGCGAGGCGCTCGGCATCGCGTACTTCCGGCTCGCGCGGTGGCGGGAAGCGGAGGCGGAGTTCCGGACGATCGTCGAGGACCTCTCGCCGACCGACCACTACGCCCACTACGCACTCGGCCGCGCGCTCGAGCACCAGGGAAAGACCGCCGAGGCGAACGGCCACTACAAGCTCGCGAGCTCGATGCAACCGGGCTCCGAGACGTACAGCTCGCGGATCCTCGACCTCGATTGAGGGCCGTCGTCCAGCGGGTCGCCCGCGCGCGCGTCACGCCCGGCGGCGAGATCGGGGCGGGGCTCTGCATCCTCCTCGGGATCGCCGACGGAGACGACGAGGCCGCCGTCGTGCGCCTCGCGGCGAAGATCGCACGGCTCCGCATCTTCGAGAACGACGACGGGAGGTTCGACCGCTCGCTCCTCGATACGCACGGCGGTGCGCTCGTCGTCTCGCAGTTCACGCTGATCGCCGACACGGCGAAGGGAAACCGGCCGTCGTTCTCGCGCGCCGCACGACCGGAGCTGGCCGAGTCGCTCTACGAACGGTTCTGCGAGGAGCTGCGCGCGCTCGGCGTCGAGGTGGCGACCGGCGTCTTCGGTGCCCGCATGTCGGTCGAGCTCGTGAACGACGGCCCCGTTACGATCGTCGTCTGATGCCGCAGCTCAACGCGATCGGGATCGCGGTCTCGAACATGGCCGAGTCGATCCGGTTCTACCGTCTGCTCGGGCTGGACGTGCCGGAGACGCCGGACGAGGCTCATGTCGACGCGTTCCTGCCGAACGGCGTGCGGTTCATGCTCGACAGCGAAGAGGTGATTCGGAGCTTCCTACCCGACTGGCAACGTGAGGACGGGAACCAGATCTCGGTCGCGCTCGAATGCGCGACCCCGGCGGAGGTCGACGAGGTCTACAACCGCGTCGTCGAGGCCGGGTTCGAGGGCGAGAAACCCCCGTGGGACGCGTTCTGGGGTCAGCGCTATGCCCTGCTCGGCGACCCGGACGGCGTCCGGATCAACCTCTACGCCGCGCTTTAGCTGCTACCTTTCCGACACCACATTTCGAGCGGTTTTTCGAAATGGGCGCGGTCGCGCCCATTTTTCGTAGATGGGGGTGTTTTCGACGGTGGCCACGACGCCGCACCAGAAGGAGAGGGAGCTGCAGCGCGAAATCGCACGCACGGTCGAGTCCTCCCTGCCGGGTGTCGAGGTGCTCGCGCTCGAGCTCACCGGCAAGGAGCGGTTCTGCGTGTACGTCGACCACCCGCAGGGTGTCGACCACGCGTTGTGCGAGCGGGTCACCGACGTGCTTCGGCCGTACCTCGACACCTACAGCGTCGAGGTCTCGTCGCCGGGGTTCGACCGCCCACTGCGGACGCGCGAGCACTTCGAGCGGGCCGTCGGCCGCACCGTGAAGGTGAAGACGCTCACCCGCAAGGCCCGCGGCGAGGTGCTCGGCGCGGGAGAGCGCTCGTTCCAGCTGCGGAACGGCGCCGAAGCAACAGACATACCGTACGACGACATCGTGCGGGCCAATCTGATCTACGAAGGGAACGAGGAATGAGCCAGGAGATCGTTGACGCCGTTCGCGAGATCGAGCGCGAGAAGGGAATCGAGAGCGGCACGCTCGTCGCGGCGCTCGAGGACGCGCTGCTCGCGGCGTACAAGAAGACGCCCGGTGCGACGCGGCACGCGACGGTGGAGCTCGACGACCGCGGCGATTTCCGCGTGTACTCGATCGAGATCCCCGAGGACCTCGAGGAGCGCCTGCTCGACGAGGCGCGCGAGCGCGCGCTCGACGAGCTCGAGCGGCTCGAGGAGGAGACGGGCGAGAAGAACCACACGCTGCTCTCCGACGACGACCTGGAGCTCGACTGGTCCGAGGTTCCCGAGGACCTGATCCAGCGCGAGGACGTGACGCCGGAGAACTTCGGGCGCATCGCCGCGCAGACCGCGAAGCAGGTCATCCTGCAGCGCATTCGCGAGGCGGAGCGCGAGATGATGTACGACGAGTACATCGATCGCGTCGGCGAGGTCGTGACGGGAATCGTCCAGCAGACGGGCGACCGCCGGAACATCCTCGTCGACCTCGGCAAGGTCGAGGCGCTCCTGCCCGGCCCCGAGCAGGTCGACGGCGAGCGCTACGAGCAGGGCTCGCGCATCAAGGCGGTCATCCGCGACGTCCGAACGGGCACGAAGGGACCGCAGGTGATCCTGTCGCGGCGCGACCCCGAGCTGATCAAGACGCTGTTCGAGCTCGAGGTGCCCGAGATCGCAGACGGCCTCGTCGAGATCCGCGGCGTCGCCCGCGAGCCGGGCTACCGCTCGAAGATCGCGGTCGAGTCGCACGCGCAGGGCGTCGACCCGGTCGGCGCATGCGTCGGGCCGCGCGGCTCGCGCGTCCGCATGGTCGTGTCCGAGCTCCGCGGCGAGAAGATCGACATCATCCCGTGGAACAACGAGCCGGCCCGGTTCGTCGCGAAGGCGCTGTCGCCCGCGCGCGTCCGCGAGGTCTACCTCGACGACGACGGCCGCGAGGCGACGGTCGTCGTCCCGGACGACCAGCTCGCGCTCGCGATCGGCAAGGAGGGCATGAACGCCCGGCTCGCCGCGCGTCTCACCGGCTGGAAGATCGACATCACGTCCGACACGGAGTTCGCGCAGCAGGAGGCCGAGGCGGCCTTCGGCGGCGGCGAGCCCGGCGACGAGACGGACATCTCCGGCCGCTGCGCCGCGATCCTCTCGAACGGCAAGCGCTGCCCGAACGCCGCGCTGCCGGGCTCGAAGTACTGCGGTGTGCCGGCGCACCAGGCGCTCGCGCTGCAGGAGGCCGACGACGAGGCGAACCCCGTCGTCGAGGAGAGCGAGCCGGAGCTCGAGGCGCTCGCCGACACGGCCGAGCCCGCAGCGGTCACCGAGGACGCCGCGCAGCTCGGCGCTCCCGGCGCGGAGGACGAGTTCGCGGCCGGCCCGGGCGACGCTCCCGTCGACGGCGTCGACGGGACGCTCGAGTCGGGCGGGGCTCACCCCGAGCACGCCGACGAGATGGTCGAGGTCGTCCCCGCCGCGGAGGAGCGCGAGCCGGACGAGTAGCCCGGTCCGCACCTGCGCCGGCTGCGGCCGCAAGGCTCCGCAGGACGACCTGCAGCGCTTCCACGCGGAAGCGGGCGGGCTCGTCCCGGGGCCGGGCGACGGCCGCGGCGTCTACACGTGCCGGCGACTGCAGTGCTTCGAGCGCGCGACGGCGCGGCGGGCGTTCAACCGCATCCTCCGCCGCACCGTCCGCGTCGACCCGGCCCTCTCACGTCTCTACACTGGATCCCCGAATGGCGAACGGTAAGCCGAACAGACCGATCCGGCCGCGCGGCGGCGGGCCCAAGGGCCGGCGCCGCGTCGTCATCGACGGCGGGGGCAGCCGCCCCGGAACGGGGCAGCGCCAGCGCCCCGGCGACCGTTCGGCCGAGCGCGCGCCGCGGCAGCCGCGCGAGGTCGCGGCGCCGACCGGTCCCGCGACCGTCGAGTCCGGCGTCACGCTCCGCGACTTCTCGCAGGCGCTCGGCGTCGCCATGCCGCAGATCATCAAGCTGCTGATGAACCTCGGCACGATGAAGACGGCGACGCAGTCGCTCACCGACGACGAGGTGCTGCTGATCGCAGCCGAGCTCGACCGCGAGGTGACGATCAAGCACGCCGACGACGACGACGCCGAGCCCGAGTCGTTCGAGGACGCGGAGGAGTCGCTCGAGGCGCGGCCGCCGGTCGTCACGATCATGGGCCACGTCGACCACGGCAAGACGACGCTCCTCGACGCGATCCGCAAGACGTCCGTCGTCTCCACCGAGGCCGGCGGCATCACGCAGCACATCGGCGCGTACCAGACCGAGGTCGACGGGCGGAAGATCACGTTCCTCGACACGCCGGGCCACGAAGCCTTCACGGCGATGCGCGCGCGCGGCGCCAAGGTGACCGACATCGCGGTGCTCGTCGTCGCCGCCGACGACGGCGTCATGCCGCAGACGCGCGAGTCGATCTCGCACGCGCGCGCGGCCGAGGTGCCGATCGTGGTCGCCGTCAACAAGATCGACCTGCCCGACGCGAACCCCGACCGCGTCCTCGCCGAGCTTGCCCAGGAGGGCCTGCAGCCGGCGGAGTGGGGCGGCGACGTGGAGGTCGCGCGGGTCTCGGCGAAGCAGGGCGAGAACCTCGACGACCTGCTCGAGCGGATCCTGCTCGTCGGCGACGCGCTCGTCGACCTGCGCGCGAACCCGAACGCCGAGGCGTCCGGCCCGATCATCGAGTCACGCCTGGACGTCGGCCGCGGCCCGGTCGCGACGATGCTCATCCACCGCGGCACGCTGAAGGTCGGCGACTCGATCGTCGCCGGCGACGCGTGGGGCCGCGTGCGCGCGCTGTACGACTACCGCGGCGAGCGCATCCAGGAGGCGCGCCCCGGCGAGCCCGTCGAGAGCCTCGGCTTCGACCGGCCGCCGCCCGCGGGCGAGCTCGGCCGCGTCGTCGAGAACGAGCGGCGCGCGCGCGACCTCGCGCAGCAGCGCGGCGAGCGGCTGCGCCGCGAGGCGATGGCGAAGCAGCGCACCGGCGGCGTCTCGCTCGACAAGCTGTTCGAGCAGATGCAGGCCGGCGCGGTCGCCGACCTCAACATCGTGATCAAGGGCGACGTCCAGGGCTCGGTCGAGGCGATCGTCTCGGAGCTCGCGAAGATCCAGCACCCGGAGGTGCGCGTCAACGTCATCCACACGGGCGTCGGCGGCATCACGGAGAACGACGTCAACCTCGCTGCCGCGTCCGACGCGATGATCGTCGGCTTCAACGTGCGGCCGTCCGCGGAGGTGCGCGGCGTCGCCGAGCGCTCCGGCGTCGAGATCCGGCTGTACCGCGTCATCTACCAGCTGACCGAGGAGATCGAGCAGGCGCTCGTCGGCATGCTGTCGCCGGTCGAGACCGAGGCGATCCTCGGTGAAGTCGAGGTGCGCGCCCTGTTCAAGGCGTCGCGCATCGGCACGATCGCGGGCTGCATGGTCACGAGCGGCGTCGTCCGCCGCGGTGCGAACGTCCGCCTCTTCCGCGACGGCACGCGCATCCACGAGACGACCGTCGCGGCGCTGCGCCGCTTCAAGGACGACGTCCGCGAGGTGACCGAGGGCTTCGAGTGCGGCATCCTCCTCGAAGGGTTCAACGACCTGCGCGAGGGGGACGTCTTCGAGATCTTCGAGACGCGCGAAGTCGAGCGGACGTCGCTCGACGAGGCTCCGACGGCCGACGCCTGAGCTTGAGCGCGGGCTTCGTCGCGATCCTGACGGCGGAGCTGCACTTTCCCGAGGCGGGGTCGTTGAAGGCGAAGCGCCAGCACGTGCGCTCGGCGAAGGACAACCTGCGGAACCGCTTCGGCGCCGCCGTCGCCGAGGTCGACCACCACGACCTCTGGCAACGGGCGACGCTCACCGTCGCGTGCGTCGCACGCTCGGCATCCGAGGCGGAGGGGCTCGCGGACGGCGCGGAGCGGTGGCTCGCCTCCGGTGACTGGGTGCTCGCGCGCAGCGACCGGCTGCTCGTCTCGCCCGAGGACTGACGGGCTACGGTCTCCGCATGAGCGAACGCATGCGTCGGGTGAACGAGGCGGTGCGCGCCGTCGTCGCCGAGGGCGTCGGCGAGCTCAAGGACCCTCGCATCGGCCTGGTGACGGTCACGTCCGTGCAGGTGACGCCCGACCTCGGCGAGGCGCGCGTGTACGTGTCGGTGCTCGGGAACGAGAGGAAGCGGCGCGCGACGCTCGCCGGTCTCGAGTCGGCGCGCGGCGTGCTGCAGGCCCGCATCAACCGCGAGCTCAGCCTGCGGAAGACTCCGACGCTGTCGTTCGCCTACGATGACGCGGTCGAACGAG
The DNA here is from genome assembly GCA_036518135.1 of Gaiellaceae bacterium. GTDB lineage: Bacteria > Actinomycetota > Thermoleophilia > Gaiellales > Gaiellaceae > PALSA-600. Next base: position 9,152 of record DATDNT010000082.1, on the reverse strand, counting down.
GCGTCCGGATGACGAAGCTCATCGAGGACCTCACGGCCGACCTTCCCCCGGATGATGACGGAGACGCAGGCGACCCAGCTTGAGACGGTGGTGGCTGCGATCCGCTCGCACGAGCGGTTCGCCGTCGTCACGCACGAGAATCCCGACGGCGACGCCCTCGGGTCGCTCCTCGGGATGTCGCTCGGCCTGCGTGCGCTCGGCAAGGACGTCGTCATGTACCTGTCCGGCTCGGCGCCGCTGCCGGCGGAGTACCGCTTCCTCGACCTGGGGGGCCTCGTGCGCGACGTTCCGGGCGACATCGGCGAGCGCGTGCTCGTCGCGGTCGACTGCGCGAACGAGCGCCGGATCGCCGAGGACAGGCACGCGGTCGACGGCGCGCTGCTCACGCTCGACGTCGACCATCACCACGACAACTCGCGCTTCGGCACCGCGAACCTCATCGACGCCGCCGCGTCGTCGACGGCGGAGATCGTCCGCGACATCCTTCGCGAGCTGGACGTCGAGCTGACGCCCGAGATCGCCGAGGCGCTGTACGTGGGGCTCGTCACCGACACCGGCCGGTTCCAGTACACGAACACGACGCCGAAGGCGCTGCGGCTCGCGGCGGAGCTCGTCGAGGCGGGCGCCGACGTGCACGGGATCTTCCGGCACGTCTACGAGAGCGTGCAGTTCGCGAAGCTGAAGCTCGTCGCGCGCGCGCTCGAGCGCGCACAGATCTTCGAGGGCGGACGGCTCGTCGTGTCGTACCTCCTGCGCGACGACTTCGGCGACGTCGGCGCCGAAGAGCCGTACTCGGAGGGGATCATCGACTACCTGCGCGCGGTCGAGGGCTCGGAGATGGTCGCGCTGATCCGCGAGCCGCCGCGCGACGAGGGGCCGACCCGCCGGATCTCGCTGCGGTCGAGCCGCGACGAGGTCGACGTCTCCGCGATCGCGCGGAAATCGGGCGGCGGGGGCCATCCGCAGGCGGCCGGCTTCTCGTCCGAGGCGTCGATTCCCGAGATCATCGACTTCATCCACCGCGAGTTCGCGCTCGCAACGGGTGCCTCCGCGAGCGCTTAGGCCCGTCGGCGTGGCCCTGGTGGACAAGCCCGCCGGGCCGTCGTCGTTCGCGCTCGTCGCGGCGCTTCGGCGCCGCACCGGCGCGCGCACCGGGCACGCCGGAACGCTCGACCCGTTCGCGACAGGGCTGCTCGTGTTGTTGTCCGGTGCGGCAACTAGACTCGCTCCGTGCTTCGTCGGCCTGGACAAGCGCTACATCACGGACGTCGACCTGACGGCGACGACAACGACCGGCGACCCGGAGGGGGCGGTGCTGCAGCGGCGCGTACCGCCGACGCGGGCGGCGGTGGAGGCCGCGCTCGCGGGCCTCCGCGGCGAGATCGAGCTGCCGATCCCCGCCGCGTCCGCGGTGAAGATCGGCGGTGAGCGCGCCTACCGGCTGGCGCGTCGGGGCGTGGAGGTCGACATGCCCCTGAGGCGCTCGCTCGTGCACGCGCTCGACGTCATCGCGTATACGGGCACCGCCGACGCGGCGACGGCGGTGCGGCTCGAGTTGCACGTCAGCTCGGGGACGTACGTTCGCGCGATCGCGCAGGCGCTCGGCGGTCACTGCACCACGCTCAGGCGGACGGCGGTCGGGCCGTTCCGCGTCGGCGACGCGGCGGCGGTCGAGGACGTGCAGCTCCGCCGCGTGCACGACGCGCTCGCCGAGCTCCCCGAAGAGGCGCTCGACCGCGTGCCGGGCAGCGTGCGTGCCGGCGTCCTCGCGCTCGACGCGGCGCCGGACGGGAGCGCAGCGTGAACGTCGCGCGGACGGTCGCGCAGCTCCAGCCCGCGCAGCGCGCGATCGCGATCGGGACGTTCGACGGCGTCCACCTCGGCCACCAGGCGGTCGTGCGTGCGGCGGTCGACGCGGGCCTGCGGCCGGCGGTGGTCACGTTCCACCCGCATCCGCGGAGCGCGTTCGGAAACCGCGTGGAGCTGCTCTCGACGCTCGAGCGCCGTCTCGAGCTGCTCGCCGAGCAGGGCGTCGAGGACACCCTCGTCGTCGAGTTCACGCTCGAGACGGCGTCGCTCGCGCCGGAGCAGTTCGCGCGCGACGTGCTTCTCGCGGCGGGCGCGGAGGTCGTCGTCGCGGGCGTGGGCTTCCGGTTCGGCCGGCGGCGCGAGGGCGACCTCGCGCTCCTGCGCGGGCTCGGAATCGACGCGCGGCAGGTGCCGCTCGTCGAAGGTGTCTCCTCGACGCGCATCCGTCAGCACGCCCACGCGGGCGAGGTGGAGGCCGCCGCGCGGCTCCTCGGGCGCCCGCTCGAGGTGGAGGGGATCGTCGTGGACGGCGACCACCGGGGCGGGACGCTCGGCTTTCCGACGGCGAACCTCGCAGTCGAGGCCGACGTGCTCGTGCCGGCGTTCGGCATCTACGCGGGCGCGGTCGGCGACAGCCGCGCCGCGATCTCGATCGGCGTGAACCCGCACTACGGCGGCACCGAGCGCCGCGTCGAGGCGTACCTGCTCGACTGGGAGGGCGACCTCTACGGGAAGCGCCTCGTCGTCGAGCTGTGGCAGCGCCTGCGGGAAGAGCGGGCGTTCGCGAGCGAGGCAGACCTGATCGCGCAGATCGCGCGCGACGTCGAGGAGACGCGCGACGCCGTAAGGCCTGCGTAAAGCGCGCAAGTTTCCGCAAAGAGCGGCATCTTCATTCGCACGATGGAAGGGGACGTCGTTCAGATCGATCGGGTGCGTTGCCTCGAGTGCGGGACGAAGTACGTGAAGCCCGCCGACGGCGGCACGGTCAGCCGGAATCCCGGCTGTCCTCGCTGCGGATACGTCGGCTGGATCCTCGCGACGATCCCGCCGGCACCAGCCGACTGGCTCCGCTCCGACGGGGATCGGCCCCGGCCGCTCCGCGCCCAACTGCGCTGACGCCGCCGAAGTAGTGGTGGAGGGCGGGCCAGCGCCGGACGGTGCGGCCGCGTGCCTCGAGCCGCGCGAGCCAGCGCTCGTCCACGCCGGGCTCCGCGTTGACGACGTCGCCCGCCGGGTGGAACCGCGGCCGGTCGATCGCCGCCTGCGGCTCGACGCCGTCGTGCAGCACGCGAGCGAGCACCCCGACGAGCGCGGTCCGCAGGCGCGTCCCGCCGGCGGCGCCGAGCGCGAGCTCGAGCCCGTCGCGCGCGGTCACGACGGTCGGCGCCATCATGCTCGCCATGCGCTCGCCGGGTGCGAGCGGCGCGACGACGAGGTCGGTCTCGCCGAGCATGCTGTTCAGATGGAGGTCGAGGCCCGGCAGCCAGTCGCCCGAGCCGAGGCCGAGGCTCGTCGTCACGACGCACGCGTTGCCGTCTGCGTCGACGACCGTCAGGTTCGTCGTGTCGCCGGGTGCGTCGTCGCCTTCGAGCGAGGCGAGGAGCGCGTCGTCGCCGCCCGCGGGATCGAGCCGCGCGAGCGTCTCGGGCACGCCGCTCAAGCCGCCGCGGGTCCAGACGTCGCGTGCCGCGAACGGCACGTGTGCCGGCTCGTGCCACACCGCCTCGTACGCCGCGAGGTCGGCGCGCGTGACGCCGCCGCCGCGGGCGTGCACGAGCGCGAGCAGCTCCTGCGCGATCGTCCCGTCGTAGGCCGATCGGGCGCCCTCGTCCCGCACGAGCTCGAGTGCGCGCACGAGGCCGGGCTGGTCGAGCCGGTCGCCCGCCGCGAGGAGCGACCCGTTCGGCGCGTACATCGCACCGCCCTCGCGCATCGTCATCACCGGCGCGAGCATGGCGAGGCACGACGCGTGTGCCGGCGGCATCGCGACGCCGGCACGCGCGAGCGCGAGCGCCGGCTCGACGAGCCGCGGCCACGGCAGTCGCCCGTGCGCGCGCCAGAGCGCGTCGAGCCCCGCCGGGACGCCGGGCACGGCGCACGACGACGCGCCGATCGCGTAGTGCACGAGCTCCTCTCCGAACGGAACCTGCAGCTCGTCCATCGCCGCGCGCTCACCCGAGGGGACGGCGACGAAGAAGTCGAGGTTCGTCGCGCGGCCGGTGACCGCGTCGAACCAGATCGCATGACCGCCGCCGAGAAGCCCCGTCATCACCGTCTCGGCGACGCACGAGGCGAGCGTCGCCGCGACTGCGGCGTCGGCCGCCGAGCCGCCGTCGGCGAGGATCTCCGCGCCGGCGTCCGCCGTTGCCGGATGCCCGGCTGCGACCGCCGCGATCACGCGCGTTCCGCGAGCCGTGACCCGAAGCGCCCGAGGCCGTCGCGCGGGAAGTCGAACCGCTCGTGGACGTGCGCGCCCGCAGGAACCGCGAACGTCCGCGGGCCGATCTTGAGGCCGATGATCTCCTCGCCGTCGAGGTGCAGCACGAGCCCGTCGCCTGCGGCCTCGACCTCGACCCGCATCGTCGTGTTCTCGTAGGTCCCCTCGTGCCGCTCGAGCTCGCCCGGTCCGGCGTGGAGGTAGGACGGCGTCGCGCGCCTCTCTCCGACGACATGCTCGAAGAAGACGTCTTCGACCAGCCGCAGCGCCTTCGAACCGAACGCGGAGCTCGTGACACCCGCGAAGACGGCGCCGTGCGACGGGAGCGCGAGCACCGACGACTGGAACCCGCCGTAGGAGCCCGAGTGCCCCCATACGTCGACGCCGGCGACGCGCTCGCCGAAGAGCCCGAGGCCGTACACGCCTCCGACGGGCTTCCCGTGGACGACGCGCATCCGGGCGCAGGCGTCGGAGGCGATGTGCCGGCCGAGGCGGAGCACGTCGTCGACCCGCGCGACGAGGCCGCCGGACGGCCGCCGCGCCCGCGGATACCCGCCGAGCTCGGCACCCGGCCCGGAGCCGGGGAGGTCGGGCTCGTCGAACGACATCGCCTCGAGACCGAGCGGTTGGAGCACCTGCTCCCGGAGGAGGTCCTCGTAGACGGCGCCCGCGCGCTCGGCGGCGAGGTGCGCGGCGAGCCAGAACCCCGTGTTCGCGTACGACCACACCTCGTCGACGCCTGCGAGCCGGCGCACCGCCGGCAGCTCGGCGACGCAGCGGGCGAGCGCGTCGTCGCCGTCCCCGAAGCGGGCCTGGTCCGGCTCCGGGAGCTCGTGGTCGTACCCCGTCGTGTTCGAGAGCAAGTGGCGGACGCGCACCTCCTCCGGCCAGATGCCGGTGGGCTCGTCGAGGTCGAGGAGCGAGAGCGCGAGGATCGCCGTCGTCGGCTTCGTGATCGACGCGATCCGGAACCGCTCCGACCCGTCGCAGCCGACCGAGGCGCGGTGGACGGCGCCGCCGAGGTCGACCGCGACTGCCGCCGCAGGCACCTGCCACTGCTCCGCCGCCGCCTCCAGAACGGCCTGAAACCGCGTATTCATCGGGAATCCGCTACCCTACTGACCGACCCGGCCTCGGCCGCGCGCGTTCTTCCTTCGCGGCGGCGGTGACCTGGGCGACCACAGAGAGAGGAGACGCATGACCCTCACCAAGGAAGAGAAGCTGGAGCACGTCGGCAAGTTCGGCAAGCACGAGACGGACACCGGCTCGCCGGAGGTCCAGATCGCGATGCTGACCCAGCGGATCAACACGCTGACCGAGCACCTGCGCACCCACAAGCACGATCACTACTCGCGCCGTGGCCTGCTCAAGCTCGTCGGCCGCCGCCGCCGGTTCCTGAACTACCTGCAGCGGAAGGATCTCGAGGGCTACCGCGCCCTCATCAAGGAGCTCGGCCTCCGCCGCTAGCTCCTTTCAAGAAGGGTGGAGCTTGGGCGAGCGCCGGCCGAGGCGGCGTTGACCCAATCTCCACCCTTCGCAAATGCACAGTGGAGGAATAGGAGAGATATGAGCATTGTTGAGGCTGAGCACCCCGCCGGGGTGCCGGTTTCCGTTGCCGTCGAGATCGGCGGCCGCGAGATCACGTTCGAGACGGGCAAGCTCGCCAAGCAGGCGGACGGCGCCGTCGTCGTCTCGAGCGGGCAGACCGTCGTGCTCGGCACGGCGCAGGGCCGGACGGAGGGCCGCGAGGGAGCGGACTTCTTCCCGCTCACCGTCGACGTCGAGGAGCGCATGTACGCCGCCGGGAAGATCCCGGGCGGCTTCTTCAAGCGCGAGGGCCGGCCGACGGAGCGCGCGATCCTGACGGCGCGCATGATCGACCGCCCGGTGCGGCCGCTCTGGCCGAAGGGCTACCGCAACGAGGTGCAGTGCGTCGCGACCGTGTTCTCGGCCGATCTCGTGATCCCGCACGACATCCTCGCGATCAACGCCGTCTCGGCGGCGTTGCACGTGTCGGCGATGCCGTTCATGGGCCCGATCGGCGCCGTCCGCATGGGGCTGCTCGAAGGCAACCTCGTCGTCAACCCGACCCTCGAGGAGACGGAGCACAGCTCCGATCTCGACCTGATCGTCGTCGGCACGAAGGACGGCCTGACGATGGTCGAGGCGGGCGCGAACCGGGTTCCCGAGAACGTCATCCTCGAGGCGCTCGAGATCGCACACCGCGAGATCGTGAAGCTCTGCGAGGCGCAGGAGGAGCTCCGCGCGAGGGCCGGCAAGCCGAAGTGGCTCGACCCGGCGACGACGGAGCGGCTCGAGTCGCAGCACGGCCACGAGATCTGGACGCGGATCCAGGAGCAGGGCCTCAAGGAGGCCGGCTCGATCCTCGAGGAGATCGTCGCCAAGGAGGCGGGGCAGGTCTCGATGGACTCGACGCAGGAGCAGGTCATGCGCGAGCTCCAGACCCGCATGTCGCTCTCGCAGATCCTCGAGAGGCAGCGCTCCGTCGCCGTGGAGACGGCCGTGCGCGAGCAGTTCGAGAACGACCTGCGCGGGCTGACCGAGGCGGAGCAGGACTCGAAGGACCTGAAGGCCGCGAAGCGGAACCTGCTCTACGACCGGATCGTCGAGACGGTGACGTTGCCGTTCCCGACGGGAGGCGACGCCGAGGGCGAGAAGGACTCGGTCACGAAGGGCTACGTCCGCAAGGCGTGCGAGTCGATCTACAAGCAGCTCGTCCGCCAGAAGATCGCCGTCGAGAAGCGGCGGCCGGACGGCCGCTCGGAGACGGAGATCCGGCCCATCGAGGTCGAGGTCTCCGTGATGCCGCGCACGCACGGCTCGGGCCTCTTCACGCGCGGGCAGACGCAGATCATGACGCTGCTGACGCTCGGCACCGCGAAGGAGGGCCAGCGGATCGACGACCTGTCGCTCGAGTCCGAGCGCCGGTACATGCACCACTACAACTTCCCGCCGTACTCGGTGGGTGAGACCGGTCGCATGGGCTCGCCGAAGCGCCGCGACATCGGCCACGGCGCGCTCGCACAGCGGGCGCTCGAGGCGGTCATCCCGCCCGCGGAGGAGTTCCCGTACACGATCCGCCTCGTCTCCGAGACGCTGGAGTCGAACGGCTCGTCGTCGATGGGCTCGGTGTGCGGCTCGACGCTCGCACTGATGGACGCGGGCGTGCCGATCAAGGAGCCGGTGTCCGGCATCGCAATGGGCCTCGTCAAGGAGGGCGACGACTACGTCATCCTCACCGACATCCAGGGCGCCGAGGACCACCTCGGTGACATGGACTTCAAGGTCGCCGGCACGCCGGACGGGATCACGGCGCTCCAGATGGACATCAAGATCACCGGCGTCAGCCGCGAGATCATGGAGCGGGCGCTCACGCAGGCGAAGGAGGCGCGGGTCGCGATCCTCGGCAAGATGCTCGAGAAGATCTCGCAGCCGCGCGAGGCGCTCGCCGAGCACGCGCCGCGGATCTCGACGATCCAGATCAACCCCGAGTACATCGGCATGGTGATCGGCAAGGGCGGCGAGACGATCCGCTCGCTCGAGTCCGACCACGACGTGCAGATCGACATCGAGGAAGACGGCACGATCCTCGTCTACGCGACCGAGGGCACGAAGGGCGACGCCGCGATCTCCGCGATCCAGGCGCTCACCAAGGAGCCCGAGGTCGGCGACCAGTACACCGGCAAGGTCGTCAAGACGACCGACTTCGGCGCGTTCGTCGAGCTGAAGAAGGGCACCGACGGCCTGCTGCACGTGTCGAACGTCGGCCCCGGCCGCGTCAACCACATCGAGGACGTCATCCAGCGCGGCGACATCCTCGACGTGGTCGTGCAGGAGGTCGACAAGGCCCGCGGCCGCATCGGCCTCAAGCTCGTCCAGAAGCACGAGGACGGGAAGATGGTCTCCCCGGAGGAGCTCGTCGAGCGGGCGAAGGACGCCCCGCCGCGCGAGCCCCGCGAGGAGCGGCCGCGCCGCGACGGCGATCGCCGCGGCGGTCGCGGCGGGCGCGGCGGCCCGCGCCGCGAGCGCGAAGAGTCGCGCAGCGAATAAGCACGCGTCGAGGGCGGGGGAGACCCCGCCCTCGACGTTCGTGCGGTTGCAAACAAACCGCAGCGGTTCTATGGTCGCCCCAGGGGGAGATCGAGGATCGGTTCGAGACGAGCAACTGTCGCCGTGATCGCGGCGTTCGCGGGAGCCTTCGCTGTCGGCTCCGCGCACGCGGGCACATTCACCGTCAACACGACCACCGACAGCGCCGATCCGACCCCGTGCGTCGACCAGACGGCCGGGTGCGCGCTCCGCGGTGCCGTGATCGCTGCCAACCAAGCAGGCGGCTCGTCGACGATCACGCTGCCCGCCGGGACGTACACGCTCACGCTCGTCAACCCGGGGTCGTCCGGGATCTCGACGGTCAGCAACGACGCGACGGTCGGAAGCATCGACGTCAACGCCGACGTCACGATCTCGGGCGCGGGCGTCGGCACGACCGAGGTCGACGGCGACCGCGATCGCGTGTTCCACGTCGTCACCGGCCACTCGCTCTCGATCTCGAACCTGACGATCGCACAGGGCGCCGACTTCGACTGCAACGGCGGGCTCGGCGTCTACAACAGCGGGACTCTCACCGTCACCGACGTGCGGATCGCGAACAACCGTGCGAGCTGCGGCTTCGGCGCGGGCATCGCGAACTTCGGGACGCTCACCGTGGCCGACTCGACCTTCGACGACAACTTCGAGGCGTCGAGCGGCGGCGGGATCTACAACGGAGGCGCCGGGACTGCGGCCGTCACCGGGACGACGTTCACGCAGAACTCGACGGAAGGCTTCGACGTCGGGTTCAACGTCGGGGGCGGCGGTGCGATCGGGAACCGCGGGACGATGACCG
>DATDNT010000081.1:0-20663 GCA_036518135.1 Gaiellaceae bacterium | reverse complement strand
GCCAGTGTTCCGCAATGACGCCTGAGCGGGGAACGGGAACGGCGGTTCGAGTTCCTCCCTGCCACTGATATCGCCGCTTCCTGGCCGAGGAAACACGAGTGATTCGTTGCACGGTGACGACGAGAAATTGCTAGGTCGCGACTGCCCGCGCGTCCGCGAACCATCGACGCTCGCAGAGAACAGCAAGCCAAATTGACGCCTCGAAAAGGACTGCGAGTGGGATCGTCTCGATCACTGTGGTCACGGGGTCGACGCCCGGTAGGAGAACGCCGATCACGGCGACGATGAAGTAGCCGATTCGGCGGTTGCGGCGGAGCCGAGTCGAGGTGAGCGCGCGGACGCGCACGAGTCCGAGTACGGCGATTGGAAGTTCGAAGACTGCTCCGCATGCGGCGAGGACGAGCGTGGCGAACGACAGGTAGTCGCTTGCTCGGATCTGGATGTTGTAGACGCTGTTGTCGTAGTTGGTCAGGAAGTGCAAGGCCGCTGGAAGCGCCACCCGGTCGCCGAACGACACGCCGATCAGCATCAGAACCGTCGCGAGCGCGACGAAGATGTTGATGCCGTTGCCGGTGTCGGCGCTGAAGGCGGGCGCGAAGAAGCTCCACGTCTGCCAAAGGACGATTGGCAGCGCGAGCGCGATCCCGATGACGATGCTCAGCTTCAGTGACGTCGTGAACGGCTCCGCCACGCCGAACGTCACGAGCTTTCGGTGGTTTGCGGGTAGCGCCTGGACGAGGAGGTCGAGGACGCGTCGGTGTACCAGGTACCCGGCGATCGTTCCGGCGAGCACCGCCGCGCCTGCTATCAGCAGGCGCGAACGAAGCTCGTCGAGGTGGTCGACGAGCGTCAGCTCGTCGCCATGGCTGATCCGCCGCGGAAGCCGGATCACGCCGCTTCCTTCATCTCCTCGACGACGACCGGCGCCTGTGTGACAGGGGCGATCTCGGAGGCCGAGGTACCGGTGACGGAGTCTTTGAACTCGCGCATGCCTTTGCCGAGCCCGCGGCCCATCTCGGGAAGCCGCTTCGGCCCGAAAACGAGCAGGGCGACGAGACCAAGTAGAAGGATTTCAGGGAAGCCAACAAAGCCGGGCATGACACTCCTTTTCGGGTTTGAAATGCGAGGTAGCGCGCGGAGCGGCCGCCGCAAGGGCCGCTCCGCGCAGGTGAGCGTGCTAGGCCGGGGAGGGTGCGATCACGTAGAAGCCGGTGCCGTTCTTGGACGGATTGCCGGGGAAGCTCAGCATCTGGCCGGGAGCAGACGTCTGCTTGCCAAACCCGAAGCCCGCCTTCTCCAGCTCAGCAACGACGGCTCCCATCGACCGAACCGTGTAGGTCTCGAACCCCTTGTTGTTCGGCACCGTCTGCGAGTTGAGCTTCTTGCCCTCCACCACCGATTGCGCGTAGCGGGCAAGAGCGCGATGCTCAGCCTCGGTGCCAAGAATCTCACCGGCGTAACGAGCAAGCTTGTCCTGCTTCGCCTTCGCGAAGACGGTGATGCCCGTCAAGTAGGCGTTGATGAACAGCGTCTCTGCCACCTCGATCGTCTTGAACAGGTTGATGTTGCCGGGGCCGAGCGCGGCGTTCGGCACCCAAAAGTCCGTCGTCAGCGGCTTCGCGCCAAGCGACGACAACGCGGAGTAATGATCGAACTCCGCCTGATTCGCCGCCTTCAACACGGGGATGAACGGTGCAACCTTCGTCCCGGGCGCCGCCTTCACAGCAGCAGTCAGAACGGTGACTGCGAGCGCCTCCGCCGTAACGGCCGTCGTCGTCACGGTGGCGATGCTGTCGGCGCCAGAGCGAGACATCGCGGCCAGCGCGGAACCCGCCGGGCCGAGAACGGTCGCGCCAGCCGCTGCGATCGCGGCCTTCTTCAGCAGACCGCCCCGCGTCTGCCGTGACGTACCGACGTCCTCCAGCAAGTTGTCGAGATACTGGAGATCGTCGTGAGTGCGCTCGGTGCGCTCAACCTCAGACATTCCTCGTCCTCCCTTGCAATCGATTGCGCCTGGTTCGACCAGGAGGACAAGTTCGGTTCGTACGATTTACAAATTGTTAGCTTCTGGGACGATGCCGCGAACACCTTGGCGGTGTCACCTCATCGACTGGACTCCGAGAGCGGCGCGCAAGAGTCGAGATCGGCGGCCTGTCCAGCGCTCTCACGCGCTGACCGACGGCGGAACGCGAATCGAGAACAGCGACCCGCTGTCCGCTGGGCGACGGTGTCCACGCCTGAACGCGGCCGTCACCGCACGCGTGCAAGTGCGAGGCGAGCGGCGGCGACGCCGAGCTTGCGTCCTGCGGCCGCGTCCGCTGCCGTCTCCGTCCCGTTCGCGACGCCCGCGCGATCCGCGCGCGCGGCCGACGATGCGAGCTTCGGCACGACCGTCGCGGCAGCGGCCGCGTAGGCGGCGCCGGCGGACGGCCATCCCGGGGACGCGGGTGTCGGCGCGAGCGGCGTCCAGCGGTCGCCGCGCACCCAACGGCCCGCGCGGCGCACCTCGAGCACGCCGCCCGCGCGCCGCGTCAGGCCGGGAACGACAGGAAGCGTCTTCGAGAACGCGAGGTAGCGGACGAGCTCGATCGGCCGTGGTGCGTCGTAGCGCCGCTTTGCCCCGTAGACCGCGACGGCCGCGTCGTTGAGCGCGCCGTTCAGGGCGAGCTCGAGCCGGATGTCGGCGCCGAGACGGGCCGGGATCGACGACCAGGCGAGCCGGTTCCACGCCGCGGGCGACGTGTCGACGGTCGAGGCCGCGCCGCCGGCCGTGGCGCGGATCGCGGCGAGCGCAGCCGCGGCGTACGCCCTCCCGGACGGGTCGCCGAGCGGTGGCGCGCCCGGATCGGCCGGCGCGCGCGTGGCGAACGTGCGAACGCCGCCCCACTGCGAGCCGACGAACGTCTGCACCTGCGCCGGCACCGCGCCCGCTCCGCGCGGCGACACCTCGGCGAGGGCGAGCGGCTGCCAGAACGTCGCGTCGTGCAACGGGCCGCCCGGCTGCGCGACGATCATCGGCGCGTTCTGCGGCGTGAACGTCGGATCGGCGAAACGGAGCCGCTCGTTCGACCCGTCGTGGAGGCTCTGCGCGATCAGTGCGTTCGCGATCCGCGTGCCGACCGCGGCAGCGCCCGCGTCCGGGGAGGCGCAGAACGCGCCGTCGACCTCGCCGAAGACGCGCGCGAGATTGTGGTCGTACGAGGCGAGCCACAGCAGGAGGCGATGGTTCGCGTACGCGATCGCGACGCTCCTCGACGCGGTCGTGCGCTCGGCGCGGTACGCGCGCCACGTCGCGAGCGAGGCGAGGTACAGGTCGCGCGCCTGCACCGGGTCGGGCGCCTGGCCGTCGACGAGCGCGCGGACTGCAACGCGGTTCCACGTTCGTGCGGCAGCCACGGGCGCGCTCGTCGCACACGTGTGTGCGTTCGGCGCCGGCGCATGGAATGCGGGAACCTCGACCGTGACGATCCGGTTCGCCCGCACGTTCCGCAAGACGGTCCTCGCGCCCCACGGGTACGTCACGACGAGCTGCGGCACGATCCGCTGCCGCCCGAGCCCGAGGTGCACGCGCGGATCCTCGGACGAGAGGTAGCTGCTCCCCGCCTGCACTTCGCGCGACAGGTGCCCCGCTGCGACGACGGCCCCGGGGACGAAGCGCGAGAGCCTCACGTCGAGCCAGTTGCCGGTTCGCCCGGCGGGGCGGAGGAGCATCAGCTTGCCGCCGATCGAGCTGACCGCGACCGCCATCCGCCCGTCGTTCCCCACGTCCGCGGCTGCGACACCGCGGCCGTTCCGCCAGAAACCGGTCGCCACCGGGCCGAATGAGTCGCCGCGTGAACGGGCGAGGAGCCGGACCGCCTCCGCGTCCTTCTTCAGGCTCGTGACCGGGATGGCGCCGGTCGCGACGACAAGCTGCGGCGTGCCCGAGTTCGCGAGGTCGACCCAGGTCGCGCCCCACCCTGCGAAGTCCTTGCCGAGCGCCGGATCGATCGTCCGGCGCGCGTCGGTGAACCGGCCGCGCGCCACGCGGTAGACGGCGGACGGCTCGCCGCGGGAGTTCGTGACCAGGAGCCTGCGGTTCGCGTACGCGATCCCCATGCCGGCGAACGGATCGGCTGCGCCCTCGGCGGCGCCGCGTTCCTCGAAGCGGAACCCAAGATGCGCCGGGTCGGCGGCCGCGCCGCCGGGCCACGCGACGTTCACGTAGAGGTCGTTCGGGTCTTCGTCGTTCGCGACGTAGAGGTCGGGGCGGCCGTCGCCGTTCACGTCCGTGAACAGCGCGCCGAGCCCGTGGCGGAACGACGACGACTCGAGGCCGGCCTGCACGCCGACTTCGCGGAAGCGGCCGCCGCCGCGGTTCAAGAAGAGCAGGTCGCGGACGCCGAGCAGGTTCGTCGGGAACCCGGCGTACGACCCGGGCACCGGCGCGTTCGGGTCGGAGTACCCGGCGGCGAAGACGTCGGGCAGTCCGTCGCCGTTGACGTCGGCGATTGCCGCACCCGTGTACCAGCCGGTCGCCGGTAGCCGCTGCTCGCCGAAGCGGCCGCCGTGGTTCCACAGGACGACGACGCCCGTCGTCGTCGTGACGACGAGGTCCGGTCGGCCGTCGCCGTTCAGGTCGCCGGCGGCGCAGCCGTCGCCCTGCACCGCGAGGCCCGCGTTCGCCTGGTCGGTCACGTTCACGAAGCGGCCGTGATCGTTCCGGAAGAGCTCGCTCGTCGGCAAGCCGCCGTGCGCCTGCCACTGCGGAGCGTCGGCGCTTGCATACGAGTTGACGGCGAAGAGGTCGATCCAGCCGTCGCCGTTGTAGTCGACGAAGCAGACGCCGCCGCCCATCATCGCGCGCACGTCGTTCGACATACCGAATCGGAACGACCCCTGGCGGAAATCGAGGCCGGTGGAGGCAGCGACATTCTCGAGGCGGTTCTGCCGCGGGTAACGACCGGGAGCGGCGGTCTCGGTCGGCCGCGCGGACGAGGTGGCGCCCGGAAGCGCCCACGCGCCGCCCGGCGTTTGCTGCACGCGGTAGGTCGCACCCGCGAGCCGCGCGACCGCGTACGGCGGCGACTGGTCGGTGCCCGGTACGAGATGGACATGCAGCGTGTCGCTCGCGCGAATCGGATGCGCCGTGACGATCGCGTAGGCGATCCGCTGAGCCGTCGTTCGGTCGAGCTGCGTCTGCACGCCGGGAGAGGGATCGATCGCGATCCGCGGCAGAACGGCGGGCGCGGGCGCAGCCGCGGCGACCTTCGGCATCCCGGTGTTCCAGAAGACTGCAGAGCCCGCATACGCCGCGACGGCGACCGCGGCCGCCACGCCGGCGCGCCGCCGCGTCACGCGCACCGGCACGAACCAGAGCACGGCCTTGACGAGGCACACGATCGCGAGCGACGAGAGCAGCGCGACCTTCGCCGCGAACTCGGTCGTCGTCGGCGCGATCAGCGCCGCCGCCAGCAGGCCGAGGACGACGCCGTAGCCGACGCGCGCGCGCAGGTCTCGCGGCGCCGTCTTCGGGTCTGTGATCATGAAGAACAGGAAGACGAGGACCTCGGGCGAGGTGACGAGGATCCACCAGAACGACAGGCCGTGCAGCGGCCCGAGGTGCCAGCGCGCCGTCATCGCATGACCGCCGACGGCGACTCCGCCGATCCCGAGCGCGAACGCCGCCCAGAACGAGAGCGCGACGCGCAGCAGCTTCAGCCGTCGCAGGATCGCGAACCCGCCGCTGACGATGATCGCGAGCGCGAGCGCCATCCACCACGACATCGGCCCCCACCAGAAGTCGAGCGGCTCGACGCGTCCGCGCCCGAGCACGAGGAAGACGGCGACGAGGCCGATGTTCGACGGGTTGAACACGTGCTCGCCCTTCCACGCGATCACGTACTTCGAGAGCAGCGACCCGCCGGCGCAGAGGACGTAGATCCACCAGCCGCGGAGGCTCCACCAGTCGCCGTGCCGCGTCCCGGGAACGCGGAGGACGAACGCGACGCCGTTCCCGGTGAGGAGCGCGCTCGCGGGCCACATCAGCACGTGCTGCTTCCACACCGTGATCGCGACCTCGATCACCGCGACCGTCGCGAGCGAGACGAGGATCTGCGCGATCGAGAGCCGGAAGTGGAACGCGACCTGCCCCAGCACCTGGAGCGAGGTGATCGTCGCCGCGAGGTGGAGCCGCGGGTCGCGGAGCTTCGGCAGCACGATCGGGTACGTCGTGCCGCGGATCGCGACGGCAGCCATTGCGGCTTCCCAATGTACTGCGGTCGCAGTGGAATTACTATCGCGGGATGCAGCTTTCGCGCGCCCGGGCGATTGTCGACGACGTGGTCGCGAACGCATCGGGGCCCGTCTCCGTCTATGTCGCGGACGCGCACGGCGAGCTCGTGGCAGCCGCGACGATGGACGGCGCTGCGAAGGACACGCGCCTGAACGCCCAGCGCAAGGCGTACACCGCCGCACGCAGCGACGCGAGGACGACGCGGGAGCTGGCGGAGAAGGTCGCCGACGGCGAGCTGCCGCAGAGCTTCGACCCGTTCTTCACGTTCTTCCTCGGCGGCGTCGCGGTCTTCGACGGCGACGAGCGGATCGGCGCGGTGGGGGTGAGCGGGCTTCCGGGCGAGGTCGACGAGCAGCTCGCCGTCGCGGCTATCGAACGATCCGCGGGTCGGTGAACACGTCGGTCTCGTCGCGGCTCCGCGTCGAGAACTCGGACACGACCGCGCCGTCGGGCCCCGCCCGGAACCAGTGCAGCGTGTCGGGCGGGATCGTGAACTGCTTCCCCGGACGGAGCCTCACCGGTTCGTAGCCGTCGACGTGCAGCTCGACCTCGCCCGTGCGGCAGCGGAACGTCTCCTCCTTGCCGGGGTCGGCGCCGACGGGCGGATGCCGGTGCTCCGGGCAGAGCTGGTGCGGGAGGAGCACGAGCTCCTTCGCGCAGACCCGCTCCGTGTTGACGTAGACGAGGACGGCGAGGCCGGCGCGTTCGAAGTCGCCGAGGCCGAAGTCGGTGATCTCGATCGACTCGCGCTCCTCCGGCGTGAGCACGATCCCGGCTGCCTCGAGTGCGGCGGCCGCGCGCTCCTTCACACCGTCACGGGCTCGTTCGTCGTCGCGGACCGGTGCAGCGCCTCGAGCGTGCGGGCCTGCCCGAGTGCGTCCTCCCGTCCGAGAAGGAGCTCCGCATCGCCGCGGATCGCGTCGCTCACGTTCTCCAGCTCGAGCCGGTACGGGTTCTGCCGCTCGACCTCGACGCGCTCGACGTCGCCGTCCTTGCGCACCTCGATCACGGGCGTGTTGCAGTGGTACGGATCGTCGAGGAAGAGCGAGCCCTCGCTGCCGACGATCTCGACCTCGTCGCGGTTCGTGAGCGCGGTGCCGCAGTCGAAGGTCGCGATCACGTCGCCCGGGAAGCGCATCGTCGCCGTGAACACCCAGTCGGTGCCGCTCGGGCCGAACCACGCCTCCGCCGTGACGCGCTCGGGCTCCCCCGCGATCAGGCGCGACCACGAGACGTTGTAACAGCCGACGTCCATCAGCGAGCCGCCCTCGACGTCGGTGCGCAGCCGGATGTTCGTCTCGTCGTAGAGGCTGTACGAGAACGTCGAGCGGACGAGCCGCAGCTCGCCGATCGCGCCGCTCGCGACGAGCTCCTTCGCCTTCTTCGTCTGTGGGTGGTGGCGGTACATGAACGCCTCGCTGAGGAACCTGCCGGCGGCGTCGGCGGCGTCCCAGGCGCGCGTGACGTCGTCGGGGCTCCGCGTGAACGGCTTCTCGCAGAGCACGTGCTTGCCGGCCTCGACCGCCTTGATCGACCACTCCGTGTGCATCGTGTTCGGCAGCGAGATGTAGACCGCGTCGACGTCGGGGTCGGCGAGCAGCTCCTCGTAGGAGCCGTAGGAGCGCGGGATGGCCCATTCGCGCGCGTACGCCTGCGCGCGCGCGGCGTCGCGGCTCGCGACTGCGACGACGTCGATCTTCGGCGACTCCTGCGCCGGCGGAATCACCTTCCGGTTGATGTCCGCCGTCGAGACGATTCCCCATTTGACTAGTGAAGTGGCCATCTGCCTACTATCGCCGAAATGGCTTCGATCGGCATCGGCATGCTCGGCTATGCGTTCATGGGGAAGGCGCATTCGAACGCGTTCAAGAAGATCGCGTACATCACGTGGCCGCCGCCGCTCGAGCCGCGACTCGTCGGCATCGCCGGGCGCGATCGCGACGCCGTCGACGACGCGGCGCGGCGGTACGGCTACGAGTATGCGACCCAGGACTGGCGCGACCTCGTCGACGATGCGTCCATCGGGCTCTTCGACAACGGCGCGCCGAACTCGCTGCATGCCGAGCCGACGATCGCCGCGGCTCGAGCCGGCAAGCACGTCGTCTGCGAGAAGCCGCTCGGCCGCGACGCGGCGGAGAGCTACGACATCTGGCAGGCCGTCGCGGCCACCGGCGTGAAGCACCTCTGCGCGTTCAACTACCGGTTCGTACCGGCGGTCCGGCTCGCCCGGGAGATGATCGAGGCCGGCGAGCTCGGAGAGGTCCGCCACTTCCGGGGCCGGTACCTGCAGGACTGGGGCGACGACCCGGCGCTCGACACGTGGCGCTTCGACCGCGGCGCCGCCGGGTCCGGAGCGCTCGGCGACCTGATGGCGCACGTCGTCGATCTTGCGCGGTTCCTGAACGGCGAGCCGACCGCAGTACAGGGCTTCACGCACACGTTCCTCACGGGGCGGGACGTCGACGACGCGGTCGAGGCCGCAGTCACGTTCGAGAACGGCTCGGTCGGCACGCTCGAGGCGACGCGGTTCGCGCACGGGCGGCGCAACGCCTTCCAGTGGGAGATCAACGGGACGAAGGGCTCGCTCGCCTTCGACATGGAGCGCCTGAACGAGCTCCAGGTGTTCCGCGCGGACGGCGATCGCGCCCGCGGGTTCAAGACGGTGCTCGTGTCGGAGACCACCCACCCCTTCTGGGAGCACTGGTGGCCGCCCGGGCACATCGTCGGCTGGGGCGACACCTTCGTGCACGAGCTGCACCACATGCTCCGCTGCATCGCCGACGACGCGGACGTCGCCCCGTACGGCGCAACGTTCGAGGACGGCTACCGCGCAGCGGAGATCTGCGACGCGATCGTCCGCTCGGGCGCGACCGGCGCGCGCGAGACGATTTCGTACCGCGCGTGAGCCGGCGGTCTTGCCGCCGTCCCTCGAGCTCGGCACGGCCACGTGCAGTCAGCCGTCGAGCAGGAGCGTCGCCTTCCCGCCCTTGAACGCGAAGGCGTCCGCGAACCGGTCGAGCGGGACGCGCAGCCCGATCAGCCGCTCGAGCGCGCCGGGGAAGCGCTCGCGCGCGCGGTCGAGGGCCTCGACGCCGGCGAGCCAGTCCTGCCGGTGCGCATTGACGCTGCCGAAGAGCACGCGGTTCTCGAGGACCGTGTCGACGCCGATCACCCGCCCGTCGAGCTCGACCGTCTGCTCTCGACCGTCGATCCCGAGGAGGCACGCGACGCCGCTCCGGCCGAGCAGCGCGAGCGCGTCGGCCATCAGCTGCGCGTTGCCCGCCGCCTCGACGACGAGGTCGAAGCGTCCGAGCTCGGACACGTCTCCGCCGCCGATGCGGACGTACCGCGCGCCGAGCGCGTCGGCGATCGCGTTCGACGGCTCGAGCGACGCGAGGGTCACGTCGACGCCCTCGAGCCGGAGGAGCATCGTCGTCAAGAGCCCGACCGCCCCTGCGCCGGTGACGAGCGCGCGCCGCAGGAGCCACGGCTGCCGTCCGCCGATCGCAAGCGAGTGGCGGACAGCCCGCGCACAGATCGACGTCGGCTCTGCCAGCACGCCGAGGCGGCCGAGCGCTCGCGGGATCGGGATCAGCTGCGCTGGGTCCTCGACGACGAGCTCGCGCGCGAACCCGTCGAGGCGCGTGATCCCGCGCTCGCTGTAGTCGCCGGTGAGGCAGGAGTCCGGCGCGCCTTCGCCGCAGGCGATGCAGTGGCCGCACGAACGGCGCACCGTCGCCGCGACCAGGTCGCCCTTCGCGAAGCCGCCACCGTCACGCTCGACGACCGCGAGCGCCTCGTGGCCCAGCACGAGCCTGTCGCCGCCGTCCGGCGCCACGCCGAACAGCCCCTCGGAGATCTCCCGGTCCGTCCCGCACACGCCGACCTCGAGCACACGCAGCAGCACCCCGTCGCCGCGCGGCGCGTCGACGTCCTCGACGCGCGTCGAGTGCGCCGCGCCGGGCTCGGTGACGAGCGCCTTCACGCCGCGGTGAGGCCGCCGTCGATCGTGAGGATCGTGCCGGTCACGAACTCGGCGGTCGCGAGGTACGCGACCGCGTCCGCGATCTCGTCGGGAGTCCCGAGCCGGCCCATCGGCTGCCTCGACCGCAGCGCGTCGAGCGACTCGCCGGCCTCCGCGACGAGCCGGTGCACCCACGGCGTGTCGACGGTGCCGGGGCACACCGCGTTGACGCGGATCCCGTCGCCGACGTGGTCGACCGCGAGTGCCCGCGTCAACGCGATCACCGCGCCCTTGGAAGCGCAGTAGGCGGCACGGTTCCGCAGGCCGACGAGCCCGGCAATCGACGCGACGTTCACGATCGATCCGCGGCCGCGCTCGCGCATCCCCGGGATCGCGTGCTTGCAGCAGAGAAACGTGCCTCGGGCGTTGACGGCAAAGACGTCGTCCCACACGCCCACCGGCGTCGACGGCGCGTCCGTCGTCGAGCCGATGCCGGCCGCGTTCACGAGCAGCTCGACGCCGTGCACCGCCTCCGCGACGGCGGCCTCGTCGCGCACGTCGAGCACGACACCGCCGTCCGGTGGGCGGAGGTCGCCGACCGTGACGTCATGACCATCCTCCGCGAGGCGCCGCGCGACGGCCGCCCCGATCCCCGAGCCGCCGCCGGTGACGAGTGCTCTCATACGCGCGTGAGCCTAGAGGTGCTGTGCGACGTGCGCTGCGAGCTCGGCGAGGGGCCCCGCTTCCGCGACGGCGTCCTCACGTGGGTCGACGTCGAACGGTGTTCGCTGCATCGATGGGACGGCGCGCACTCCGTCGTCGTCTACGACCGGATGCTCGGCTGCGCGAACCCGACCGACGACGGCGACATCGTGCTCGGCCTCGCCGATCGCATCGAGCTCGCGGGCACGGGGGAGATGCTTGCGCGGTTCCCGCACGGCGCCGACGTTCGCGCGAACGACGGCGCGTGCGACGCGGCCGGACGCCTCTGGATCGGCACGATGGCGCTCGACCAGCGCGAAGGCGCCGCCGCGCTGTACCGGCTCGACGGCGACGCCCTGACCACGAAGCTCGACGGGCTGACGATCGCGAACGGGCTCGGCTGGTCGCCCGACGGCACGCGGATGTACCACGTCGACACGCCGACGAGGCGGATCGACGTCTACGACTACGACGGCGAGCTCGGCACGCGGCGCACGCTCGCCGAGATCGACGGCTTCCCCGACGGCCTCTGCGTCGACGACGACGGCTGCGTCTGGGTCGCCGTGTACGGCGGCTCGCGCGTCGAGCGGCGGACACCCGACGGTGAGCTCGATCGCGTCGTCGCCGTCCCCGAGGAGAACCCGACGGCGTGCTGCTTCGGCGGCTCGACGCTGTACGTGACGACCGGACGAGGCGGCGGCTACGTCTACCGCTACGACGCCGCCGTGACCGGGCCGCCGGCTCAGCCGTTCCGGAGAACTGCGCCCTCGGAGGCCGAGCCGACGAGCGCGCGGTAGCGACCGAAGACCCCGGTCGCGAACGGGAGCTCGGGAAGCCTCCACGCAGCGAGGCGCTCCGCGACGACGACGTCCGGCACGTCGAGCCGGAGCGTCCCCGCGTCGACGTCGATCTCGATCGTGTCGCCGTCGTGGACGACGGCGATGGCGCCGCCGCGGGCGGCCTCCGGGCTCACGTGGCCGACCATCAGCCCGCGCGTGGCCCCGGAGAAGCGGCCGTCGGTGACGAGCGCGACGGAGTCGCCGAGACCCGCGCCGACGACCGAAGCCGTGACGCTCAGCATCTCGCGCATCCCGGGCCCGCCCGCCGGGCCCTCGTAGCGCACGACGAGCACGTCGCCCGGGTGCACGATCCCGGCGCGGACGGCGTCGGTGCACGACTCCTCGCTCTCGAACACCCGGGCCGGGCCGGCGTGGCGGCGCGCCGACGCGCCCGCGGCCTTGACGACGGCGCCGTCGGGCGCGAGGTTGCCGCGCAGGACGGTGATCGCCCCCGGCTGCTTGAACGGAGCGGACGCCGTGAACAGCACCTCGCCGTCGGGCGCGGGGCCCTCGACGTCGCCGAGCGTCCCGACGACGGTTGGCGCGCCGCCGTCGACGAGCTTCGCGGCTACGAGCTCGCGGATCAGCGTGAGCGTTCCGCCCGCGGCGTGGAACTCGCTCGCGACGTGCCGCCCGGACGGCGCGAGGCTCGCGATCACCGGCGTCCGCGCGCTGACTCCGGCGAGATCGTCGAGCGTCAGCTCGGCGCCCGCTTCGCGCGCCAGCGCGAGCAGGTGCAGCACCGCGTTCGTGGAGCCGCCGGTCGCCGCGACGCCCGCCATCGCGTTCAGCAGCGCGCGCCGGTCGAGGAACGTCCGCGCGGGAGGAAGCGGCGTCGTCGCGAGCTCGCCTGCGCGACGCGCCGCCGCCGCCTTCGCGTCCGTCTCGTCGGCCGGGATCAGCCCGTCACCGGGAATCGCGAGGCCGAGGAGCTCGAGCGCGACCGCCATCGTGTTCGCAGTGAAGTTGCCCGCGCACGTGCCGGGGCCGGGGCACGCGACGCGCTCGAGGCGGTCGAGCTCGGCGCGCGGGATCAGGCCGCGCTCCTCGGCGCCCACCGCCTCCCAGACCTCCTGGATCGTCGCGTTGCCGGGGCCGGCTCGCATCGGGCCGCTGTAGAGGACGACCGCAGGCTTGTCGACGCGGGCGAGCGCCATCAGCGCGGCGGGCACGGTCTTGTCGCAGCCGACGAGGCACACGAGCGCGTCGAAGTCGTGCGCGTGGGTCATCAGCTCGATCGAGTCGGCGATCACCTCGCGCGAGATGAGCGACGCGCGCATCCCCGGCGTCCCCTGCGACTGGTTGTCCGAGACGGCGATCGTGTTGAACGGCAGCGGGACGCCGCCCGCTGCTTCGACGCCTGCGCAGACGTGACGCGAGAGCTCGAGCTGGTTGAGGTTGCACGGCATCGTCCCCGTCCACGTCGAGGCGACGCCGACGATGCGGCCGTCGAGGCGCGCCGGGTCGATGCCCATCGCGCGGAAATGCGCGCGCGCAGGCGCACGTTCGGCGCCGGCGGCGAGCGCGGCACGGGCGCGGCGGTTGAGCCTGTCGCTCACAGCGAAGGGAACGCTGCGGCGTTACGACCGCCGTCGACGGTGAGGATCGTGCCGGTGACGAACTCTGCCGTCGCGAGGTAGACGATCGCGTCCGCGACGTCCTCGTCGGGCGCGTCGCCGGCGCACACGGCGTTGATCCGGACGTTGTCGGGACCGTGGTCGATCGCGAGCGCGCGTGTCATGGCGGCGAGTGCGCCCTGCGACGCGGCGTGTGCGATGCGTCCGCGCTGCGGAAGCGCGAGGACGTTGACGATGGCGCCGCCGCCGCGCGACGCCATGGCGGGGATCGCGTGCTTGCAGCAGAGGAACGCGCCGCGCGCGTTCACGTCGAGCGACTCGCTCCACGAGTCCGACACGATGCTCGCCGCGTTCACGAGCAGGTCGACGCGCTCGACGACGGATGCGACCTGCGTCTCCTCGCGAACGTCGAGGCGAATCGCAGCGGCCCCGAGCTCGTCGGCGATCGACGATGGGTCGAGGTCGGCGACGGTGATGTCGAAGCCGTCGTCCGCGAGGCGGCGTGCCGCCCACGCGCCGATTCCCGAGCCGGCGCCGGTAACGAGGGCCCTCATCGATGCATGAGCGTAGAGAATGAGGCATGTCTCGCGTCAGGCTCGCGCTGCTCAGTACCGCGGCGATCAACCGCGCGATCCTCGGCGCGCGGGCGGACGACGCGCCGTTCGAGGTCGTCGCGGTCGCGTCGCGCGACGCAGGCCGTGCGCACGCGTACGCGCAGGAGCACGGGATCGCCCGGTCGCACGGCTCGTACGCGGCGCTCCTCGCCGATCCCGACGTCGACGCGGTGTACGTCGCGCTGCCGAACGCGCTGCACCACGAATGGACGATGCGCGCGCTCGAGGCGGGCAAGCACGTCATCTGCGAGAAGCCGTACACCCGGCATCCGGACGAGGTGGAGGAGGCGTGGGCGCGCGCCGAGTCGGACGGGCTCGTCCTGACGGAGGCGTACATGTGGCGGCACTCGGCGCAGACGGCGCTGCTGCGCGAGCTGCTGCCGCAGGTCGGGACGGTGCGGAGCGTCCACGCGACGTTCTCGTTCGTGCTCGACCGCGACTGGGACGTCCGCCTCGACGCCGGTCTCGGCGGCGGCTCGCTGCTCGACCTCGGGTGCTACTGCATCAGCGCATGCCGCCTCGTCGCCGGTGAGCCCGAGCGCGTGCACGGCGAACGCTACGTCGGCCGCGGCGGCGTCGACGACGCGTTCGCCGCGGTGCTGCGCTTTCCGAACGACGTGCTCGGCACGTTCCAGTGCTCGTTCACCTCGGGGCCTGCCAACCGCATCGAGATCCTCGGCTCGGACGGCTCGATCGTCGTCCCGCAGGCGTTCGTCAACCCGCCGGGGATCGTGGTGCTGAACGGCGGGGAGCATCGCGTCGACCCCGGCAACCACTACCGCGCCGAGCTCGACGACTTCTGCGCCGCGATCCGCGGCGAGCGCGGCGTGCTGAACGACCGCGCGGAGATGCTGGGGCAGGCGCGCGTGCTCGACGCGCTGCTCTAACGCTTCTTTCCCGGGTTCAGGAGGTTCTTCGGGTCGAACGCCTGCTTGATGCGCAGGTGCAGGTCGTAGCCCGTTGCGCCCAGTTGATGCTCGAGCTGGCCGCGCTTCAGCCAGCCGATGCCGTGCTCGCCGCTGACCGTGCCGCCGAGGCGCAGCGCGAGCTCGAACAGCTCGTGACAGGCGTCGTCCGCGCGCTGCTCCTCGTCGAGGTCGTCCGGCGAGAAGAGGAACGTCGCGTGGATGTTCCCGTCGCCTGCGTGTCCGAACGACAGCGCCGGGACGTCGTGGCGGACGCCGATCTCGAGCGTCTCGCGGGCGACGTCGCGCAGGCGGTCGAGCGGCACCGCGATGTCCTCGCTGTAGGCGCCGCCGCGCTGCGCGAGGATCGCGAACGCCGCGCCCGCGCGCCAGCGCCACAGCTCCGCGACGTCGGTCGCCGCCGCCGGCGCATGCACGGCGACCGCGTCGTCCGCGAGCGCCCCCTTCAGCTCGGCGGCGACGCGCCGGGCTTCCGACTCGGCGCCGTCTGCCTCCGTGACGACCATGAACGCCGCGCCCTCCGGGATCCCGAACGGGTACGCGTCGCCCGAGAATCGCAGCGTGACGCCGTCGAGGTACTCGATCGCCGCGGGGACGACGCCCGATGCGAGCACGCGCTCGATCGCCGAGACGCCGGCGTCCGCGTCGCGGTAGAGGCCGATCACCGGCAGCTCGAGCTCGGGTGCCGGGATCAGCCGCAGCCACGCGGCCGTGACGAGGCCGAGCGTCCCTTCCGAGCCGACGAGCAGGCTCTTCAGGTCGTACCCGGCGACGTCCTTCCGGATCGGGCCGCCGACGGTGACGACCTCGCCCGGCGGGATCACCGCCTCGATCCCCGTCACCCAGTGGCCGGTGACCCCGTACTTGAACGCGTGCGGGCCGCCGGCGTTGCACGCGATGTTGCCCCCGATCTGGCTGATCTCCGCCGCACCGGGATCCGGCGGGAACCGAAGTCCGCTCTCGCGCGCGAGCCGCTGCACGTCCGCGGTGGTCACGCCCGCCTCGACGTGCATCCGCCACAGCAGCGGGTCGAACGCGCGCACGCGGTTCAGGCGCTCGAAGCCGATCACGACTCCGCCCTGCACCGGGATGGCGCCGCCCGCGAGGCCCGTTCCACCGCCGCGCGCGGTCAGCGGCACGTCGTGCTCGTAGCACCACCGCATCACCGCAGCGACCTCGTCCGTGGTCGACGGAAGGACGACCGCGTCCGCCATCCCCTGAACGCCGCGGCCCATCAGGTCGGCGAGATAGCGCCCCTGCGGCTCGACGATCGCCTCGGGCGGCAGGACGGCGGCGAGGTCAGGGCTCACTCGTCGAGCGTATCGCGGCGGCGCGGCGAGAACAGCGCGAGCAGCGACGGCACGAGCAGGCTCCGCACGACGAACGTGTCGAGCAGGATGCCGACCGCCATCGCGAGCGCGAGCTCGCGCATCGGCCGCAGCGGGATCAGCGCGAGCATCGCGAAGCTTCCCGCGAGCGTCACGCCCGCCGTCGTGATCGTGGACGACGTGCGCGGCGCCGTCTCCGCGATCGCCTCCCGCAGCGGCCGCTCGCGCGCCGACTGCCAGATGCGCCCGACGACGAAGACGTTGTAGTCGCTGCCGAGCGACAGCAGGAGCACCGACGCCGCGAACGGCACGTAGTACGTGACGTCGTCGTGGTGCAGGACGCGCTCCATGATCCACGTCATCGCACCGAGCGCGGCACCGAGCGCGAGCACGCTCGCCGCCAGGAGGTAGAGCGGCGCCCAGATCGCACGCAGGAACAGCGCGAGCAGGACGAGGTTCACGAGCAGGACGACGATGCCGACACGGACACCGTCGGCGCGGACGGCGTCCACCGTCTCCTGCGCGAGTGCGGTGTCGCCGGCGTACGCGGCCGTCGCGCCGCCGAGCCCCGACGAACGGAGCAGCGACGGCATGCGACTCTCGAGCCGCCGGAGCGTCGCGATCGCCTTGCCGTCGAGGGCCTCCTCGTGCAGGACGACGAGGAAGCGGATCGTCGTCCCGTCCCGCGAGACGAACAGCGCTCGCGTCGCCCGCGGACGCGTCAACGGGCCGAGCACGCGGGCGACGCCGGGGACGCGCGCCACCGCCTCCTGCAGCCGCGTCGCGGCCGCGAGCGCGTCGACGTTGCGCAGGTTGCGGCCCTCGATCAGCACTTCCGTCGGCTGCGTGACGCCGGCGGCGAACGACTGCTGCGCCCACTCCTGCGCCCGCTTCACCTCGGCGCCCGGCGGCTGCCCGCGCACGAGGGTGAAGCCGAGGCGCAGCTGCAGCAGGCCGGCACAGCCGGCGACGAGCGCCGCGGCGAGGACGAGCGCGACGAGCGCCGACACCGGCCGCGCGGTCAGCCCGCGCCAGAAGCGCTCGCGCGGGCCGCGCTCGACGCGATTCAGGCTCGGCCAGAAGACGAGCGGGCCGAGCAGGGCGAGCAGGCCCGGGATGAACGTCGTCGCGACCGCGAGCGCGATCACGACCGTGATCGCCATCCCGGGCCCGAACGACCGGAACACCGCGAGGTGGCCCGCGACGAGGCTCAGCGATCCGAGCGCGACGATCAGCCCCGCCGTGACGATGATCGGCAGGTTGTGCCGCGCGGTGTCGTCGACCGCGGCGAAGCGGGAGTCTCCTGCTGCGAGCCGGCGCCGCGTCCCCGCGAGGAAGAAGATGGCGTAGTCGGTGACGAGGCCGAGGAGCAGCGCGACGAGGATCGGCTCCACCTCCTTCGGCACCTGCTGGTGGCGCTCCGCGCCGAGCCACGCGAGCACGTGGACGGCGATCGTGTATGCGATCCCCGCGGTTCCGAGAACGAGGAGCGGCGGCACGATCGCGCGGAACGTGAGCAGCAGCACGATCGCGATCAGGCCGACGGTCGCGAGCGTCACCCAGGGCAGCGAGCGCTGGATCTGGCTGTACTCCTCGTCGCGGGCGAGCAGCGGCCCGGTCCGGAGGCCGGGCGGATCGAGCGTCCGCGCGTAGCGCTGCGCGACCCGCAGCTGGTGGCCGGGCGAGATGTCGGCGGGGAAATAGAGATAGGTGACGGCCGTCGTGCGGTCCGGCGAGACGACGGGCGCCGCAACCGCCAGCGGCACGAACCGGTTGACCCGGTGGCGGTCGATCAGCTCCGCCCGGACGATCGCCTGCTGGAGCTGCGCGTGCGAGAACGGCGTCGGCCGGTGCTGCACGACGACGACGGGCGTCAGGAGCGTGTTCCCGAACTTCCGTACCTCGTGCTCCTGCACACGGAGGGCCGTCGCGCTCGCCGGGACGAGACCGCCGAGCGGCGTCCCGTGGCCCTCCGAGATCCCGGGCAGCCAGTGCGCGGCCGCGACGGCCGCGACGATCCACGCGGGCACGAGCACGACCCCGAGCCGCGTGACGAGCCACGAGACGGCGCGCGTCAACGGCGCAGGCGCAGCAGGGAGTACGCGAGCCCGAGCGGCAGGATCGCGACGGCGGGGACCGCGATCCCGAGGATGATCGCCAGGCGGTCGACGCTGTGCTTGCCCTCGCGCGCGCTCCGATGAGCGCTGACCGCGGTGACCGTCGCGTCGTCGGCGACGCGCTGCAGGCTGCTGCCGACGAGCGGCACCGACGCGAACCCGCGCAGCGCAGCCGCCGTGTCGTCGAGCGAGCGTCCGGCGACGGCGACCGTGCCTGCGAGCGGCCGCAGGCCGCGCACCTCGTGCCACACGAGCACGCCGACGAGGATCCAGATCGCCGTCCAGGTGGCGAGGATCACGTCGAGGAGCCGGCGGTCGCGCGCGTCGAGCACGCCTGCCGACTACCCCTGTCTACGAAATCGGCAACTCCTCGACCTCGTCGCGCGCGATGCGCCACGCGCGCAGCTCGTCGCGGGAGAGCCCGTAGATGAGGAACGGCTTCCCCGACCAGAGGCCGGCGAGCTCGCGGTCGGTGCGCGAGGGGCGCGGCTCCGTCTCCGGATGCGAGTGGAAGACGGCGAGCTCGTACCCGTCGTCCTCGAGGAACCAGACCTCCGGGTCGATCTCGAGCTCGTAGCGGTACGGCGATGCGAGCGCGTTTCGGCCGCGGACATAGCGCTCGGCGACGCCGTCGCGGAAGACGATCACGCCGCAGCACTCGTTCGGCGCCTCCTCGGACGCGTGCGCGCGCAGCTCGCCGCGGATCTGCGGCGGGATCACCACCAGAGGACGTCCTCGGCGATGTCCTCGCCGTGCCAGAACGGCGCCGACAGGTACTTCCAGCCCCCGTCGGCGAGCACGCACACGACGACGGATCCGGCCGGCAGCTCCTCGGCGACGCGGCGCGCCACGTGCACGACGGCGCCCGCGGACACGCCGGCGAAGATGCCCTCGCGGTCGAGGAGCGCGCGCACTGCGGCCGCCGCCTCGTCGTTCGACACGAGCAGCTTCCGGTCGAGCTCCTCCACGTTCAGCACCGGCGGCACGTACCCGTCCTCGAGCGAGCGAAGGCCCATGACCGGGTCGCCGGGGAGCGGCTCCGCGGCGACGACCTGCACCCCCGGGAACGCCTCGCGCAGACGCCGGCCGGCGCCCATCAGCGTGCCGCCGGTCCCGAGGCCGGCGACGAGCGCGTCGACGCGCTCGAGGTCGCGCGCGATCTCCAGGCCGGTTCCGTCGTAGTGCGCGCCGGGGTTCGCCTCGTTCTCGTACTGGAAGAGCATCACGTAGCGGTCGTCCTGCGCCGCGATCTCCTGCGCCATCCGTACGGCGCCGTTGGAGCCGAGCTCGCCCGGCGACTCGACGATCGAAGCTCCATACAGGGCGAGGAGCGCCTTGCGCTCGGGCGTCGCGTTCGACGGCATCACGCACGTCAGGCGGTAGCCCATCAGCTTGGCGACGAGTGCGAGCGAGATCCCGGTGTTGCCGCTAGTCGGCTCGAGCAGCTCCTGCCCCGGCTCGAGGTGGGCGCTTCGCACCATGTGGAGCGCGACGCGGTCCTTGATCGAGCCCGTCGGGTTCTGGCCCTCGAGCTTCGCGTAGATCGTGCGATTCGCCGGGGAGAGCTCTCTCAGCTCGACGAGCGGCGTGTTGCCGATCAGATCGAGGAGCGAGCTAGCAACCACCGGCCATTGCCGGTAGCAGGATCACCGTGCTCGAGTCGCCCACCGGCGTGTCGAGGCCGTCGCGCGTGCGTACGTCTTCACCGTCGACGTAGACGTTCACGAACGACTTGATCTCGCCCTCGCCGTAGACGCGCGAGCCGAGCGCGGGGAGGCGCGAGCTCAGGTCCTCGAGCAGCTCGCGCACCGTCGAGCCGGACGCCTCGACCTCGCGGGCGCCGCCTGCCTCCGAGCGCAGGACGGGAGGGACGCGCACAACGCTCATCGCGCGCAGAACTCCACGTAGTCGATGTACTCCGTGATCGTCGGATGGTCGCCGCAGACGGGACAGTCCGGGTTGCGCTTGATGCGCACCTCGCTGAACTCCGTCGCGAGCGCGTCGAAGAGCAGCAGGCGGCCGACGAGCGGGTCGCCGATGCCCGCCGCGAGCTTGATCGCCTCGTTCGTCTGCAGGGAGCCGATGATCCCGGGCAGCACCCCGAGCACGCCTCCCTCGGAGCACGACGGCGCGAGCTCGGGCGGCGGCGGCTCGGGGAAGAGGCAGCGGTAGCACGGTCCGTCGTGGGGCTTGAAGACCGTGACCTGCCCCTCGAAGCGGTAGATCGATCCGTGGACGACCGGGATGTTCCGCCAGACCGAGGCGTCGTTCACGAGGTAGCGGGTCGGGAAGTTGTCCGCGCCGTCGACGATCAGGTCCCAG
>DATDNT010000080.1:0-74902 GCA_036518135.1 Gaiellaceae bacterium | reverse complement strand
GTCGTCGCGGGCGTCGTGCGCGGCGGGGAGCTCGCCTTCCGGCGGTAACCTCCCGTCATGCCCACGCGCAAGCAGCGGCGCCGCCGGAACAAGGACTTTCGCCACGACGTCCGCGTCTTCGAGGTCGACGAGGAGGGAAACGAGATCCCGATCGCCGAGCTGCGCACGCGCGAGGAGCGGCCGGCGAAGGTGGAGGCGAAACAGAAGCGCGCAGCGCAGTCCGCCCGCGCCCGCGGCGTCCGCGAGGTCGCTCCGCCGTCGTGGGAGCGGGCACTGCGCCGCGGCGGGTTGATGGGCGGCCTGATGCTCCTCGTCTTCCTCTTCCTGCTGAAGAACGGGCCGATCGTCGAGCGGGTGCTGATCGGCGTCGTCTACGCCGTCGCGTTCGTCCCGCTGACGTACTGGATCGACCGCACGGCGTACCGCAGCTACCAGAAGCGCGTCGCGCGTCTCGGCGAGAAGAAGAGCTAGAGGCTAGGCGGCCGCAGGCCCGTCGTGGCCGCGGTAGTGGCCGTCGCCGGGCCACGGCGCGAGCAGCAACAGGACGCGTGCGCCTTTCGGGGAACGCACCGCGTGCTGCTCGTTCGGCACGAAGTGGACGAGCGTCCCGCGGGTCGCCGTCTGCGCGTCGCCGTTCGCGCTCACCTCGACCTCGCCGTCGAGCACCGTGAGCCACGCGTTCTCCTTCACCTGGTGGTCGCCGAGCGCCTGCCCCGGCTGCAGGACGAGCAGCACGGCACGGGCGCCGTCGTCCTGGTGCAGAACGAGCGGGTCTCGCATCCCGGCCGGCGCGTCGAGCTCGAGGAGATCCCAGCGCTGCACGCCAAGGGGCGTTTCCGGCGCCGACTACACTCAAACGCTCGATGCCGCTCGTCGTCGACAGCTTCGTCATGGGTGCGTTCCAGTCGAACTGCTACGTCGTGCGCACTGACCGCGGCGCCGCCGAGGCAGCAGTCGTCGATCCCGGCGACGACCCGACGCCGCTCCGGCTCGAGCTCGCGCGGATGGGCGCGCGCACCGGCGGGATCCTCGTCACGCATGCCGACGTCGACCACATCGGCGGCGTTGCGGCGCTCGCCGAGGGCACCGGTGCCGAGGTGTGGGCGCCCGCCGGAGAGGTCGAGGCTCTGCGGGCGGGCGAGACGCGCGGCGGCCTTCGTGTCCCGCCGCACGACCCCGCGCACGTCGTGACCGGCGGCGACACGATCACCGTTGCCGGGATCGCGTTCGAGGTCGTCGACGTTCCCGGCCACAGCGCGGGTCACGTCGCGTTCCACGCGGACGGCGAGCTCTTCTCGGGCGACCTGCTGTTCGCGGGCTCCGTCGGCCGCGTCGACCTCGCCGGCGGTGACTGGGAGACGCTCCTCTCGTCGGTGCGGGCCCTCCTCGACCGCTTCCCGGGGGACACCGTCGTGCGGCCGGGGCACGGGCCGGCGACGACGCTGGCGCGCGAGCTGCAGCCGAACCCGTTCCTGCGCGAGCTGCGCGCCGCCGCCGAGTGACCGAACGCTTCCAGGCGCCGCGCGGCACGCACGACGTGCTGCCGGCCGACGGGACCTGGTGGGGGCTCGTCGCCGCGATCGAGGAGACGCTGCGCACGCACGGCTGGCGTCGCATCCAGACGCCCGGGTTCGAGGACACGGGACTGTTCGCGCGCACGTCGGGCGAGGCGTCGGACGTCGTGCACAAGGAGATGTACACGTTCACGGATCGCGGCGACCGGTCGCTGACCCTGCGGCCGGAGGGCACCGCGCCGATCTGCCGGGCGTACCTCGAGCACGGCATGCAGCGCGAGCCGCAGCCCGTGAAGGCGTACACGATCGCGCCGATGTACCGCTACGGCCGGCCGGGGCGCGGCCGCTTCCGCGAGCACTGGCAGGCGTCGGTGGAGGCGATCGGCTCGGACGACCCTGTGATCGACGCCGAGGTCATCGGCGTCTACGCGGAGATCCTGCGCCGCCTGGGCGTGACGCAATGGGAGCTGCACCTGAACTCGATCGGCGACGCGAACTGCCGCCCCGCGTACGTCGCGCGGCTGAACGAGTGGCTCGACGCCCACGAGGAGCTGCTCGGCGAGGAGGGCCGGCACAAGCGCGCGACGAGCCCGCTGCAGGTCTTCGACGTCAAGGACCCGAAGCTGCGTCAAGCGCTCGAGTCGGCGCCGAAGATCGGCGACTCTCTCTGCGACGCGTGCCAGGCCCACTTCGACGAGGTGAAGCGCGCGCTCGAGCACCTCGGCATCCCGTACGTCCTCGACCCGACGCTCGTGCGCGGCCTCGACTACTACTCGCGCACGACGTTCGAGTTCATCGGCCCGGACGAGAACGCGAACTCGACGATCTGCGGCGGCGGCCGCTACGACGGCCTGATCGAGCAGATCGGCGGACCGCCGACACCGGGCATCGGCTTCGGCGCCGGCATCGAGCGGCTCATGCTCGCGCTCGAGAACGAGGACATCACGCTCGGCGGCGAGGCACTCGACGTCTTCGTCGTGGTCGACGGCGGCGAGCGTGCACGCGCGCAGACGATCCTGCAGGAGCTTCGTCGCGGCGGCGTCGCCGCCGACATGGACTACGCCGGTCGCTCGGTGAAGGGGCAGCTCACGCAGGCGACGCGGACCGGCGCACGCGCCGTCGTGATCCTCGGGCCGGACGGCGCGACGATCCGGCGCGACGGTGCACAGGACGAGGCAGTCGCTCTCGACGACGTCGTCGCTACGCTCAACGCGTGAGTTGGCGGGACATCCACTGCGGTGAGCTGCGGTCCGAGCACGTCGGCCGCCGCATGACCGTTGCCGGCTGGGTCGACACGCGCCGCGACCACGGCGGGCTCGTCTTCGTCGACCTTCGCGACCACACCGGCAAGGTGCAGCTCGTCCTGAAGGAGTCCGACCCGGCGAAGGAGCTCCGCAACGAGTTCGTCGTCCAGGCGACCGGCGAGGTCGTCGCGCGCGCCCCCGACGCCGTCAATCCGAACCTCGCGACGGGCGAGGTCGAGCTGCAGGTCGACGAGCTCCGCATCCTCTCGCGTTCGACACCACTGCCGTTCCAGGTCGACGAGGACAACGTCGACGAGACCACGCGCATCAAGTATCGCTGGCTCGACATGCGCGGCGAGCGGATGCAGCGGAACCTGCGGCTCTCGCACAGCGCGATCGCCGGCATCCGCCGCGTGATGGACGAGCTCGGCTTCGTCGACGTCTGGACGCCGTCGATGACGCGCGGCACCCCCGAGGGCGCGCGCGACTTCCTCGTGCCGGTCCGCCTGCAGCCCGGAAAGTTCTTCGCGCTCGCGCAGTCGCCGCAGCTCTTCAAGCAGCTGTGCATGGTCGGCGGGCTCGACCGCTACTACCAGATCGCGACGTGCTGGCGTGACGAGGATTTGCGCGCCGACCGTCAGTTCGAGTTCAGGCAGCTCGATCTCGAGCTGGCGTTCTGCGAGGAGCAGGACGTGCTCGACGTGATGGAGGCTGCGGTCGTCGGCGCCTTCGCGGCTGTCGGCCGCACGCCGCCGCCGCGCCCGTTCCCGCACATCTCCTACGACGAGGCGATGGCGAAGTACGGCAGCGACAAGCCGGACCTTCGCTTCGGCATGGAGATCCAGGATGCGACGCACGTGACGCGCGACTCCGAGTTCGGCGTGTTCAGGAACGCGCCGTGCGTCCGCTTCATCGTCGTGCCGCGGACGTTCTCGCGGTCCGAGCACCAGCGGCTCGAAGGCTTCGCGAAGGAGTGGGGGGCGAAGGGCCTCGCGATGCTGTCGCAGGTCGCGAAGTTCCTCTCGGAGCGCGAGCTGTCGTCGTTCGGCGTCGCCGAGGGAGAGACCGCGTTCTTCGTCGCCGACGAGCAGGAGGTGGTCGAGAAGGTGCTCGGCCTGCTGCGCCTCGAGCTCGCGCGCGAGCTCGAGCTCGTGCCGGACACCGACGTCTTCCACTGGGTCGTCGACTTCCCGCTCTTCAAGCACGACGAGGAGACGGGGGCGTGGACGTTCATGCATCACCCGTTCACGGCGCCCGCATCCGGGACGGACTCGTGGGACGAGTCGAATCCCGAGGGCGTGCGCGGTCAGCACTACGACCTCGTGTGGAACGGGTGGGAGCTCGGCTCGGGCTCGATCCGGATCCACGACGTCGAGATGCAGCAGCGCGTGTTCCGCACGATGGGCCTCGGCGTCGAGGAGCAGCAGTCGAAGTTCGGCTTCCTGCTCGAGGCGCTGGCAATGGGTGCGCCGCCGCACGGCGGGTTCGCGATGGGCATCGACCGGTTCGTCGCGCGGCTCGCGGGCGAGCCCGACATCCGTCAGATGATCGCGTTCCCGAAGGTGTCGAGCGGCTCCGACCCGCTCACCGGCGCGCCGACCCCGATGCCGGCGGACGTCCTCGCCGAGTCCGGGATCGCGGCGCTGCCGCAGGATTCCTAAAGCGCGGCCGGAAGGCAGCCGATGGCTGAGGCATACTTCAGTCGTTCCGGCCGAGCCGGTCCGTCACCGCTGCAATGACCACACCGTCGCCGCAACCGTCACCGCTCACGTCGCTGCCGTCGCTCGACGACCTGCGCCAGACCGACGACGGCACGTACGAGGCCGACGGCGTCCGCGACGCATTCGACGCGTTCCGGCGTCACGCCCTCCAGCTGCAGGCGCAGGTCCGGGTGCTGCAGGCGGCGGGGAAGACGCAGAGCGCCGACCCGACCGGCCACGCCGTGCGGATGGACGCGCTGCACCTCATTCGCGCCGCGGCCGAGTTCGCCGACGCGCTCGAGCGCGACGCGCAGAACGCATCGGCGGCGCAGCTCCAGCGGACCGAGAGCGAGGTGACGCGCCGGCAGCGCGAGCTGCAGGAGCGCGAGCGCGAGGTCGAGCGCTTCCGCGACGAGAGCGAGCGCCAGCGGAACGAGATCCTGAACGCCGCGAAGGCGGAGGCGCGCGAGCTCCTCGCGAATGCGAACCGCGACGCGACGGCGGAGCTCCGCGAGGCCGAGTCGCGCGGCGCCCGTCTCCTCGAGCAGTCGCGCCACCAGGCGACGGAGCTCACGAATTCCGCCCGCGCCGAGGTCGAGCAGACGCTCGAGTGGGCGCGGGCGCAGGCAGGCGCGATCATCGCGCGCGCGCAGCAGGGCGCCGAGCAGCTGCTGAGCGCCGCCGGCCTCGGGGCCGAGGCGCTGAACGAGGTCTCGGAGGCGATCGTCACCGCGGCGCGCTCGACCGCCGAGGCGAACCGCAGCCGTGCCGCTGTGCCGCCGCCGGCCCCGCCGCGGCTGACGCCTGCCCCCGCACCGGAGCCGACCGCCGAGCCCGAGCCTGCGCCCGAGCCCGAGGCGGCCGACGAGGCGCCCGCACCGCCGCCCGTCAGCCCGCCGCCCGTATCGCCGCCCGAGCAGGGCGACGACGCTTCGTAGTCGAACAGGGAGACCATGACCGAACGTCGCGGGTCGCGGTTCCTCCTCGAAGTCGTCTTTCTCGTCGCGCTCGCGACGGCGCTGACCCTGACGCATCTCGACGCCGTCGAGATCGCGGCCGGGATGCTGCTCGGCTGGGTGATCGTCGCCGCTTTCGAATGGGCGGCGTGGCGCGCGGAGCCGCACTACGGGAGCGGGCTTCCGCCGAGGTACTACGTGCCGAGCGTGAACCTGCCGCCCGCGCAGCCGCTCGAGCAGGTCGCCGTCGACGGCTACCCCGATGCGAGCCGCGACGAGGCGCCGACGTGGATCGCCTCGGCGGCGCTCCGCTCGGAGATGCTCGGGGAGTGGCCCGTCGCCGCTCCGGCGGTCGTCGACGAGGACACGGAGGTCGAGGCGGTGCCGCTGCCGCCCGTGAGTGTCGCGGTCGAGCCGGCGCCGGCGCCCGAGCCCGAGCCGCAGGTCGAGCCCGAGCCGGAGCCCGTCGCGGTCGCCGTCGAGCGGGAGCCGGAGCCGGAGCGCGACCCGGAGGCCGCGCCGGAGCCGACGATCGACGTCGTGCTGACGCACTCCGTGCAGAGCGTTGCGCGGTACTCGCTCGACCCGCTCGCCGAGCCGGCGCCGAAGCGGCGCTTCGGCCGCGGCGGCGAGACGGAAGTGCCGGCAGTCGAGGTGCCCGCGCGGCCCGCGGGCGCTCGGGCGCTGCCAGGCCGTTCCACCCGTCAGGATTAGCGCATGAGACTGCTCCGGCGCTCCGGCCTCCGATTCCTGATCGAGGCCGTCCTGATCGTGCTCGCCGCCGTGGCGGCAGGGCTCCTGCACCAGGACGCGTGGGGCGTGATCGCCGCGGTCGCCGTCGTCTGGCTCGCGTGCGCGCTGTTCGAGTTCGCTCTCGCGCGGCCGCGCCGCCGTCGTCGGGCGCCGCTCGCGAGGCCGCTCCCGCCCGACCCGCAGCCCGAGCCGAAGGCGGAGCCGGCGCCCGTCGTCGCGCCGCGCGTCGAGGAGCCGGTGCGGATCGTGCCGCGCGTCGAGGTGCAGCCGGAGCCCGAGCCGGAGCCCGAGCCCGAGCCCGAGCCGGAGCCCGAGCCGGAGCCGGAGCCGGAGCCGGAGCCGGAGCCCGTCGCGCAGACGCCGCCGGAGCCGCGGCGCTGGAATCTCTGGGAGATCGAGCGGGCGCTCCGCGCGAGGGGGAACGGCGGCGAGGAACGCGAGTTTCTCCTTCTCTACCTGCGTGAGTACGCCGACCCGGGCGGCCTCCTGCCGGTCGATTTCGACGAGCTCGTGCGGGAGTCGTTCGGCGACCTGATCGGGGCGCCTGCGTCATGAGGACGCCGCTCGCCGTCCGCGAGGTCGCGCTCGCCGGCCTCGCCCTCCTCGCGGCCGCCGTCGCGCTCGCCGTGACCGCGCAGACGCGGGGCTCGACGTCGCACGCGCCGCAGGCGGTCGGGTCGTTCGTCGCGAAGGCGGGCTCGAGCGGAGCCGAGTCGTACGGACGCCGCACCGCCTGCGGCGGGACGATCACCCCCGACACGCAGGGGGTCGCACACCCGACGCTGCCCTGCGGCGCCCGGATCTTCGTCACCTACCACGGCAAGACGGTGCTCGTGCAGGTGGTCGACCGCGGCCCGTACGTCCCCGGCCGCCAGTTCGACCTGACGCCCGCGCTCGCGCGGCGCCTCGGGCTCCAGGGCGTGCAGGAGATCCACTGGTCGTACGCCCGCGCGGCGTGACTCGGGCTACTCTGCGGTCTGGTGCTCGAGGTCGTTCGCGCGCCGCGTTTTCCATGTAGAACCAACACCACGTGGAAGGGAGCCCGCGTCGGGAATAGGCGCCTCGCGTCCGACGTCCCGCACGGCACCCACCTGGCTTGTCCAGGTTCACACGGACGCGGCACAGTCGGCGGCCTCGGGGCACCTCTACTCTGAGCGGATGGAGCTCTTCGGCGACTCGTCACGCGGCGGCGACTGGGCAGCTGTCCGGCTGCGCGTCGACGACGGGCGCATCGTCGACGCGGACGCGCCCGGGCTCGCCGACGAGCTCCCCGGCCTGACGCTGCTCGAGGCCGCGGCCGTCGGCGGCGAGACGCTCGCGGTCGACGCGCTCGCGAACGCGATCGGCCCCGCCGTCCGCGCTGAGCGATCCAGCACGCGCGTCGCCGTTGCGATGAGCGGCGGCGTCGACAGCGCCGTCGCGCTCCTGAAGAGCGGCCCCGACGCGGTCGGAGTGACGCTGCGACTCTGGCTCGACCCGGACGGGCCCGACGCAGAGCGGGCGTGCTGCTCGCCCGACGCCGTGATCGCGGCGCGCGAGCTCTGCCATTCGCTCGGCCGGCCGCACGTCACGCTCGACCTGCGCGAGGAGTTTCGGCGTGCCGTCGTCGCGCCGTTCGTCCGCGGGTACGCCCGCGGCGAGACGCCGAACCCGTGCATACGCTGCAACGGCGGGTTCCGCTTCGCGGAACTGCTCGCGTTCGCGCGCCGCGTCGGCGCCGCGCGGCTCGCGACCGGCCACTACGCCCGGATCGCCGACCGCGGCGGCACGCTGCTGCTCGCACGCGCGGCCGACCCGGCGAAGGATCAGAGCTACATGCTCGCGACGCTCGATCCCGCGAAGCTCGCGCGGATCGTGTTCCCGCTCGGCGCGCAGACGAAGGAGCAGACGCGTGCCG
Organism: Gaiellaceae bacterium; assembly: GCA_036518135.1. Lineage (GTDB taxonomy): Bacteria > Actinomycetota > Thermoleophilia > Gaiellales > Gaiellaceae > PALSA-600. The sequence continues at coordinate 66,838 of DATDNT010000080.1, read as the reverse complement.
AGGCTGCCGCGGCCGGGCTCGCCGTCGCGTCGCGCGCCGAGAGCCAGGAAGCCTGCTTCCTCGCCGGCGACGACTACCGTGCGTTCCTCACGCGGCATGGGCTCGGCGACGCGCCCGGCGCGATCGTCGACGGAGACGGGAACGAGCTCGGCTCGCACGACGGCTTCTGGCGCTTCACGCCGGGGCAGCGGCGCGGCCTGCGCATCCCGGCGAGCGAGCCGCTCTATGCGGTCGCGACGGACGCCCGAACGAACACCGTCACGGTCGGCCCGCGCGCGGCGCTCGCCCGCACGCAGGTGACGGCGCGCGGCCGGCTCTACACCGACGCCGCGCGGGTCGAGGCGAAGCTCCGCTATCGCTCACCGGCGCTCGCCGCCGACGTGGAGAAGACACCGTCGGGATTCAGGCTCCGCCTCGACGAGCCGGCCTACGGCGTGGCCCGCGGCCAGGCCGCCGTTCTCTACGACGGCGACGTCGTCGTCGGTTCGGGCTTGGTCACGTCCGCGGCGGCTGACTAGGCTTCTCGCGGTGGTCGTCGCCTTCTCGTTCGGAGATCTCGCAGATCTCGCGCTCGCCGTCTTCCTCGTGGCCGTCGGTCTCGGGCTCGGGTGGGCTTTTCTACGGTTGGCCGTAACTTTCGACCGACTTTCTTCGTTGATCCGAGGGACGGAGCAATCCGTTCTGCCAGTTATCGACAAAGTCGGGGGTTCGGTCGACCGGGTGAACGCGCAGCTGGACAAGCTCGACACTGCGACGGACAGCGCCGTCGACGCCGTGGCAGCGGTCGACGAGGCGGTGCGCTCCGTCAGCTTCGCCGTGAAGCGGCCGGTACAGAAGCTCGCCGGCCTGAGCGCCGGTGTCTCGCACGGCTTCGCGTCGTTCCGCAGCAAGCGGAGCTGGAACGACGCCGTCGCGGAGGGGAAGGCCGCTGCTGCGCGGCGCGAGACCGATCTCGACGAGGAGCTCAAAGCCACACATGGCTGACGAGATCACGCTCACTCTCCCGCGCGAGCCCGACTTCCACCGTGTCGCGCACCTGGTGCTCGGCGGCCTCGCGGTGCGGCTCGACCTGACGATCGAGAACCTCGAGGACCTGCAGCTCGCGCTCGACTCCGTGCTCGACGCGACGGATCCGACCGCCGGCGACATCACCGTCCGGATGTGCCTCCGCGACGGCGAGCTCGAGACGGTGATCGGGCCGCTGACGAGCCGCGTGCTCGACCAGATCGAGCACGAGTCCGGGCCGGGCCTCGGCCTCCGCCGCGTGCTCGACTCGACCGTCGAGGACGTGCACGTGGACGGAGAGTGGGTGCGCCTGACGAAGAGAGTCGCGAGTGGCTGAGAACGACAAGATCCTGCTTCGCAGGTACCACGAGCAGGGCGACCTGCAAGCGCGTGAGCAGCTGATCGAGCAGTACATGTCGCTCGTGCGCTCGCTCGCCCGCCGCTACAGCTACCGGGGCGAGCAGCTCGACGATCTCGTGCAGATCGGTTCGATCGGCCTGATCAAGGCGATCGACCGCTTCGACATCGACCGCGGCGTCGAGCTCACGACGTACGCGACGCCGAACATCATCGGCGAGATCAAGCGCCACTTCCGCGACCGCGGCTGGGCGGTCCGCGTCCCGCGCGGGCTCCAGGAGCTGAACGTGCAGCTCTCGAAGATCGTCGAGCAGCTCACGGTTCAGCTCGGCCGCTCGCCGACGATTCCCGAGCTCGCGAAGGCGGCCGGTGTCGAGGAGGAAGAGGTGCTCGAGGCGCTCGAGTCCGGGCGCGCGTACTCGTCGCTGTCGCTCTCGTCGGGCGGCGGCACCGAGGACGGCGAGGAGCTCGACCCGCTCGAGTCGCTCGGCGAGGTCGAGCACCAGTACGAGGTGTCGGAGGACCGCGCCGTGCTCGCACCGGGGTTCAAGGTGCTCGACGACCGCGAACGGACGATCCTGCATCTCCGCTTCTTCGAGGGGCTCACGCAGAGCCAGATCGCGCAGCAGGTCGGGATCTCGCAGATGCACGTCTCACGCCTGATCCGCCGCGCGCTCGAGAAGATCCGCGACGAGATCGCCGCTGACGAGCTGGACCCGGATCGCGCCGCGTAGCGAACTAGCGCCGGATCTCGCAGTCCCGGGCGACGACGTCGCCTGCGGGCGCGATCACGACGTCACGGCCGGGGCCGCACGAGATGCGGTCGCGCCCCGGGCCGCCGTCGATCACGTCGTTGCCTGGCCCGCCGCTCAGTCGGTCATTGCCAGGCCCGCCGTCGATCGTGTCGTTGCCGGGGCCGCCTTCGACGACGTCGTTGCCCGCGCCCGCCTTGATGAAGTCGTTGCCCCCGAGCCCGCACAGGACGTCGTTGTTCCCGAAGAACTCGATCTCGTCGGCGTACGCCGTGCCGATCCCGTTGCAGCGGTCCGGTCGCGCGACCCGCTGCCAGTCGGGGGACGTCGCCCAATTCGAGCCCCCCTCGGAGTACTGGCTCTGGTTCGCGCCGTCGGGGCGCATCGTGTAGAGCTCGCGGCCGTTCGAGCCGAGCTCGCGCTGGTACATCAGCCACCGTCCGTCCGGCGACCATGCGGGCCGCGCGTCGATCGGCGCGTCCTTCGTGAGCTGCTTCACGTTCGTGCCGTCCGCCTTCATCACGTAGATGTCGAAGTTGCCGCCACGCGACGAGTCGAACGCGATGCGCGTACCGTCGGGCGACCAGGCTGCGTGCCGGTCCTGGCCGGGCCCGCTCGTCAGCATGTGCTGGTTCGAGCCGTCGGCGTTCATCACCCATAGCCGCTCGGCGCCGGTGCGGTAGCTCCCGAACGCGATCTGCGTCCCGTCCGGCGACCACGCGGGATCCCAGTCGAGCCGCTTGTCCGTCGTGAGCTGTGTCAGGCCGCTGCCGTCGGCGTTCGCGACCCAGATGTCGTCGTTGCCGGCGCGGTCGCTGAAGAACGCGATCCTCTTGCCGTCCGGCGACCAGGTCGGGTCCATGTCCGAGGCCGGGCCCGACGTGATCCGGTGCAGGCCGGTCGCATCGGGGCGGATCAGCCACAGGTCGTGGTCGTCGACGCTCGCGTTCCCGCGATTCGAGTCGAACGCGATCGCCTTTCCGTCCGGCGACCACGTCGGGTTCGCGTCGAACGCCTTGCCGTGGGTCAGCTGGATGAAGTAGCCGTAGGCGCCCAGGGAGAAGAGGTAGATGTTCGAGGGCGCATACTGGCTCGCGCCGCGCTCGACGTCCTGGATCGCGATCCGCCCGTTCTGCCCCGGGTAGACGTCCGTGCGAGACCCCGCCCCCGTCGCGAGCGCGAGAGCGACCGCCACCGCTCCCGTGAAGGCGAGCCGTCCCACGCCCGTACGGTCTCACCTTCGGCGCAAGAAGTCCAGATGGCCGTCCGTACACTGTCCGCCGTGGCGCGCGCCATGACGACGAACGAGCTGCGCGAGGCGTTCCAGCGCTTCTACGAGGAGCGTGGGCATCTCCGCGTGCCGCCGCACTCGCTGATCCCGCCGGCGGAGGACCAGTCGACGCTCTTCATCATCGCCGGCATGCAGCAGTTCAAGCCGTATTTCCTGCGTACGAAGGAGCCGCCGCGCGACCGCGTCGTCAGCGTGCAGCCGTGCCTGCGCGCGGGCGGCAAGGACACCGACCTCGAGGAGGTCGGGCGCACAGACCGCCACTGCTCCTTCTTCGAGATGATGGGCAACTTCTCGTTCGGCGACTACTTCAAGGAAGGCGCCGTCGACTTCGCCTGGGACTGGGTGACGGACGTGCTCGAGCTCGAGCCGGAGCGGCTGTGGGCGACCGTGCACGAGGGCGACCCGATGCTCGGGCTCGAAGAGGACACCGTCGCGATCGACGCATGGCTCGCGAAGGGGATCCCGCAGGAGCGGATCGTGCGCCTCGGCTCCGACAACTTCTGGAAGTCCGGCGAGATCGGGCCCTGCGGGCAGTGCTCGGAGATCTTCTACGACCGCGGCGAGAAGTACGCCTGCGGCGACCCCGATTGCGGACCGGGGCACTGCGACCGGATCATGGAGATCTACAACCTCGTGTTCATGGAATACGACCTCCAGCCGGGGAACGTGCTCGTGAAGCTGCCGGCGGCGAACGTCGACACCGGCAACGGCATCGAGCGCACCGCGTGCGTGCTGCAGGACGTCTCGTCGGTGTTCGACACCGACGGGTTCCGCCAGATCATGGACTGGATCGAGGCGGAGTCGGGCACGCCCTACGAGCAGGACGACGTCTCCCGCCGCGCGCATCGCGTCCTCGCAGACCACGGCCGCGCCGCGTCGTTCCTGATCGCGGAGGGGATCGAGCCGTCGAACGAGGGCCGTGGCTACGTCTGTCGCCGGCTCCTCCGCCGCGCGATCCACCAGGCGCGCCGCATCGGCCTCGAGGCCTCGCATCGCCTCTCGCGCGTCGTCGTGGCGCAGATGGGCGACGCGTACCCGCTCCTCTCCGAGCACGCGGAAGACATCGAGCGCGTGTGGCGGCTCGAGGAGGAGCGCTTCTCGGAGACGCTCGCGCGCGGCCAGAAGGTGTTCGACGAGCTCGCCGGCAAGGACGCGATCACCGCCGACGACGCGTTCGCTCTCGCGGCGACGTACGGCTTCCCGATCGAGTTGACCGAGGAGCTCGCGGAGGAGCGTGGACAGCCGGTCGACGTCGACGGCTTCCGGCAGCTGATGGAGGAGCATCGCGTCGTGTCGCGCGCGGGCGGCGACAAGAGCGAGCTGCAGCGCGCCGCCGAGTTCGCGCAGGCGGCCGGCTTCCAGTCGGAGTTCGTCGGCTACTCGAAGACCGACGTTCTCACGCAGGCGGGCGCGGTCGACGGTCTCGGCGACGGCATGTTCCTGTGCAAGTTGCGCGAGTCGCCCTTCTACGCCGAGAGCGGCGGCCAGATCACGGACACCGGCGTGCTCGTGCACGAGGAGACCGGGGCGGAGGCGGTCCTGCGCTCCGCCTACAAGATCGGCGACGACCAGGCGCTCGTCTTCGAGGGCTCGGGCTTCGCGAGCGGCGATCGCGTCCGCGCGACCGTCGCCTGGTCGACGCGCTTCCCGACGATGGCGAACCACACCGCGACGCACCTGCTGCACCAGGCGCTGCGCGATGTGCTCGGCGACCACGTGAAGCAGGCGGGGTCGGCCGTGCGCCCCGACAAGCTGCGATTCGACTTCACGCACGGCGCGGCGCTGTCGCCGGAGGAGCGCGCCCGCGTCGAGAGGATCGTCAACGAAAAGGTGTTCGAGGCGATCCCGGTGCGCACGTATGTGACGCCGATCGATGAGGCGCGCAAGCTCGGCGCGATGATGCTGTTCGGCGAGAAGTACGGCGACGAGGTGCGCGTCGTCGAGATCGGCGAGTACTCGAAGGAGCTGTGCGGCGGCACGCACGTCCGCTCGACCGCGGAGATCGGTCCGTTCGTAATCCTCCGCGAGCAGGCGGTGGCGTCCGGTACCCGGCGGATCGAAGCGGTCACGGCCGGCGAGGGGTGGAGCGTGCTCGAAGGGCGGAGCCGCGAGCTCGAGGCGGTGCGCGCGGAGCTCGAGCAGGTGCGCCGCGAGGCGAAGAAGCCGAAGGCTGATGCCGCGGGCCCCGACATCGTGTGGCAGGACCGGCAGGGGCAGGTGTTCGTCGCCGAGGTCAGGAACGGCGGGGTGCTGCGGGACCTCTCCGACCGGCTGCGGCGGCAGGAGAACGCGCTCGCCGTCGCGGTCGCCTCGGCGGACGAGGGGAAGGTCTCGCTCGTCGTCAACGTCGACAAGTCGGTCGAGGGCGTCGACGCAGTCGCGGTCGTGCGCGAGCTCGGGTCGATCATCGGCGGCGGCGGCGGCGGTCGCGCGAACCTCGCCGAGGCGGGCGGGAAGAACGTCGAAGCCGTGCGCGCGGCGCTCGAGGCCGCGCGGGACAAGCTCACCGCTCTCGTTTGAAGGTTCTCGCACTCGACTTCGGCTCCGCACGGACGGGCATCGCCGTCTCCGACCCGACCGCGACGCTCGTGCGACCCGTCACGACGGTTCGGAAGGCGGCGACCGACGCCGGCTTTGCGAAGCTTCTGGACGTGATCCGCGCGGAAGAGCCGGGGCTCGTGGTCGTCGGGATGCCGTTGACGCTGAAGGGCGAGCATGGCGAGCAGGCGCGCGCCACGGACGCGTTCGTCGAACGATTGCGCGGCGCCGTGTCGATGCCCGTCGAGACGTACGACGAGCGGTTCACGTCCGTCCTCGCGGGCGGCGACGACGCGCGCGCCGCGGCCCATCTCCTGGAGAGCTTCCTGCAGTGGCAGAGCGCCCGCCGATGATGCCGGTGCCGCGGCAGCGCCGCGGCCCGACGCCCGAGCAGGTGCGGCGAAGGCGGCTCGTCGCGCTCGCGCTCGTCATCGTGGCACTCGTCGCGGCGGGCGCCGCGATCGCGGTCGCCGTCCCGCACATCCGTCACAAGGCGGCGCCGCCTCCGACGACGACCGCGCCGCCGCCCCCGAAGCCGTTCCGGATCATCTTTCCCGAGGGCTACACGCGCGCGCAGATGGCTGAGCGCGTCGGCGCCGTCGCCAAGATCGCGCACCGAAAGAGCGGCAAGCACATCGCGCTCGATGCGAAGCAGTACCTGGTCGCGTCGCGCACGCTCTCGGTGCCGTGCCTGCGCCCGCACCGGCAGACGAAGGTGGAGGGGTTCCTGTTCCCGGCGACGTACGACTTCCTCGCGACGACGACGTCGCGGCAGCTCGTCCAACAGCAGGTGCAGGCGTTCTGCACGAACTGGAAGAGCGTCAACCTCGCGTACGCGAAGTCGAAGAACCTGACGCCCTACGACGTGCTCACGATCGCGTCGATGATCGAGCGCGAGACCGTTGCGCCCGACGAGCGCCCGCTCGTCTCGGCCGTCATCTACAACCGGCTGCACCAGGGCATGCCGCTCGGCATCGACGCGACGCTGCGCTATGGGCTGAACATCCCGGGTACCGAGTCGATCCACCAGTCGCAGCTCGCGAACCCGACGCCGTACAACACGCGGCTCCACACCGGCCTGCCGCCGACCGCGATCGCGAACCCGGGCCTCGCATCGATCCAGGCGGCGGCGCATCCCGCGCACGTGAACTACCTCTACTTCGTGCGCAAGCCCGACAAGGTGCACAACTTCTTCACGGCGAGCGCGTCCGCGTTCCAGCGGTACGAGTGCGAGCACGGCTACGGCTGTTAGTGAAGTACGTCGCTCTCCTCGGACATCCCGTCGCGCACTCGCTGTCTCCGCGCATGCAGAACGCCGCGTTCGCCGCGCGCGGGCTCGACTGGAGGTACGTCGCCTTCGACGTCGACGACGTCGTCGAGGCGGTGCGTGCGCTGCGGGCGCTCGGGTTCGAGGGCGCGAACGTCACGATCCCGCACAAGCGCGCCGTCGTCGCTGCGTGCGACGAGGCGGACGGCGAAGCAGTCAACACGCTCGTGTTCCGCGACGGGCGCGTCCTCGGGTTCAACACGGACAAGGAGATCGTTGCCGGGATCAGGGCGGAGCGGGCATGCGTGATCGGCGCCGGCGGCGCGGCGGCCGCGCTCGCGCCGGCGCTCCCGGCGGAGACGCGGGTCTTCTCGCGGAGCGGCACATGGCCGCCCGACGCGGCGGGCTGCGACCTCGTCGTGAACGCGACCCCCGTTCGCGACGAGGTGCTCGTCGAGCTCGAGCCGGCGCAGACGGTCGTCGACCTCGCCTACGGCGACGCGGAGACCGCACTCGTCGCGGCCGCGCGCGCGGCGGGCTGCACCGTCGTCGACGGACGCGAGGCGCTCGTGCGGCAGGGCGCGGCGAGCTTCCGCCTCTGGACGGGGCTCGAGCCACCGCTCGAGGTCATGCGCTCGGCCGTCACGACCTAGCCCACACGGCCGCGCCGGCGACGAGCGCCGCCGCGGCGGCGAGTGCGACGACGAGCGTCGTCGTCCAGTTGCGGCCGTGCCGCACCGGTGCGACGACGGGCGCCGCGACCGGGCGAGTGGCGGTGTCGTAGAGGTAGATCGTCACGCTGTGCCCGGTCGGGTCGGGATTGCCGAGGAACATCTCGTATTGCCGCGTGCGCGCATACGTCAGGATCGCGGCCTGGACGTCGACGAGGAGGCTCTTGCCGGCGGCGGGGAGCGCCGCGGCCGGCTCGACGCGCAGGTGGACAGCGCCTGCGCGCGCAACGACTGCGCGCGTCCGCAGGAGCAGCGACACCGGCCGCCCGCCGACCGTGCCTGTGACCCGGAGCGGCGCCACGACGTCGATCGTCGTCGGCGACGGCTGCGAGCGCACCGGCACCGCCCCGGTCAACGGCGGGAGGTCCGCGCGTACGGACGCGCGGATGCGTGCGAGCGCCGCGAGGAGCGGCGCTCGCGGCGCCGGGGCGTCGAACGCGCGGATCGCGACGCGTGTCCGGTTGACGAGCGTCGTCCGGCCGCCGGCGACCGTGATCCCGAAGGGCAGCGACGGCGCCGCCTGCGCCGCGTCCAGCGTCGCGCGCGAGGCGAGCAGGCGGCGGCCGGGGTTGAACCCCGCCCACAGGATCTCGCCGGTCCGGAAGCCCGGGGTGGACTGCGACCCCGGCGCGGCCACGACCCTCGTGACGGGCGCGCCAATCAGAAAGGTGTAGTCGCCGAGCGTTCGCACGTCGAGGCGCTGCGTCGCGACGACGCGGAACGGCGCGCCGCCGCGGTCGACGGCGACCGCGACCGTCGTGCGCGCGTCGACACGGTGGCGGACTCCCTCGGCCGAGGCGGCCGCGCCGCTTCCGAGCGGCGGGCTCGCCGACAGCGGCGCGAGCGGCGACGGGAGCGAGACATCGCCCGCCGCCGCCGGGCCCGCGAGCACGAGCGCGACGGCGGCGAGAGCGACGACTGCGCGGGTCAGGACGGGCGGATGGTGATGGTCACGTTCGTACGCGACTTGCACTCCTGGACCATCTTCACCTGGCCGGATGTCCCGTGACCGGCGAAGTTGACCTCGGCGTCGGCCACGTCCTGCTCCTCCTTGGTGACCGAGTAGCCGGCGGCGTTCTTCAGTGCCTGCGAGTACGACCGGTGCGCCGGGCCGATCGTCTTGTTCACGAAGCCCGTGGCGACCGTCGCCGGGCCTTTCTTCTGGACGGCGACGTAGAAGATCCCCTGCGCGTCGGGGAACGACTTCAGCTCCGCGGGCCGCTGGTGCAGCGTCGCCGGAGCGCCGGCACAGGCCTTCTTCAGGTTCTCCTTGTCCTTCTCGCTGAACGGCGCGCAGGCCGCGGTGACGAGGGCGAGGGCGGTGAGGGCGATCGTGATTCTCGTCATCTGGTCTGTGGGATCCTCGGGAGAGTTCGGGAGAGGGGGTCGTTGGTCACGGGAGCGTAGGTCATGTCGTGGAACCGCGCGAAGTACACGTCGTCGTCGACGACTCCTTCGTGGCTGACGCGGTTGAAGCCCCGCGAGTCGCCGTTCGCGCCCTCGACGCTGACGTTCTCGAGCGCGTCGACGACGCGCGCCGGCTTCGTCGACTGCGCGCGCTGCAGCGCGGCGGCGAGCAGGTTCACGAAGTCGTAGGCGTACATCGCCGTCTCGGGCGGCTCGACGACCTTCTGGCCGCTCGTCGTGCGGACGCCGACGGCATCGACGCCGTAGGCGCTCTCGTACTTCTGCTCGAACGCGGTGAACGGCCCCGTCCCCACCTCCGCGGTGAGGCGGCCGCCGGCGAAGGTCAGCCCGTCGACCCACGCCGGGTGGTTCGCGAGCTGCTGCCGGACGAAGGGGTCGGCGCCGGTCGGCGGCGTGTACACCGGCACCTTCCAGCCGGCCGAGCGCGCCGCCGTGATCGCGGCGGCGATCGTGGCGGGACGGCCCCAGACGAGCAGCGCCGTCGCGTGCGCGCGGCGCGCGCGGAGCACCTGCGGGCCGAGGTCGAGCGCGTCGGCCGGCACGGTCTCGTCGACGGCGACCGACGAGCGGTTGCCCGCGAACGCGCGCCGCAGCTCCTGCTCGCCGGCGGCGCCGTAGTCGGAGTCGTCGTGGAGGATCGCGATCCTCAGCCGCTGTGGGATCAGGTACTCGGCGAGACGGAACGCGACACCGTGATCGGTCGGCGCGATCCGGAACACGTTTCTGCGCGTGGCCGGATCGACGAGACCCGACCCGCCCTGGAAGACGATGCAGATCGGGACGCCGCGCGCGGCGCGCCACGACGCGTCGACGCCCGTTCCCTCGTCGACGATCGCGACGGCGCCGTCGGACACCGCCTGGCGGACGTTCGCGACCGCGCGCGCGGGCGACAGCGCGTTGTCCATCGTGCGGACGCTGAGCACGTACGACTGGTTGCCGATGCGGATGCCGGACGCGTTCACCTGCGCGGCGGCGAGGCGGGCGCCGTTCTCGATCGTGCGGCCGAGGTACGGCGTCTTCGAGAACGGCGCGTTCACGACGACGACGAGGCTCTTCGCGTCGTGCGGGCCCTTCGCGCTGCCGCACGCCGCGAGTGCGGGCACGAGCGCGAGCACGAGCACGAGCCGTCTCACGCCACGATCCTGCCTGCTTCGAGCGCGACGGTCCGGTCGGCTGTGCGCCGGACGACCGCGAGGTTGTGCTCGACGACGAGGAGGGCGCGTCCCTCCTCGCGCAGCGCGACGAGGGCGTCGGCGATGCGCGCGGCCTCCGCGACCGACGCGCCTGCCGTCGGCTCGTCGACGAGCAGGACGGGCGACCCGGTCGCCGCCGCCGCGAGCAGCATCAGCACCCGCTGTTCCCCTGCGGGCAGCTCCGTGGCGAGCACGTCGGGCTCGAGGCCGAAGCGCTCGAGCGTCGTCCTCGCCTCGGCGGTGAAGCGCTCCTCCTCGGCCCGCGCCTTCGGGGTTGCGAAGAGCGAGCGGACGAGACCGCCGTGGCGGCGGCGCGCGCTCGACGCGACGAGCAGGTGCTCGAGCGGGGTCAGCGACGCGAAGGTCGACGTCGCCTGGAGCGTCCGTGCGACGCCTGCGTGCTCGACGCGCCCCACGTCGGGAGAAACGGCGCCTGCGAGCATCCGCAGGATCGTCGTCTTGCCCGACCCGTTGGGGCCGACGAGCGCGGTGATCGTCCCGGGCTCGAGCGTGAGCGAGACGTCCTCGGCGGCGACGACCTCGCCGTAGCGCTTGCCGAGCCGGTCCGCGTGCAGCGGCGAGGGCGTGAACGGCTCTCCCTGCGCGACGCCGGTTCGCCAGAGGCGCCGCGCCGGCCGCAGCAGGCCGTCCCAGCCGAGCGACACGACGCCGAGCAGCAGGATCGCGGCGAGCAGCGTGTGCGACCTCGCGCTGGCGACGTTCTCGAGCGAGCCGAGCGCGTCTGCCACGACGGAGAGGACACCCAGGACGACGACCCCGACGGCGCCGCCGAGCGGTGCGACGGCACCGCCGACGAGCACGACGACGAACAGCTTGAACGAGAGGTACGGCCCGTACTGTGCGGGGTCGCCGACGCCGGCGAGCTGCACCGACAGCGCTCCCGCGAGCCCGGCCGCCGCGCCGGACGCGCCGAACGCCGCGAGGCGCGCGCGCAGAACGGGGACGCGAAGCGCGTGCGCCGCCGCCTCACGGTCGCGTGCCGCGGCGAGCCGCAGCCCGAGCGGTGCGCGCGCGAGCGCCGCGTACGCGGCGCCGGCGAGCGCCGTCAGGGCGAGGGCGATCTCGAAGTGCGCAGCCGGCGCCGGCCCCGTCGAGACGACGACGCCTTCGCTCCCGCCGAGGAACCAGGTGATCGACTGGAGCGCGAACGAGACGAGCCACGCGAGGATCCACGTCGCCGCGGCGATGCCGGCCCGCGGTAGTCGGGCGAAGAGCGAGCCCGTGAGCCAGGCCGTGAGCGCGCCGGCGGCAGCGCCCGCGAATGGCGCGATCGCGAACGGGAGCCGCGCGCCGACGACGGCGCCGACGCCGACGAACGCGCCCTGCGCGAGCGACGGCAGGCCGCCGACGCCGACCGCGAACGCGAGCCCGATCGCCGCGACGGCGAGATAGAGGCCGTCCGCCAGGTCCGCGACACGCGCGGATCCGACGACGAGCGGCGCGAACGCGGCGAGCACGAACGCCGCGACGGCGATGGTCGTGCGCCGGTTCCACGAGCGGCGTGCGTCGCGGGCGGCGCCCGCGAACGCGGAGGCCGTCGTCACTCGACGACCTCGGTCGTGCGGTGGGCGTGCCAGGCGAGGAGCCCGAGCCCGAGCGCGAGCGGCACGACGTCGCGGTAGGCCGGGCCGAGCTGCGCTCCCCCGACGTGCGCCGATGTCACCGTCGCCTGGACGAGCCCGACGAGGATCCCCGCGGCGAGCGCGCGGCGCGGCTCGAACCACACGACCACCGCTGCGAGCAGCCCGTACAGCCCGTAGCGCGCCGCGGCGTCGACGTCGAAGGCGGCCGACGGCGCGGCGAGGATCGCTGCGAGACCGGCCCACACGCCGGCCAGGGCAAAGGCAATGCCGACGAGTCGCGCCACGGGGAGCCCGACGACGACCGCGGCGTCGAAGTCCTGCGCGATCGCCTCGAGCGCGCGCCCGAGCCGCGTGCGCTGCAGGAGCCACGCGCCGACGGCGGCGAGCGCGAGCGCGACGGCGGCGACGAACAGCGAGCGCTGCTGGATCGTCGCGCCGCCGATCTGCCACACGCCGAACGGCAGCGGGTCGGGGAAGACGTACGCGGGGCGGTCGAAGAAGACGACGAGCAGCGTCCGCACGGCGAACGCGACGGCGAGCGAGGCGCCGACCCAGCCGATCGTGGAGCCGCGTGCGCGGTACGGCTCGATCGCGAGGAAGTACGAGCCCGCGCTCGCGATCGCGGTGACGACGAGCCCGACGACGAGGGCGAGCAGGAAGCGCGCGCCGCCGACGCTCGTCTGCGACACCGGGCCCGAGCCCGCGGCGACGAGCAGCGTCACGAACACGCCGAGCGCGATCAGCTCGCCGAAGGCGAAGTGCACGACGCCGGTCAGCCGGAACACGAGCGAATGGCCGACCGCGACGAGCCCGTAGACGGCCCCGGCCGCGAAGCCGCTCGCGAGGATCTGCAGGGCGACCGCCACGCGCGGAACTCTAGGGTTCCGTCGATGACGCTCCGCTTGTCTTCCGCAGGGGAGTCGCACGGGCCCGCCCTCGTCGCGATCGTGACGGGGCTGCCGGCGGGGCTCGTCCTCGACCGGGACGCGATCGACGCCGACCTGCGGCGGCGGCAGGAGGGGTACGGCCGCTCGCCGCGCCAGCAGATCGAGCAGGACCGCGTCGAGGTCCTCGCCGGTCTCCGCCACGGGCGCACGCTCGGGACGCCGCTCGCGCTCGTCGTCCGGAACCGGGACCACAAGAACTGGACGTGGGGGATGTCGCCGTGGCCGCCGGAGGGCGAGCCGGAAGGGAAGGGAACCAAGCCGGTGACGCTGCCCCGGCCCGGCCACGCCGACCTCGCCGGCGTGCAGAAGTTCGGCCACGAAGACGTCCGCGACTCGCTCGAGCGGGCGTCTGCGCGCCACACCGCCGTGCACGTCGCCGCCGGCGCGGTGGCGAAGGCGCTGCTGGCTGCGATCGGCGTCGAGGTGCAAGGGACGACGGTCGACGAGGAGGCCCTTCGCGCGCGGATCGACGAGGCGCGGAAGGCCCGCGATACCGTCGGCGGAGTCGTCGAGGTGCGCGCGACGGGCGTTCCGCCCGGCCTCGGCTCGTACGCGACGAAGGACGACCGGCTCGACGCGCGGCTCGCGGCGGCGGTGATGGGCATCCAGGCGGTGAAGGGCGTCGAGATCGGCGACGGCTTCGCGCTCGCGTCGATGCTCGGGTCGGAAGCGCACGACGAGATCCGCGCGGACAGGACACGGTCGGGGAATCGCGCGGGCGGCATCGAGGCCGGCGTCTCGAACGGCGAGGAGATCGTCGTGCGCGCGGCGATGAAGCCGCTGCCGACGCTGATGCAGCCGCTGCAGTCGGTCGATCTGCAGACAGGAGAGCCGGCGCACGCCCTCGTCGAGCGCTCGGACGTCGCCGCGGTGGAGGCGCTCGCGGTCGTCGCGGAGGCCGCCGTCGCGTGGGAGCTCGCCGTCGCGGCGACGGAGAAGTTCGGCGGGGACGCACTCGGCGACCTCGTCGCGGCGTGGCGCGCCTATTGCGAGCGGATCCGGTGGCCGAGAACGCCCTAGGTCGCCACGTCGCGCTCGTCGGGTTCATGGGCGCGGGCAAGTCGACGCTCGTCGGGCCGCTCGCACAGCGTCTCGACCGCCCCGGCTACGACCTGGACGAGGGCGCGAGCGCGTTCATCGCCGCGCACGGGCTGGAGCAATTCCGCGCACGGGAGCTCCAGCGAACGCTGTTCTCGCTCGAAGGACGGGTGCCGAGCGTGTTCGCGCTCGGCGGCGGCGCGGTCCTGGCCGACGAGGTGCGGGACGAGCTCGCGCGCTCCGCGTTCACGCTCCTGCTCGACGTCGACGTCGATGCGGCCTGGTCGCGCGTTGCGGGCGGCGATCGGCCGCTCGCCCGTGACGAGACGGAGTTTCGGCGGTTGTACGAGGAGCGGCGTGCGATCTACGACGCGGTGGCAGATGCGACCGCGCGCGACGTCGACGGCGCCGTGCTCGCGGCGGCGGGCGTCCACCACGAGCTCGGCGGACTCGACCGGCTCGGAGAGCTCGTTCCCGGCGACGGACCGGTCGCGCTCGTCGCCGACACGACCGTGATGGGCATCCACGGCCCGCGGGCGCAGGAGGCGCTCGGCGACCGGCTCGTGTCGACGCACGAGCTGCCGCCGGGCGAGGAGGCGAAGCAGATCGACGTCGTCCGCCACCTGTGGAGCGAGCTGCGGCTCGACCGCGGCGGCACCGTCGTCGCCCTCGGCGGCGGTGCGCTGACCGACACCGCCGGCTTCGCCGCCGCGACGTACCTCCGCGGCGTGCCGTGGGTCGCCGTCCCGACGACGCTCGTCGGGCAGGTCGACGCGTCGATCGGCGGCAAGACGGCGATCGACGTGCCGAACGGCAAGAACCTCGTCGGCGCGTTCCACTGGCCGGCGCGTGTCGTCATCGACGAAGCGCTGCTCTCGACGCTGCCCGAGCGCGAGCGGCGGCAGGGCCTCGCCGAGCTCGTGAAGACGCGCCTGCTCGCGGGGGAGGAGCTCGACGTTCGCGGCGCCGCGGCGTACAAGGCCGCGCTCTGCCTGCAGGACCCGCACGACCGCGGCGTGCGGCAGTGGCTGAACCTCGGGCACACGTTCGGACACGCCCTCGAGGCGGCCGCGGACTTCGACCTCGCGCACGGCGACGCGGTCGCGCTCGGTCTGCTTGCCGCGCTGCGCCTCTCGGGCCGCGACGACGCGCCGGTCCGTGAGGCGCTCGACCCGCGGCCGGTCGCCGTCGACCGCGAGCGCGCGTGGCAGGCGCTGCTCCGCGACAAGAAGCGCAGCGGCGGCGACATCAACCTCGTGCTGCTCGGCGAGAGCGGTCCCGTGGTCGAGTCGCGTCCGGCGGACGAGGTGCGCGCGGCGCTGGATACGCTCGTCCTGTAATGCAGGTGCTGATCCTGAACGGCGCGAATCTCGACCAGCTCGCGCGGCGCGACCCGAAGCTCTACGGCGGGCTCAGCCTGAACGAGCTCGAGAGCCGCATCTACGAGTGGGCGCACGCGCTCGACATCACGGCGCGATGCCGGCAGACGAACAGCGAGGGCGAGTTCATCGGGTGGATCCACGACGCGTACGACAACGTCGACGCCGTCGTCGTCAACCCCGGGGCGTGGAGCCACTACAGCTGGGCGATCCGCGACGCGCTCGAGCTGCTCGAGGTGCCGGTCGTCGAGGTGCACCTGTCGAACATCGAGCATCGCGAGGAGTGGCGGCGCTTCAGCGTCGTCGCCGACATCGCATCGCACCGCGTGCTCGGTAAAGGACCGGACGGATATCGCGAGGCGCTCGAGTTCCTCGCCGGAAAGGAGGACGAATGAGCCGCCTGGAATCGCTCGGCGCACAGCTCGACGCGCCGCTCCTCGTCACGAACCTCGTCAACGTGTTCTACCTGTCGGGGTTCGAGAGCTCGAACGCCGCGCTGCTCGTCCGCCCCGGCGGCGAGACGACGCTGTACACCGACTTTCGGTACGCGGAGGAGGCGCGCGCCGTGCCGGGCGTCGAGGCCGTGATGACGAAGCGCTCGCTGATGACGGACGTGGGCGCGCGCCTCGAGGGCCGTGTGCAATTCGAGGCCGACGTGCTGCCCGTCCTCGAGTACGAGCGCCTGAGGGAAGGCGGAGCGGAGCTCGTCCCGACGCGCGGCCTCGTCGACGGCGTGCGCGCGATCAAGGACGAGGAAGAGGTCGCGAAGATCGGCCGCGCCGCTCGCGTCGCCGATCGCGCGCTCGAGGCGCTGACTGCCGAGACGTGGGTCGGCAAGACGGAGAAGCAGGTCGCGTGGCGACTGCTCGAGCTCTGCCACGCGCACGGGGCCGACGACCGCGCGTTCGAGTCGATCGTCGCGTCGGGGCCGAACGGCGCGCATCCGCACGGCCGGCCGACGGACAACGTGATCGAGAAGAACACGCTCGTGACGATCGACTGGGGCGTGCAGGTCGACGGGTACTACAGCGACTGCACGCGGACGTTCTCGACCGGCGGCGTGCTGCCCGACCGGCTGCGCGAGGCGTACGACGTCACGCTCCGCGCGCAGAGGAAGGCGGTCGCCGAGATCAGGGCCGGCATCACCGGCGTCGAGGCGGACGCGATCGCGCGCGACGTGATCGAGGAGGCGGGCTTCGGCGGCGAGTTCGGACACGGCCTCGGCCACGGCGTCGGCCTTGCCGTGCACGAAGCGCCGCGCCTCTCGACCGAGTCGACGGACACGCTGCAGGTCGGGCACTGCATCACGATCGAGCCGGGGATCTATCTCTCCGGCCTCGGCGGCTGCCGCATCGAGGACCTAGCAATCGTGCGCGAGGACGGCGTCGACGTGCTCACCTCGTTCCCGAAGGAGCTGATCGAGGTCTCGTAGAGGTCTCGGACACCTTTTCGGTACCCTCGTCCGCCGATGGCCGAAGTCGTCAGCACCAGCAATTTCCGGAACGGGATGCACATCGAGCACGAGGGCCAGACGTGGCGCATCGTCGAGTTCCAGCACGTGAAGCCCGGCAAGGGCGGCGCGTTCGTGCGTACGAAGCTCAAGTCGCTGAACTCCGGCTCCGTCGTCGACAAGACGTTCCGGGCCGGCGAGAAGTTCAACCGCATCCGCACGGAGCAGAAGAACATGCAGTACCTGTACGACGCGGGCGAAGACGTCGTCTTCATGGACGAGGAGACGTACGAGCAGATCAACATCCCGCACGCGTCGCTCGAGGACGAGCTGCCGTTCATGCAGCCGTCGTCGTCGGTGCAGGTGCTCTTCGTCGACGGCAACCCGACGGGCGTCGACCTGCCGGCGTCGGTCGTGCTCGAGGTGACCGACACCGAGCCGGGGGTGAAGGGCGACACCGTGTCGAACGTGACGAAGCCGGCGACGCTCGAGACGGGCGCCGTCGTTCAGGTGCCGCTGTTCGTGAACGTGGGCGACAGGATCAAGGTCGACCCGCGCGAGAAGCGGTATATCCAGCGCGCGTAGCGGATAGCACGTCGTCGCCTGACGGGATCCGCGTCGACACCCAGCTGAGGCACCCGCACTCGGGGCACCCCATCTCCTCGCCGAGCGGCGGGAGCTCGTACTCGTGCCTGCATTCGACACAGCGGACGTTCTCGGCGGGACGTGGCATCGCGCCGGAGGATGCCCGGTAAGGTCTCGTCTCATGCCGCGCCTCGTCGACACGACGATCCGCGTCCTCAGCCAGGAGCCGCTCGCCGGTCTGATGCCGACCGCGGACCTGCTGCGCCTCGCCGAGCTTCTCGACGGGGCGGGCTTCGCGTACCTCGAGGTCTCGGGCGGCGGTGTCTTCGACAACGCCGTCGAGCGCGGCGTCGAGAGCCCCTGGGAGCGGATCCGCGCGCTGAAGGGCCGCTGCTCGACGCCGCTCGCGCTCGCGCTGCGCGGCCGCTTCCTCGTCGGGTCGCGGCCCGTCGGGCGCGACCTCGCGCGCCGATTCGTGGCGAGCGCCGCCGCGAGCGGCATCGACGTCTTCCGTCTGCACGACCCGCTCAACGACGTCGACAACCTGCGCGAGTGCGCGGAGGCGATCGTCGCGTCGGGCAGCGAGTTCGAAGCCGGGCTCCTCTACGGGAGCGGCCGCCACGACGCCCTCGTCGAAGCGGCGAAGCGGCTGCCCGAGCTCGGCGCGGCGCGGCTGCTGCTGAACGACCCCGCCGCACTGCTCCAGCCGCACCGCGCGAGCGAGCTCGTCGCGGAGCTGCGCGACGTGTCGGGGCTGCCGGTCGGCCTCTACGCGCAGGGAGCCGGCGGGAACGCGCTCGCCGCGGCGATCGAGGCCGCGCGCGCGGGCGCCGACGTGATCGCGGCGGCCGTCTACCCCGTCGCGCTGACGACCCACCGCGTGTCCGCAGAGGCGGCGGCCCAGGCGCTCGCCGGGCTCGGCCTCGCGACCGGCGTCGACATGGACACGTTGTGGGCGGCTGCAGAGCTCGTCGACGAGCACATCGGCGACGAGCCGATCGCGCCGGTCGCGCCGCGGATCGCGGTGCGCGCCGCGCAGCAGAAGCTCCCCGTCGGGCTCGTGAGCGCGCTCGACCACCAGCTGCGCGCGCAGGCGATGGGCGACCGCCTCGACGAGGTGCTCGAAGAGGTCGCGAAGGTGCGCGACGAGGTCGGCTCGCCGCCGCTCGCCGCGCCGATCGGGCAGATCCTCGCGTCCCAGGCGCTTCTGAACGTGCTGACGGCGAACCGCTACTCGACGATGGTCGACGAGCTGCGCGACCTCGTCGAAGGGAAGTTCGGGCGCACGCCCGCTCCCGTCGCCCAGGCGCTGAAGCGCGCCGTCGACTTCCGCACGGAGGAGAACGCGCTCGAGGACGAGCCGCCGGTCGACCTCGACACGCTTCGCGAGGATGCGGAAGGGCTCGCGTCGAGCGAGGAGGAGCTGCTGCTCCTCGCGCTGTTCGGCGACGACGCGAAGCCGCTCCTGCGCGCGATCCGCGAACGCTCGGGCGGCGACGACACCCTCGCCGCGGGCGGCGTCGACCAGGACCGCGCCGAGACGATCCGCGAGCTCGTGCGGATCGTGCAGGAGTCCGGCGTCGGCGAGATCACGATCGAGGAGAACGGGATGCGCGTGAGCGTTCGGCGCCAGCCGGAGCACGCGCCCGCGGCGTGGACCGCGCTCGCACCGGCGCCGCCGGCCGACGAGCCCGAGCTTCCGGCGTCGCCCCCGCGCGACGACACGCTCGTCCGCGTCGAGAGCCCGATGGTCGGAACCTTCTACCGGTCGCCGGCTCCGGGGGCCGCGGCGTTCGTCGAGGTCGGCGACGCCGTCGCACCGGGGCAGACGCTCTGCATCCTCGAGGCGATGAAGCTCATGAACGAGGTGAAGGCGGAGATCGAGGCGGTCGTGCGCGGGATCCACGTCGACAACGCGCAGCCCGTCGAGTACGGCCAGCTCCTCTTCGAGCTCGAACCCGTTTCCGGTCCGCCCGCCGTCTGATGTTCAGCCGGGTCCTCGTCGCGAACCGGGGCGAGATCGCCGTCCGGGTGATCCGCGCGCTGCACGAGCTCGGCGTCGAGGCCGTCGCGATCTACTCGACCGCGGACCGGGACGCGCTCCACGTGCGGCTGGCCGACCACGCCGTGTGCGTCGGCCCGCCCGCGGCCTCCGAGAGCTACCTGCGCACCGCGAGCGTGATCGCGGCCGCCGAGACGACCGGCTGCGAGGCGGTCCATCCGGGCTACGGGTTCCTCTCCGAGAACCCGGCGTTCGTCGAGGCGTGCGTCGACAACGACCTCGTGTTCGTCGGGCCGCCGGCCGACGTGATGGCGCTGATGGGCGACAAGATCTCGGCGAAGCAGGCGATGCGCGCCGCCGAGGTGCCGACCGTCCCGGGCACCGAGGGCGCGACGTCCGTCGCGGACGTGCGCAAGGTCGCGGACGAGGTCGGGTTCCCGCTCCTCCTGAAGGCGACGGCGGGCGGCGGCGGCAAAGGCATGCGCCTCGTGCACGACGCCGACGAGCTGGAGGACGCGTTTCGCATGGCGTCGGGCGAGGCGGAGGCCGCGTTCGGCGACGGCACGATGTACGTCGAGAAGGCGCTGAGCCCCGCGCGGCACGTCGAGATCCAGGTCATCTGCGACACGCACGGGAACGTGCTCACGTGCGGCGAGCGCGAGTGCTCGATCCAGCGCCGCCACCAGAAGCTGATCGAGGAATCGCCGAGCGCGGCGCTGACGCCGGAGACGCGCGAGGAGATGGAGGCGGCGGCCGAGCGCGCGTGCCGCGCGGTCGGCTATCGCAACGCCGGCACGTTCGAGTTCCTGCTGGGGCCGGACGGCAGCTTCTACTTCATCGAGCTGAACGCGCGCCTGCAGGTCGAGCATCCCGTCACCGAGATGTGCACGGGTCTCGACCTGGTGCGCGAGCAGCTGCACGTCGCGGCGGGCGAGCGCCTGTCGGTCACCGGCCGCGCGCCGCGGCGCGGGCACGCGATCGAGATCCGCCTGAACGCGGAGGACCCGGCGCACGACTTCCGGCCGTCGCCGGGCCGCGTGACGCTCTTCCACCCCGCGCAGGGCCCCGGCATTCGCCTCGACACGTTCGTGGAGACCGGCACGGTCGTGCCGCCGTTCTACGACTCGATGATCGCGAAGCTGATCGTGTGGGACTCCGACCGCGACGCCGCGATCGCGCGCGCCGAGCGTGCCCTCCGCGAGACGCACATCGAGGGCGTGCCGACGACGCGCGACGTCGCGCTCGAGGTGATCGGCAGCGAGCCGTTCCGGACCGGTGAGTACTCGACCTCGACACTCGAGGCATTGCGAGACGAAGATGCCGCTCTCGCGTAGGCAGGCGCGGCGCCAGGCGCTCTTCCTGCTCTACCAGTGGGATCTGTCGGGCCAGAAGATCGGCTCGCAGTACGCGGGCGAGATCGACCCCTGGGCGCGCGGCGTCGCCGAGGCGGTCGCCGAGCGCGCGCCCGAGCTCGACGCGCGCATCACCGCCGCGTCGGAAGGCTGGACGGCCGATCGCCTCGGTACCGTCGAGCGGAGCGCGCTCCGTGTCGCGGTGCACGAGCTCGAGCGGCGCGAGGTGCCCGCAGAGGTCGCGATCAACGAGGCCGTCGCGTTCGCGAAGCGGTACGCCTCGGAGGACGCTGCGAGGCTGGTCAACGGGATCCTCGGTCGGATACAACGGGAGGCGGCATGAGCCAGGCAGACGAGTCACTGAACAAGGCCGAGGACCTGCTCGCGCGCCTCGAATCGGCGCGCGTGCGTCTCGACGGCACCGAGGACCCCGATCAGGCGATCGAGATCCTGCAGGAGCTCGCCGAGCTCGCGAAGGAGGTCGAAGCCGAGCTGCAGCGCGCGAAGCGCGCAGCGGAGACGGAGGCGCATGCGCCTCCCAATCCGGATGCCGCAGCCGACTGAGCGGCTGCGCGCGCTCGTCGAGGGGTACCTCGCCGAGCTCGCGCTGCACGCGGAGCTGGGGTCGCTCGAGGAGCCGATGCGGCACGCACTCGGCGGGAAACGCGTGCGGCCTGTCCTGTGCCTCGCGACCGGCGACGCGATCGGCGCGACCGTCGAGAACCTGCTGCCCGCGGCCGCGGCGGTCGAGCTCGTCCACTCGTTCTCGCTCGTGCACGACGACCTGCCGTCGCTCGACGACGACCGCGAGCGCCGCGGCGCGCCGTCCGTGTGGGCGCAGTACGGCGAGGCGACGGCGATCCTCGCCGGCGACGCGCTGCTCGTCGAGGCGATGCGGCTCGCGCTCACCTATCCGACGGGCGCGGTCGCGCGCGAGCTCGTGGATGCGACGCTCGCGATGATCGCAGGGCAGCAGCTCGACCTCGAGGGCGGCGCCGAGCTCGACCGCCTGCACGCGCTGAAGACGGGGGCCCTGTTCTCGGCGTCGGTGATGTGCGCGCTCTGGGCATCCGACGTGCCCGTCGAGGAGCACCCGCCGTGGCGGGCGTTCTCGGCGGAGCTCGGGCTGCTCTTCCAGATCGTCGACGACGTCCTCGACGGCGACGGGTACGTGCTCGCGGTCGGCGAGGACGGCGCGCGCCGCCTGGCCGACGAGGCGGGCGAGCGGGCGCACGCGCGGCTCGCCGAGCTCGGGGCCGACACCGCCGTTCTCGCCTCGATCGTCGACGACCTCGCCGTCCGCACGGCATGAGGCTCGAAGGGCGCCTCGGCGCACTCGCGGAGCGCCAGTTCCGGCTCGTCTTCTCCTCGACGACGATCTCCGCGATCGGTGACGGCGTCGCCGCGATCGCGCTTGCGTTCGCCGTCCTCGACATCTCGCACAACTCGCCGACGGCCGTCGGCGCGGTGCTCGCCTGCCGCCAGGCCGCGGCGGCGGCGATCACGCTCGCCGCCGGGGTCATCTCCGACCGTCTGCCGCGGCATCACGTGCTCGTCGCCGTCGCCTGTGTGCAGGCGGCGGTGCAGGCGACGGTCGGAGCGCTCCTCGTCGGCCACCATGCGACCGTCGCCGTCATCGCGGCGCTGAACGTCGTCTACGGCCTCGCCGACGGCTTCGTCATCCCTGCCCAGAACGGGCTGATCCCGGCCGTCGTCTCGAACACGCGGCTCCAGCAGGCGAACGCGCTGATGGGCCTCAGCCGGTCGATCCTCGGCTTCGCCGCCCCGGTGGTCGGCGGCGCGCTCGTGACGCTCGGCAGCCCGGGCGGCGCGATCATCGTCGACGCAGTGAGCTTCGCCGTCGCGGCGTACCTCCTCTCGCGCGTGCGGGTCGAGCCGCGCGAGGACGTTGCCCGGCCGGAGCCGTTCCTGCGCGAAATGCGCGAAGGCTGGAGCGAGTTCCGCCGGCAGAAGTGGATCTTCAACACGATCGTGTTCTTCAGCATCGGGAACCTCTTCGGCCAGACCTGGGGAGTGCTCGCGCCGCTCGTCATGAAGGAGCACTACAACGGCGCGGCGACCTACGGCGTCGTGCTGGCGTTCTTCGGGCTCGGGCTCATCCTCGGCGGCGTCGTGACGCTGCGCTGGAAGCCGAGCCGGCCGCTGCTCGCGTCGTGCCTCGCGGCCGTGCCCTTCGGGCTCGGGCAGTGGATGCTCGCCGGTCTCGTGCCGGTGCCGGTGCTGCTCGCGTCGCAGATCCTCGCGGGCGCGGGTATCGCCGTGCACCTCGCGCTCTGGTTCACCGTGTTCCAGCAGCAGGTGCCGGAGCACGCCCGCGCGCGGGTGAGCTCCTACGACGCGCTCGGCTCCTTCGTGCTCGTCCCGCTCGGCACTGCGCTCGCGGGGCCGGCCGCGGTTCTCCTCGGCGTCCGTCAGACGCTGCTCGGCGCGGGCGCGATCATTCTCGCGATGAACCTCCTCGTGCTGGCGCAGCCGGCCGTCTGGCACATCCGCGCGGCGCCCGCTCCCGCATGATCCGCGACCGGACGCTCCTCGCGCTGACGACGGCGGAGCTCGTCTCGCAGCTCGGGTCGCAGCTGTCGGCGCTCGCGCTGCCGTGGTTCGTGCTCGCGACGACGCACTCCTCGACGCGCATGGGGCTCGTCTTCGCGATCGAGCTCGTCCCGTTCGTCCTGTTCGGGCTGCACGCCGGCAGCGTCGTCGACCGCCTCGGCCCGCGCACGACGATGCTCCTGTCCGACCTCGGCCGCGCGCCGCTGATCGCGCTCATCCCGTTCCTGAAGGAAGTCGGCGGCCTCTCCTTCGCGATCATCCTCGTCGTCGCGTTCCTGCACGGCCTCCTCTCGACGGCGTACTTCACGTGCCAGCGGACGGCGATCCCCGCGATCGTCGGCAACGACGAGCAACGGATCGCGCGTGCGAACAGCCTCGTCGAGGGCGCGACCAACGTCACCTCCTTCGCGGGCCCGGCGCTCGCAGGCATCCTGATTGCCGCGGTCGGCGCGACGAACGTGATGTGGATCGACGCCGCGTCGTACCTCGTCTCCGTCGCGCTGATCGGGCTGTTCGTGCGGGTCGTGCGCGAGGTGCACGAGAGCGACGAGCCGAGCGGGATCCGCGCCGGCCTCGCGTACATCGCCCGCGACCGGTTCGTGCGACGCGCGATCCTCTCGCCGCTCCTCTTCGGCGCTGCGTTCCCGCTCGTATTCGCATCGTTCCCGGTCGTCGCGTTCACCGACTACCACCGGAACCCGCGCGTCGCCGGGCTCCTGTTCGCGGCGTACGGCGGCGGCAGCGTGGTCGGCTCCGTCGCCACGTACCTGGCGCTCGCGCGGTTCAGACCGGGGCCGCTCGGGATCGTCGCCTGCGTCGGGCTCGGCGTGCCGTTCTGGCTGCTCGTGCCGCACGTGCCGCTTGCCGTGATGGTCGCCGCGATGGCCGTCGTCGGCTTCGCCAACCCGATGTCGAACGCGCCGTACCTCGGCCTCCTGACCGCGCGCGTCCCGCCGCCGCTCTTCCCGAAGGTCGTGCAGACGATCATCGTCTCGAACCAGGTGATCCGGCCGGCTGCGTACGCCGCCGCGGGCGCGCTCTTCGCGGGGCTCGGTCTGCACGCCGTCTACGCGATCGCCGCCGTCGCCGCGAGCGCCGCGTCGCTCAACTTCATCCTCGCCGTGCTCGCGGAAGGACAGACGTTTGCCCAAGAAACGGCTTGACGTCCTGCTCGTCGAGCGGGGGCTCGCGGAGTCGCGCTCGCAGGCGCAGGCGCTCGTCATGGCGGGGCGGGTGCCCGGGCACGCGAAGCCCGGCGAGCAGGTCGACGAGACGGCGCCGCTCGAGGTCCTCGCGCCGCCGCCCTACGTCTCGCGCGCCGGGCACAAGCTCGCGAACGCGCTCGACGCGTTCGCGATCGACGTCGCAGGTCTCGACTGCCTCGACGTGGGCGCGTCGACCGGCGGCTTCACCGACGTGCTGCTGCAACGCGGTGCCGCACGCGTGATCGCGCTCGACGTCGGCTACGGCCAGCTGCACTCCAAGATCCGCGACGACCCGCGCGTCGTCGTGATGGAGCGCGTCAACGCGCGGTCGCTGACGGAGCTTCCGTTCCCGCCGCAGCTCGTCACGTGCGACGTGTCGTTCATCTCGGTGAAGCTCGCGCTGCCGCCGGCGCTCGCGCTCGCACGGCCCGGCTGGCAGGCGGTCGTGCTCGTGAAGCCGCAGTTCGAGGCGGGGAAGGCGGAGACGCCGAAGGGCGTCGTCCGCGACGACGAGGTGCGGCGGCGCGTCGTGCGCGAGGTCGCAGCCGCGCTCGTCGCGTGCGGGGGAGAGCCCGTCGGCGTCGTAGACTCGGGCCTGCCCGGCCCGAAGGGAAACCGTGAGCTCGTCCTCCACCTCGTCCAGCGAGACAACGCAGCCGTCCCGCCCGCCTTCGACCGATGGGTCGCCGATGCCGTCGGTTGAGCGCGCGGCGCTCGTCGCGATCGAGCGCGACGGCGTTTCCGACGCCGTCGACCGCGTGCGTGCCCTTGCGGCGCGCTGCGGCGTCGAGATCGTCGACGAGGATCACGCCGACATCGCGGTCGTCCTCGGCGGCGACGGAACGATGCTGCGGGCGCTCGGGCGGCTCCTCGACAGCGGTGTGCCGGCGATCGGCGTCAACTACGGCCGCGTCGGCTTCCTGACCGCGATCGCGGCCGAGGAGCTCGAGCCGGGGCTCGAGCGCGTCTTCCGCGGCGACTACCGGACGATGGAGCTGTCGACGCTCGACGTCGTGGCCGGCGGCGAGACGCACACCGCGGTGAACGACGTCGTCGTCGCAGGCGGGACGCTCGGCCGCATGATCGCGCTCGGCTACGCGATCGGGGGCGAGGAGCTCGGCTCGCAGCCGTGCGACGGCCTCATCTGCGCGACCCCGACGGGCTCGACTGCGTACAACCTGTCGAACGGCGGCCCGGTGCTCGTGTGGGGCCTCGATGCGATGGTGCTCACGTTCGTCGCGCCGCATGCGCTGCACATCCGGCCGCTCGTCGTCGCGCGCGGCCCGGACGTGGCGATCACGAACCTGACCGCCGACCTCGAGACGACCGTGCTCGTCGACGGGCAGCCCGTCGGGAAGCTCGCGCACGGCCAGACGGCGACGATCCGCGTCGGCTCGCGGCCGAGCCTCCTCGCGACGCTGCCGGAAGCGACCTTCTTCAGCCGGTACGCGGCGACCTTCGGCCGCTGAGCGCTGGACGCCGGGGCGCCGGCGCGAGATAGTCGCCGCGGGGAAGAGGCAGCAAAAGGAGGGTCGGAATGAGCAGTGCACGGATTCGCGCGGTCGTGGTGGCCGCGCTCGCAGTCGCCGCTCTCGCCGCGCAGGCGGCGGGCGCAGGCGTCGTCTCGCCCGCGAGGGCGATCTCCGGGCCGAGCCCGTTCAGCGCGTGCCCGAACCCGGTGGCCGGCAACGTGCTGAACGCCGAGGTCGAGCCGTGGGTGGCGGTGAGCCCGCACGGCGCCGTGGCGGCCGCGTGGCAGCAGGATCGCTGGGGCGACCCGAACGAGGGCGGGGCACACGGGCTCGTCGCGTGGTCGAGCTTCACGAACGCGACGTCGTTCGCGCCGTTCACGACGTGCTCGGGCGGCACCGCCTCGAACAACGGCAACTACGACCGCGCGAGCGACGTCTGGCTGTCGTACGGCCCCGACGGCGTCCTCTACCAGGTGGCGCTCGTCTTCGACTGGTTCACGGGCGACGACGCGATCACCGTCAGCCGTTCGACGGACGACGGCGCGACCTGGAGTTCACCTTCGGTCGTGTACCGCACCAAGCACACGAGCTTCACGCACGGCGAGGACAAGGAGGCGATCACTGCCGACCCGTTCCATCCCGGCGTCGTCTACGTGGTGTGGGACCGCTACTCCGATCACAAGGGTCCCGCGTTCTTCTCCAAGTCCACGGACGGGGGGCGCACATGGTCCGACGCGACGGTGATCTACGGCAAGGACGCGGGAACGATCGGCAACCAGATCCTCGTGCTGCCGAACGGGACGCTCGTCGACTTCTTCGCGAACTACGTCGCCCTGAAGGCCGGTGGGTACGCGCTCTCGCTCGATGCGATTCGCTCTTCCGACGGCGGCGCGACGTGGTCCGGGCCGACGGTCGTCTCACCGATGACGCCGAACGGCGCCTTCGACCCGAAGACGGGCGAGTACATCCGCGGCGGCGACGGCCTGTTCGACGTCGCAGCGGACCCCTCGACGGGCGCCGTGTACGCGACGTGGCAGGACTCGATGTTCGAAGGCGTCGACCAGGTCGCGTTCTCGCGGTCGGCGGACGGCGGGCTGACGTGGTCGATGCCGGTCCGGGTCAGCACGTCGACGGCCCCGACTGCCGCGTACCGCCAGGCATGGGCCCCGTCCGTCGACGTGGCGCCGAACCACACCGTGGCGATCACGTACTACGACTTCCGGCTCAGCCCCGCCGGCGGCGACCTGGCCGACTACTGGAGCGCGACGTCGTTGAACGGCGGCTCGACGTGGAGCAGCGCGACGCGGCTCACGACGTCGTCCTTCCCCGTCAGCGCGGCGCCGGACGCAGGCGGCCTGATGGTCGGCGACTACGAGGGCCTCGCGCACAGCGGGAACACCTTCGTCGGCGCGTTCGAGGTGACGACGACGGATCCGGCGAACCCGACGGACATCCAGCTCGTGAAGTTCAACTAGGCGCGGCGGGAGGGCGTCCGCTCCGGCCGATGCCGCCGACGGACGCCCTCCCTACGATGACGGAGTGCTCCGCACGCTCCGCATCTCCAACCTCGTCCTGATCCGCGAGGCGGAGCTCGAGCTCGGCCCGGGACTGAACGCGATCACGGGCGAAACGGGCGCGGGGAAGACGATCCTGACGAACGCGATCGGGCTGCTGCTCGGCGGGAAGGGCGACGCCGGGCTCGTCGGCGCAGCCGCGGAGGAGGCGTACGTCGAAGCGGAGTTCGACGGTGTCGACGACGACGCGCTCGGGGAGCTCGCCGAGCTGCGTCCGGCGGGCGAGGACGGCGTGGTGCTCGCCCGGCGGATCTTCGCCGACGGCCGAACGCGCGCCTACGCGTGGGGGAGGAGCGCGGCACGGGAGGACGTCGCTGCGGCCGCCGAGGCGCTGATCGCGATGAGCGGCCAGTTCGAGCAGCGGCGGCTCGCGCGCGCGTCGTACCAGCTGAGCGTCCTGGACGGGTTCGCGGGTGTCGATACGCGCGGCGCCGCGGCTGCCTGGCGGGAGCTGCAGGCCGCGCGGCGTGCGTACGAGGAGCTGACGCGGGATGCGGCATCGGCGCAGGCGCGGCTCGACGAGCTGCGCGTGCTCGCCGCCGACACCGACGGCCTCGAGCCTGCGCGGGAGGACGAGCTGCGCGCGGAGCGCGACCGGCTGCGTCACGTGACCGAGCTCGCGCAGGCGGCTGCGTCCGCGGCCGCAGCGCTCTCGCCCGACGACGGCGACGGCGCGAGCGACCTCGTCGCCGCGGCCGAGCGTGCGGTCGCGCCGCTCGAGCGGCTGGCGCCGGAGCTCGAGGCTGCCGGCGACGCGCTGCGCCAGGCCGAGCTCCAGCTGCGCGAGACGGCGTCCGACCTGAAGGCGTTCCTGGCGTCGCTCGAGGCAGAGCCGGGGCGGCTCGAGCAGGTCGAGGCGGAGCTCGACACGCTCGCCGACCTGCGCCGCCGCCACCGCGCGCAGACGTACGCCGAGCTCATCGAGCGCGGGGAGGAGGCGCGGCAGGAGCTCGCGGCGCTCGACGACGGCCACGACCCGGTCGCCGCGGCGCAGGCCGCCGTCGGGTCGGCGCAGGCAGAGGTCGACCGCATCCACGGCGAGCTCCGGGGGCTCCGTCGCGCCGCCGCAGAGCCGTTTGCCGCCGCCGTCGCCGCGGAGCTGCGCGGGATCGGCCTCGGCGACGGCGAGTTCCAGGTCGTGCTCACCGAGCGCGAGCCCGGCTCGCGCGGCGCCGACGACGTCGCGTTCCTGATCCGGCCGAACGCGGGCCTGCCGTTCGGGCCGGTCGCCGAGACGGCGTCCGGCGGCGAGCTCTCGCGCGTCGCGCTCGCGATCGCGGCGGTCGCCGGGGGCGAGACGATGGTGTTCGACGAGATCGACGCCGGCATCGGCGGGACGACCGCGCACGCCGTCGCCGACACGCTTCGCCGTCTGGCCGGGCGCGCGCAGGTCGTGACGATCACGCACCTGCCGCAGATCGCGACGGCGGCCGACCGCCACTACCGCGTCGAGAAGGTGCCGGGCGACCCGACGCACACGCGCATCGAGCGGCTCGACGACGCCGAGCGGCGGGACGAGGTCGAGCGGATGCTCGGCGGCGCCGAGTTCCTCGCGTCGCTCGAGCGGTGAGAGAGGCGAGCGTCGAGCTGCTCGCGCCGCGCGCCGACGTGTGGCGCTTCCTCGAGGAGCCGTTCCACCTCTCCGACTGGTTCCCCGGGATCACGGGCGTCGACCCGGACCGGCGCGGGTTCGCGCCGGGCGCACGCTGGAAGGTGCATGCGACGAAGCGCAACTGGTTCACGGGCGCGCGGAGCGTCGAGACGCTGGTGCTGATCCGCGAGATCGACCTGTACGAGCGGTGGTCCTGGCACCTGCTCGACCCGGCGACCGACGTCGAGGTCCGCGTGCGCACGACTGCCGAGGACCGGACGCTCGTGACGGTGTCCGTGAGCCGCGGATCCCCGCAACGAGCGGCGAAACGCCTCTACGACCTCGTCCAGACCGCGGCGGCATCCTGAACGACTGCTAACGTGAAATCCCGTGAGTGATTTCGCGGGGGGACGGTGCAGGTAGTGGCGAAGTACGTCTTCGTCACGGGCGGCGTCGTCTCGTCTCTCGGCAAGGGCATCACCGCGGCGTCGCTCGGGCGCCTGCTGAAGGCGCGCGGGCTGAAGGTCCAGGTCCAGAAGTTCGATCCGTACATCAACGTCGATCCGGGGACGATGAGCCCGTTCCAGCACGGCGAGGTGTTCGTGACCGAGGACGGCGCGGAGACCGACCTCGACATCGGGCACTACGAGCGGTTCATCGACGAGAACCTCTCGCGCGCCGCGAACCACACCGCCGGCGCGGTCTGGGACCGCGTGCTGCGCAAGGAGCGGAAGGGCGAGTACCTCGGGTCGACGGTGCAGGTGATCCCGCACATCACGAACGAGATCAAGGCGCGCATCCGCTCGGTCGCCGAGGCGACGGACACCGACGTCGTCATCACGGAGATCGGCGGCACCGTCGGCGACATCGAGTCGCAGCCGTTCCTCGAGGCGATCCGCCAGTTCCGGCGCGAGGTCGGCCCCGAGAACGTCGCGTACCTCCACGTCACGCTCGTCCCGTACATCGACACGGCCGGCGAGCTGAAGACGAAGCCGACGCAGCACTCGGTCAACGAGCTGCGCCGCATCGGTATCCACCCGGACATCCTCGTCTGCCGCTCGGCAGAGCCGCTGCAGCGCGACATCCGCGACAAGATCGCGCTCTTCGCGGACGTCGACGTCGACGCGGTGATCACGAACTCCGACGTGCCCGACGTGTACCTCGTGCCGCTCGACCTGCGCGAGCAGGGGCTCGACGAGCTCGTCTGCCGCAAGCTCGGCATCGACGCGCCCGCACCCGACATGAGCGAGTGGGAAGAGCTCGTCGAGCGGATCAACGAGCGCCGCGACTCGATCGAGATCGCACTCGTCGGCAAGTACGTGAAGCTCCACGACGCGTACCTCTCGGTGCACGAGGCGCTGAAGCACGCCGGCATCCACAACGGCTGCCGCGTGCACGTGCGCTGGGTCGACGCCGAGGACATGACGCTCGAGGAGGCGCGCGCGGAGCTCGCGGGCGTCGACGGCGTGCTCGTCCCCGGCGGCTTCGGCTCGCGCGGCTGGGAAGGGAAGATCCTCGCCTGCCGCGTTGCGCGCGAGGACCGCATCCCGTACCTCGGCATCTGCCTCGGCATGCACGTCGCGGTCTCGGAGTTCGCGCGGCACGTCTGCGGGCTCGACGGTGCGAACTCGACGGAGATGGACCCGGAGACGCCGTTTCCGGTGATCGACCTGCTGCCCGAGCAGAAGGAGGTCGAGGATCTCGGCGGCACGATGCGGCTCGGGGCGCAGGCGGTCGAGCTCGGCGACGGCACGCGGACGCGCGAGGTGTACGGCGGCGAGCCCGTGATCGCGGAGCGTCACCGCCACCGGTACGAGGTCAACAACGCGTTCCGCCAGCAGCTCGTCGACCACGGGCTCGTCGTCAGCGGGACGTTTCAGGAGGGCCGCCTCGTCGAGATCGTCGAGCTGCCCGACCATCCCTGGTTCGTCGCGTCGCAGTTCCACCCGGAGTTCAAGTCGCGGCCGACGCGGCCCGCACCGCTCTTCCGCGAGTTCGTCGCCGCCGCGCTCGATCGCGCCCGCGCCCGCGCGGGCGTCGAAGTGGCCTAGCGCTCGCCGCCGAGCCCGACCGCGACGAAGACGGGCATCCCCGCGACCGTCGTCTTGCCGGCGACGTACGAGAAGGGCGCGCGCGACCCGTCCTTGCGGATCAGGTCGGTCGAGCCCGAGATCGTCCCGTTCGCGCGCATCTCGTCCCAGCGCCCGCCGCCCTCGGCGAGGTCGTGCACGTGCAGGGCGAGGAGCTCCTCGCGCGCGTAGCCGACGAGGCGGCAGGCCGCCTTGTTCACGGCCACGTACTTGCCGGTCTCGTCGGCGACGAACACGGCGGCCGGCCCGTCGTCGACGGCGTCGCCGAGCAGTGAGGCCTGCACGAAGCGATCTGCGACGGACATGTCAGAGGAGAATGCCGCAGTTTCGGCGCCGGTGCCAACCCCGCGTAGGATCCACGTCCGGTGCCGCCGGAGGTCCTCGATCTGTTCACCGAGCTCGCGGCCGTCCCGAGCCCGCCCGGCGAGGAGCGCGGCGTCGCCGACATCGTCGGCCGGTACGTGCACGACCTCGGTGTCGGCCTGGACGAGGACGCCACCGGCCCCGGCGTCGGCTCGACGATCGGCAACCTCTACTCGCGCCTCGAGCCGACGACCGAGGGCGACCCGCTCCTCCTCTGCGCGCACCTCGACACCGTCCCCCCGACCGCCGCCATCGAGCCGGTCGTCGAGGACGGCGTCGTCCGGAACGGCGCCGGCACGATCCTGGGTGCCGACAACAAGGCGGCCGTCGCCGCGATGCTCGAGGGCGTACGGCGCGTGCTCGCCGAGGGACGGCCGCACGCCGGGATCGAGCTCCTCTTCACCTCGAAGGAGGAGGTAGGGCTCGTCGGCGCCTACGCCTTCGACCACACGCGGCTCCGTGCGCGGCTCGGATACGTCTACGACCAGGCGGCGCCGATCGGCACCGTCATCCTCGGCGCGCCGTTCTCGCACGCGCTCGAGGTGACGTTTCACGGCCGCGCCGCGCATTCGGGGATGCATCCGGAGGACGGACGGTCGGCGATCCTCGCGGCGGCGCGCGCGATCTCGGAGATGCGGCTCGGACGCGTCGACGAGTTCTCGACTGCGAACGTCGGCACGATCAGCGGCGGCACTGCGGGGAACATCGTCCCGGAGTGGTGCTCGTTCGTCGCCGAGGCGCGGTCGCACGACGAGCGGCGGCTCGCCGATCTCGTCCAGGAGATGCAGGACGCGATCACCTTCGCGGCCGGCGTCGCGGAGTGCGACGTCGAGACCCGCGCGCGCAAGAGCTACCGCGGGTACCGGTTCGCGAAGACCGACCGCGCCGTCGCGCTCGCGGCGGAAGCGCTCGCGGCGTGCGGGCACGAGGTGCGCTACGAGCTGTCGGGCGGCGCGGCGGACGCGAACGTCTTCAACGAGCGCGGCCTCGAGGTCGTCAACCTGGCGAACGGGATGGCCGACATCCACACGCCGAACGAGCACATCTCCGTCGCCGACCTCGAGGCGATGGTGGACGTGACGCTCGCGCTCGTCGACGCGGCGCGCGCGTGATGGAGGAGCGGCGGCTCGGGCCCGTCGTCGGGCTCGGCACGTGGAGCACGTTCGGCGGCGACGAAAGCCTCGCGCGCGCCGTCGTTCGTGCTGCCTGGGACGCGGGCGTGAGGCTCTACGACACCTCGCCGATGTACGGCTCCGCGGAGTATTCGTTGAGCCGCGCGCTCGACGGTCTCCGCGACGATGCGACCGTGGCGACGAAGATCTGGTCGCCGTCGATCTCGAAGGGCAAGCGGCAGTACGAGATGCAGGTGAAGCTCTACGGCCGCGTCGACATCGAGCAGATCCACAACCTCGTCGCGTGGCGCGAACACCTCGCCTGGCTCGAGCGCGAGGAGCGCATCGGGAAGCTGGGCGTCACGCACTATCAGCCGACGGCGTTCGGCGAGCTCGCGACGGCGCTGCGCACGAAGCGGTTCGCCGTGCTGCAGGTCCCGTACAACCCGTGGGAGCGCGAATGCGAGCGCGAGCTGCTGCCGCTCGCGGCCGATCTCGGCGTCGCCGTGATCGCGATGCGGCCGCTCGGCGGCTCCGGGGAGGACCGTCGACGCCGCGTCGAGCTGACCGATGCGGACCGCGAGCGGCTGGGCGTCGAGACGTGGGCGCAGGCGCTCCTCGGCTGGGCGCTCGGCGACCGGAGGATCGACTCCGTCATCCCGGCGACGTCGAAGGCGGAGCGCGCTGCGTCGAACGCGCTCGTCGAGCCGCTCGACGACGACGGGCGCGCGTACGTCGAGCGTCTGGCCCGTATCTAGATCGCACTACGATACGTTTTTCGAGCATGAGCGCAACGACCCATCAGCGGCGCTGGCTGAGGCTCGCGCCCGTCGTCTTCATCACGTACAGCCTCGCCTATCTCGACCGCTCGAACTACTCGCTCGGTGCGGCAGGCGGCCTCACGCACGACCTCCGCATCTCCTCGGCGATGGCCGGGCTCCTCGGCGGCCTGTTCTTCGCCGGCTACTTCCTCTTCCAGATCCCCGCCGCGCACTACGCCGAGAAGCGGAGCGCGCGACGGCTCGTCTTCTGGTGCGTGCTCGCGTGGGGCGTGTTCGCGAGCCTGCAGGGCGTCATCCCGTGGCTCTGGCTCCTGATGGTCGACCGCTTCCTGCTCGGCGTCGTGGAGGCCGCGATCATCCCGGCGATGCTCGTGTTCCTGACGCACTGGTTCAGGAGCGACGAGCGCGGCCGCGCGAACACGTTCCTCATCCTCGGCAACCCCGTGACGGTGCTGTGGATGTCCCTCATCTCGGGGTACCTGATCAGCTGGACGAGCTGGCGGTGGATGTTCGTGCTCGAGGGCGTGCCCGCGATCGTCTGGGCCTTCGTCTTCCGCGCGCTCGTCGTCGACCTGCCGGCCGACGCGTCGTGGCTCGGCGACGAGGAGCGCCAGGGGCTCGAGGACGACCTCGCCGAGGAGCAGCGGCGGCTGCCCCGCGTCGACGGGTACGTCGCGGCGCTTCGCTCCCGCAACGTCGTCCTGCTGGCGCTGCAGTACGGGCTCTGGTCGATCGGCGTCTACGGCTTCGTGTTCTGGCTGCCGACGATCATCAAGGCCGCGTCGCACGACGGGATCGGCGCGACCGGAGCGCTGTCCGCGGTTCCGTACGCCGCAGCCGTGATCGCGATGATCTGCATCTCGTTCGTGTCCGACCGGACGTCGTCGCGCCGCGCGTTCGTCGCCCCGCCGCTCTTCGTCGGCGCCGCCGCGTTCTTCGCGTCGTACCTCGTCGGGACGGGCCACTTCTGGTGGTCGTTCGCGCTGCTCGTCGTCGCGGGCGCAGCGATGTACGCACCGTACGGCCCGTACTTCGCGTTCGTGCCCGAGTTCCTGCCGCAGAACGTCGCGGGCGCCGCGATGGCGCTCGTCAACAGCGTCGGCGCGCTCGGCGGGTTCGTCGGCACGTACGTCGTCGGCTGGCTCACCGGAGTCTCGAACGGCGCCGCCTTCGGCTTCATGGCGGCCTCGCAGCTCGCCGCGGCGCTGCTGATGCTGCTCGTCAGAGGGCGGCAGAAGCAGCACGTCGAGCTCGGGCCCGAGGCGGATCTCGGCTCGCTCGGGCCGGGACGGGAGGACGAAACCGCCGTCAGTAGAACGCCGACGTCCGCACGCGGCTCCTGAGCTCTTCGCCGGCGAGGTAGCGCCGCAGGTTGTCGGCGAAGAGCTCGACGATCCGCTCGTTCTCGTGCAGAGAGAGCGCGGCGGTGTGCGGGCTGACGATCACGTTCTCGAGCTCCCAGAGCGGGCTGTCGGCCGGGAGCGGCTCCTCGGCGAACACGTCGAGCGCCGCTCCCGCGAGCCGCCCCGCGCGGAGCGCCTCGACGAGTGCGTCCTCGTCGACGACCGCGCCGCGGCCGACGTTGACGAACGCGGCGCCGTGCCGCATGCGCGCGATGCGCTCGCGGCTGATCATCCCGCGCGTCTCGTCGGTGAGGGGAAGCGTCACGACGACGACGTCCGCCTGCGGCAGGAGCTCGTCGAGATCGCCCTCCCGGCGGCGGACGGAGAGGACGCGCATCCCGAACGCCTCGGCCAGCCGGGCGACCTCCTTCCCGATCGCGCCGAGCCCGACGACGAGCATCGTCCGCCCGCGGAGCTCCGAGACCGCGTAGTGCTCCCACCGCCGCTCGCGCGCGTCGCGGAGCAGGCGGGGGAGGCCCTTCGTGATCGCGAGCGCGCCGAAGATGCTCCACTCCGCGAGCGGCGTCGCGTGCACGCCGCTCGCGCTCGAGAATGCGACGCGCCCGAGCTCCTCCTCCGTGAGCGCCGCGGCCGCGACCTGCTGACCGGCACCGGCCGCGGTCGCCTGCACGAACCGCAGTCCCGGCGCCGACCGCACCGCCTCCGCCAGCAGCTCGGGCTGCTCGCCGGGAATGCCGTAGAGCACCTCTGCGGACGCGATCAGGTCGCGGAAGCGCGCCTCCTGCTCGGGCGAGCGGCGGAAGGACTCGTCCCCGCGGTGGTCCGACGGGTAGCGCGGCGGCGGGAGGAGCTCCGGCTCGAACACGATCTCGAGACGGTCGTCGACGGCGGATAGGCGCTCGACGAGCTCCGCCTCGACGGGTGTGACGATTACGACGCGAACCACGGCGGCAAGATCATGCCGTGCCGCTGTACGAGGGACCGCTGTTCTCGGTCGAGCGCCGCGACGGGAAGGACGTCGTGGTGCACGGCGGGTCGGTGGCGATCGTCGCCGTCGACGCCGACAACGGCGTGACGCTCGTCCGGCAGGAGCGCGTGCCGGCCGGCGGGAAGCTGCTCGAGCTCCCGGCGGGCGGCGTCGAGGACGGCGAGTCGCCGCTCGACACCGCGAAGCGCGAGCTCGCGGAGGAGACCGGGCTCCACGGCGGTCAGTGGGTCGAGGCGGCGACGTTCTTCACGACGCCCGGGTTCTGCGACGAGAAGATGCACCTGTTCATCGCCACCGGGCTCGAAGCCGGCGAGGCGCACCCCGAGGGGTCGGAAGACATCGAGCTCGTCCGCGTCCCGCTCGCAGACGTGCCGGAGCTCCTCGCGGATGTGGAGGATGCGAAGACGCTCTGCGGTCTTCTGCTTCTCCTACGCAGGTAGGCTCTCGCGCGGCATGAAGATCGGTGTCGCGAAGGAGATCAAGCCGGACGAGTACCGCGTCGCGCTGACGCCGGCCGGCGCGCTCGAGCTGATCAACCGCGGCCACGACGTCTCGATCGAGCGCGGCGCGGGTGTCGGCAGCGCGTTCGCCGACTCCGACTACGAGCGCGTCGGCGCGAAGATCGTGTCGGTCGACGACGTGTGGGAGTCGTCGGAGATGGTTCTCAAGGTCAAGGAGCCGATCGCGTCGGAGTACCCGCGGCTGCGCGAGGGGCTCGTCCTCTTCACGTACCTGCACATCGCCGCGGACGAGCCGCTGACGCGCGCGCTCGTCGACTCGGGGATCGCCGCGGTCGCGTACGAGACGGTCGAGGTCGCGCGGACGCTGCCGCTCCTCGCGCCGATGTCGGAGGTCGCCGGCCGCCTCGCGTCGCAGGCGGGCGCGTACTTCCTCGAGAAGCCGGTGGGCGGACGCGGGCTGCTGCTCGGCGGCGTACCGGGCGTCGCGCCCGGCAAGGTCGTGATCGTCGGGGGCGGCGTCGTCGGCTACAACGCGGCGATCATGGCGCTCGGGCTCGGCGCCCAGGTGACGATTCTCGAGCGGTCGATCGACCGCATGCGCCACCTCGAGGAGATCCTGTCGGGCCGCGTGACGCTGCTGATGAGCTCGAGCCTGCAGCTCGCGGCGTCGGTCGCCGAGGCGGACCTCGTGATCGGCGCGGTCCTGATCCCGGGCGCGCTCGCGCCGAAGCTCGTGACGCGCGAGATGATCACCGGCATGAAGGAGGGCGCGGTCGTCGTCGACGTGGCGATCGACCAGGGCGGCTGCTTCGAGACCTCACACGCGACGACGCACGCCGATCCCGTGTACGTCGTCGACGGCGTCACGCACTACTGCGTCGCCAACATGCCCGGCGCGGTGCCGATCACGTCGACGAAGGCGCTCACGAACGCGACGCTGCCGTACGTCGAGGCGATCGCCGACCACGGGCTGCGCGCCGCCGTCGACGCCGATCCGGCCCTCGCGAAGGGCGTCAACGTCCTGGACGGGAAGATCACCTACCGGGCGGTCGCCGAGGCGCACGACCTGGACTACACGCCGCTCGCCGACGCGCTGCCGGCGACGGCCGTCTAGGCGGCCGCGGCCTTCTTCTTCTTGTCGGGCGACGGGCTCAGGCGCACGACGAGCCATGTGACGCCTGCCGCGAGGGAGACGATCACGACGATGAACGCGGCGATCCCGATGAGTCCGAGCACGGTGTGCACGGCTCTAGGATAGCCCGGAGATGAGTCGCGCCTGTGTGATCGTCCTGGACGCAGTCGGTGCAGGCGAGCTGCCCGACGCCGCCGAGTTCGGCGACGAGGGGTCGAACACGCTCGCGAACGTCGCGCGCGCCGTCGGCGGCCTCGACCTGCCGACGCTCGAGGCGCTCGGCCTCGGGAACATCGAGCCGCTGGAGGGCTGCGCCCCACAGCCGGGCGCGCCGGCGATCGCCGGCCGCCTGGTCGAGCGCTCGAAGGGCAAGGACACGACGACCGGGCACTGGGAGCTGATGGGCGTCGTGACGCCGCAGGCGATGCCGACGTACCCGCTCGGGTTCCCGGACGAGCTGCTCGACCCGTTCATGAACCGCACCGGGCGCGGCGTCCTCGGCAACCGGCCGGCGAGCGGGACGGAGATCATCGAGGAGCTCGGCGAAGAGCACCAGCGCACGGGGAAGTGGATCGTCTACACGAGCGCGGACTCGGTCTTCCAGATCGCGGCGCACGAGGAGACGGTGCCGCTCGAGGAGCTGTACGACGCGTGCCGCATCGCCCGCGAACTCCTCACCGGAAAGCACGCCGTCGGCCGCGTGATCGCGCGGCCGTTCGTCGGCGCGCCGGGCGCGTACGAGCGCGACGGCGCGAGCCGGCACGACTTCTCGCTCGAGCCGAAGCGGCCGAACTACCTGTCGCTCGTCCGCGACGCGGGCCACAAGGTCTACGGCGTCGGGAAGATCGGCGACATCTTCGCGCACCAGGACGTGGACGAGGAATTCCCGACGAAGTCGAACGTCGACGGGATCCAGCGGACGGAGGAACTGCTGCGGTCGGTCGACGACGGCCTCGTCTTCACGAATCTCGTCGAGACGGACTCGTTGTGGGGGCATCGCAACGACCCTGTGAACTTCCACCGGTGCCTGCAGGACTTCGATCGGCGGCTGCCCGACCTGCTCGACGCGCTCCGCCCCAACGACCTCTTCATCCTCACCTCGGACCACGGCTGCGACCCGACGACCCCGTCGACGGATCACAGCCGGGAGCACGCGCTGCTCCTCGCCTACGTCGAGGGCCGGAACGCCGCGGGCCGCGTGCTCGAGGACGGCGAGTTCGCCGACGTGGGCGCGACGGTCAACGCCTGGCTCGGCGGCAAGTCGGCGCCGCGCGGCGTGCCCGGAACCGCGTTCGTCGCGCCCTGATGTCCGACCCGGGCGAGTTCCCGCTCGACACCGAGCTCCTCGTCCGCTGGGAGTTCGCGAGCGAGGAGCGGCTCGAGCAGCGCAACGCGATCTACCGTCGCCTGATCGAGGGCGAGAATGCCGAGGAGGTGCTGTTCGACGCGGTGCGCGAGTTCGCGCCGCAGCGCGTGCTCGAGGTCGGCGTCGGCGCCGGGGCGAACGCCGTGCGGATGCAGCGCGAGCTCGGGTGCGACGTCGTCGCGATCGACACGTCGCAGCGGATGGTCGAGCTGACGAAGCAGCAGGGCGTTCGCGCCCAGATCGCCGACGTGCAGGAGCTGCCGTTCGGCGACGGCGAGTTCGACTGCGTCGTCGCCGGCTGGGTGCTCTACCACGTCCACGGGCTCGACCGCGCGATCGCCGAGTGCGCACGCGTGCTCCGGCCGGGCGGGCGGCTCGTCGCCGGGACGCTGAGCGACGAGAACATGAGCGACCTCTGGGATTTCCTCGGAAAGCCGCGCGAGCGCAAGCTCAGCTTCTCGAGCGCGAACGGCGCGGAACGTCTCGGGCCGTACTTCGCCCACGTGGAGGCGCGCGAGGCGAACGGCGTCGTCGTCTTCCGCACGCCGGAGGACATGCGGAAGTTCGTGGCGGCGAACATGACGCGTGCCTACATGGCGGCGCACGTCCCCGACTTCACCGAGCCCGTGCGCGTGCGCACCTGCCACACGGTCTTCGTGGCCGAGAAGCGGTGACGCGCCTCGACGACCCTGAGCTCGTCGCGCGCGAGTACGCGGACGACGCGCGTCTGCGCCGGCGCGCCGCGGCGTTCACCGGCGCGGGGACGGGAGCCGACGCGCGTGAGCCCGCGCTGCGAGCGCTCGCGGCGGCGGCGCCGCGCCGCGTGCTCGAGGTCGGGTGCGGCTGGGGCGAGCTCGCGGTGCGCATCCGTGACGAGGTGCATGCAGAAGTCGTTGCGATCGACCTGTCCCCGCGCATGGTCGAGCTCGCGCGCGAGCGCGGCGTCGACGCGCGTGTCGCCGACGTACAGGCGCTTCCGTTTCGCGACGGCGAGTTCGACGCCGCCGTCGCGGCGTGGATGCTCTACCACGTGCCCGACATCCCGCGCGCGCTCGGCGAGCTCGCCCGGGTGCTGCAACCCGGCGGGCTGCTGGTCGCGATCACGAACTCGGCGTTCCACCTCCGGG
Source organism: Gaiellaceae bacterium (assembly GCA_036518135.1). GTDB lineage: Bacteria > Actinomycetota > Thermoleophilia > Gaiellales > Gaiellaceae > PALSA-600. The sequence continues at coordinate 26,718 of DATDNT010000080.1, read as the reverse complement.
AGCTGCGCGAGCTCGTCGACAGCGGCCCGTCGCCCTCGACCTTCACGCGCGAGAACGGGGCGGAGGTCCTGGCCGTCGCGTTCGCCGAGGTGCGGCGGATCGACGTCGACGACGAGATCGCGTTCGCGTCGCGCCGCGACGTCGAGGACTACGTCCGCGCCTCGATCTCGATGTCGCCCTTCGTCGGCAACCTGCCGGCGGCCGTCGACGAGCCGTTCCGGGCGCGGCGCGGAGTTTCCGTCTTCGCGGCGAAGAGGGCCGCGTGAGGCCGCTGAACGACACGGCGAGCGTGCGGGAGCAGTACGCGACGGAGCGGAACCTGCGGGCGCGCCAGGCGCTCTACGAGGAAACGACGGGCCCGCATCCGGCGGACGTCCTGTGGGAGGCGATCGCCTCGCTTGCGCCCCAGCGCGTGCTCGAGGTCGGCGGCGGCGAGGGATGGCTGTCGCAGCGCATGCAGGACGAGCTCCAAGCGGACGTGACGATGGTCGACCAGTCGGAGCGCATGGTCGAGCTCGCCCGCGCCCGCGGCATCCGCGCCGAGGTCGGCGACGTGCAGGAGCTTCCGTTCGACGACGGGACATTCGATCTTGTCGTCGCCGCCTGGATGCTGTACCACGTGGCAGACCTCGACCGGGGCCTCGCCGAGATCGCCCGCGTGCTCGCTCCCGGCGGCCACCTCGTCTGCAACACGAGCGCTCTCCACCATCTTGCCGAGCTGCGCGACCTGGTCGGGTACCCCTGGGACGACCGCACCCTGACCTTCAACGCCGGGAACGCGGAGGAGATCCTCCTCCGGCACTTCCGCACGGTCGAGCGGACGGACGTCGAGGGCACGGCGACCGTCCGCGACCGTCAGCGGCTCGTCGACTACCGCGACTCGCTCATGGTCGAGACGCGACCGGTTCCCGAAGACGTCCCGTTGCCGTTCGTCGTCCGGACGGGCGGAGTGATGTTCGTGGCGGCGCGGTGATCCGGCCGGCCGAGCTCATCCAGCGCAAGCGCGACGGCGAGGAGCTGCCGGACGACGAGCTCGCCGAGCTGATCCTCGGGTACGCGCGCGGCGAGGTCCCGGACTACCAGATGGCGGCGTTCGCGATGGCCGTGTACTTCCGCGGGCTGTCGCCGCGCGAGACCTACGTGTTGACGGACGCGATGATCCGCAGTGGCGAGACGATCGACATGAGCGACGCGCTCGGCCGCAAGGTCGTCGACAAGCACTCGACGGGCGGCGTCGGCGACAAGACCTCCCTCGCCGTCGCGCCGATCGTCGCCGCGTGCGGCGTCCCGCTCGGGAAGATGAGCGGGCGCGGGCTCGGCCACACGGGCGGGACGCTCGACAAGCTCGAGTCGATCCCGGGGTACCGCACCGAGCTGACGCTGGACGAGTTCATCGCGCAGGTGCGCGACGTCGGCGCGGCGATCGTCGGCCAGACCGGCGATCTCGTCCCCGCGGACAAGCTCCTCTACGGGCTGCGCGACGTGACGGCGACGGTCGACCAGCTCTCGCTGATCGCCGCGTCGATCATGTCGAAGAAGCTCGCCGCGGGCGCGCAGGCGATCGTCCTCGACGTGAAGGTCGGGAGCGGCGCCTTCATGAAGACGATCGACGACGCGCGGCAGCTCGCCGAGGCGATGATCTCGCTCGGCAGCCAGGCGGGTCGCGAGGTCGTCTGCCTCCTCACCGACATGGACCAGCCGCTCGGCGCCGCCGTCGGGAACAGCCTCGAAGTGCTGGAGGCGCGCGACACGGTCCGCGGGCGCGGGCCGGCCGACTTCACCGAGCTCGTGCTCGACGCCTGCGCCCGGCTGCTCGCGTTCTCCGACCTCGGGATCGACGAGGCCGAGGGCCGCCGCCGCGCCGAGGCTGCGGTCGCCGACGGCAGCGCGGACGCGAAGTGGGTGGCGTGGATCGAGGCGCAGGGCGGCACGGCCGACGACGCGGCGCTGCCGACGGCTCCCGTCGTACGCGACGTGACCGCGCCGCGCGCGGGCGCGGTACGGCAGCTCGACGCCATCCGTGTCGGCAATGCGGCCGTCCACCTCGGGGCCGGGCGGCGCACGAAGGAGGACGACGTCGACCACGCGGTCGGCATCGTCTGCAACGTGAAGCGCGGGGCGGAGGTCTCGGCCGGCGAGCGGCTCGCCGTGATCCACGCGCGCGACGACGCGACGGCCGAGGCGGCGGTTCGCGAGGTCGCGGCCGCCTACGACATCGGCGACGAGGCGCCGCCCGAGCGGCGCGTTCTGCTCGAGGTCGTCGGCTAGCGCCGCGCCGCTACGGTGCAGCGGTGCCCGAGCTGCCGGAGGTGGAGACCGTGCGCCGGCGTCTCGCGCCTGCGCTCGAAGGGCGGGTGTTCGAGCGCGTGGAGATCGCCGATGCGCGCCTGACGCGGCCGCTCGATCCCGTCGAGGTCGCGCGGGAGCTCGAGGGCGAGCGGGTCGCGACGGTCGATCGCCGCGGCAAGTATCTGATTGTCCGGTTCGAGTCTGGGCGTGCGCTGCTGGTGCACCTCCGGATGACGGGATCGTTTCTGCACGCGACGGACGGGCTCCCGGACGACCCGCACCGGCGTGCTGTTGTCACGCTAGACGACGCGTCGGACGTCGCCTATCGCGACGTGCGGAGGTTCGGGACGTGGCTGCTCCTCGAGCCGGAGGAGGTGCAGGCGTACGTCGACGCCCGCGTCGGCCGCGAGCCGCTCGAGGCGGCGTACAAGGCGACGCACCTGGCGGAGAAGCTCGTCGCGCGCAAGGCGCCGATCAAGGCGGCGCTCCTCGACCAGCGCACCGTCGCCGGCGTCGGGAACATCTACGCCGACGAGGCGCTGTGGCGGGCGCGGATCCACCCGCTCACACCGGCTCAGACGCTCGACCCCGACGAGGTGAGGGCGCTCCACAGGGGCGTCCGCGACGCGCTCCGCGCCGGGATCCGCCGCCAGGGCTCGACGCTCCGCGACTACCGCCTCCCCGACGGCGGCGAAGGCGGTGCGCAGCACGAGTTCAAGGTGTACGGTCGCGGCGGCGACCCGTGCGACCGGTGCGGGACGCCGATCGACAAGATCCGCGTCGCCGGGCGCGGGACGTGGTACTGCCCGCGCTGCCAGCCGCTCTACGCGGCGGCGTCCAGCAGCTCGTCGAGGCGCCCCTCGCGATCGAGGCGCCAGAGCTCGGTGTAGCCGCCGATCGGACGGCCGCCGATCAGGATCTGGGGCACCGTCCAGCCGCCCGTCAGCTCGTTCAGGCGCGCGCGGAACGCAGGGTCGTCGCCCAGGTCGATCTCCTCGTAGTCGAGGCCCCGCCCGTCGAGCAGTGCCTTCGCGCGGACGCAGTACCCGCACCAGCGGGTCGTGTACATCTGGATCTTGGTCATCCCCATTTACAACGGAGAAGAGGCGATCAGGATTCCCCCTCCGGCGTCCGTAGACTGGCCCAAATGGCCGGGCGGACGACGAAGACGCAGGCGATCGTGCTCCGCTCGATGCGGTTCGGGGAGGCCGACCGGATCCTCCACCTGTACACGGAGGAGCGGGGCCGCGTCGGCGCAATCGCGAAGGGCGTCCGCAAGACGAAGTCGCGGTTCGGCGCGCGGCTCGAGCCGCTCTCTCACGTCGAGCTGATGGTGCACCAGGGCTCGGGCGAGCTCCTCACGATCACGGGCGTCGAGCTGCTCCGCTCGCACCGAGCGAGCCGCGAAGAGCCGTACCGGCTCGACGTCGGGCTGATCGGCGCCGAGGCGATGCTTCGCCTCTTCGGCGAGCCGGAGGCGAACGAGCGCGCGTTCACGGCGCTCGCGCGGTTCCTCGACGCGCTCGACGAGGCGCCGAGCGGTACGGCGCGGCCGGCGCTCGACCCGCTCGTCCTCGCCTTCCAGCTGAAGCTCCTGTGGGTCGCCGGCTACCTCCCGCACCTGACGAGCTGCGTCGAGTGCGGTGAGCAGGGCGGCCTCGTCGGCTTCGACGCGCGCGCCGGCGGCGCGGTCTGCGCTGCGCACGGCGGCCGGGCCCTGCGCCTGTCGCCGGACGGGATCGCGGGCGTGGAGCGGCTCCTCTCGACACCGCTCGCCGACGCGCACGAACCGGCGCTCAGCGAGCGCGCGCGTCGTGACGCGCTCGCAGTGATCACGAGCTCCTACGAGGAGCACGGCGGGTTCCGGCTGAGGACGCTCTCCGCGTGAAGGAGACGATCGTCGACAGGGTGATCGCGGCGATCGCGGACAAGGACGTCGACGCGTTCGTCGCCTGCTACACGGAGGACGCGACGATCGAGGACGGCCACGACCACGTGATCGCACGCGGTCACGACGAGCTCCGCGAGCGCTACCAGCCGATGTTCGAGCAGTACCCCGACATCGAGATCAGGACAGGGTGGCGGACGACCGTCGGCGACTTCGTGGTCGAGGAGGAGACGGTCTCGGGCCGCGGCCCCGAGGAGGAGCGCCACGTCGCCGTCTACCTGATCCGCGACGGGAAGATCGCGCGCGAGCGGCTCGTCGGATGAAGCGCGCCCTCGCGGACGCGCTCGAGCTCGACGACGACAAGGAGCGCATCGACCGCGCCGAGGTGCACAGGTGGCTGAGCGAGGTCAGCTACTGGGCGGCGGGCCGCCCGCGCGAGACGCAGGACCGGTTGATCGACGACGCCGTCCGAGTCGTGGGCCTCTACGACGGCGACCGGCAGATCGGCTTCTGCCGCGCCGCGACGGACGGCGTCTCGTTCGTGTACCTCGCCGACGTCTACGTTCTGGAGGAGTACCGCGGGCGCGGGCTCGGCGAGGCGCTCGTGCGGGAGATGGTCGAGCAGAGCGGGCTCGCGCACATCCGCTGGATCCTCCACACGACGAACATGCATCCCCTGTACCGGAAGCTCGGGTTCTCGGAGCCCGACTACAAGGTGATGGAGAGGCAGCCGACGAGCCACTCGAGCGAGGCCGGATAGCGCCCGCTCATCCCGCCGTGGCCTCCGTCGAAGAGCTCGAACCGGAGGCGCTCGTCGGGGAGCCCGGCCGCGAGCAACGCGTCGCGGAGCGCGAGCGCGCCGGCGTCGAGGAAGTACTCGTCGCGGTTCCCGGCGTCGAGCCAGGCGCCGCGGAGGGAACGTACGGCGTCCGCGTGCCGTGACGCGAGCCGCACCGGATCGTGCTGGAGCCACGCCTCGAAGCGCTCGTCCGGCCGGCCGAGCGCGTCGAACGGGAGCGTGCCGTCGCCGAAGGCGCGCGCAGCGGCGGCGACCTCGACCACGAGCGCGTCCTCGTGCGAGCTGAGCCCGTCGAGCGACGCGAGGACTGCAGCGAGCGACGAGCCGCGCAGCGCACGCGCGACGGCGGGGAAGCCGTGTGCGATCGTCACCTCGAACAGTGCGTCGGGCGCGTGCGCAGCGAACGCGTGGAAGAGGTCCGGCCGCTCGAGGCAGTGCACGACGGCGCCGTAGCCGCCGGACGACTTGCCCTGAAGGCCGCGAACGCCGTTGCACGGGTACGACGCGTCGACGAACGGCACGACCTCGTCGCGGAGATATGTCCCGAGGGCCCCGATCCACTGGCCGCCTCCGAGCTCCGTCCAGCCGTCGACGAGGACGACGACGGCGTCGGGCGCCATCTGCTCGATGCGGTCCGGGTACGACACCTCGAACGGCTCGACGTTGAACCACCAGCGCGCCGAACGCATGTGCGCGTGCAGGACGTAGACGGTCGGGTACGAGCGAGAGCGGTCGTGCGGCGCCCACACGAAGAGCGGGCGGCCTTCGAGCTCGTGCTCGACCCAGCTCAAGCGTCGAGGCGGTCGAGCAGGAGCTGCTTGACGCCTGCGAGCGGGATGCGCTCCTGCTCGAGCGTGTCGCGGTCGCGGAGCGTCACCGTGTCGTCTGCGAGCGTCTGCTCGTCGACGGTCAACGCCCACGGCGTCCCGATCTCGTCCTGGCGGCGGTAGCGCTTGCCGATCGCGGCGGCGTCGTCGTACTCGGCGACCATCGACTTCCGCAGGTCGGTGTAGAGGGCGCGCGCTTTCTCGACCATGCCCGAGTCGCGGCCGATCAGCGGCAGCACGGCTGCCTTCACCGGTGCGACGCGCGGATGGAGTCGCAGCACGGTGCGCGGTCGGTCGGCCACCGTCTCCTCGTCGTAGCCGTCGCACAGGAACGCGAGCATCGTCCGGTCGACACCGCCGGCCGGCTCGATCACGTGCGGGACGTAGCGCTCCTCGTGACCGATCCATTCGAGCTTCGTCCCGGACGCGTTCGAGTGTTGCATGAGGTCGTAGTCGCCGCGGTGTGCGATCCCCTCGAGCTCCATCCAGCCGATGGGGTAGAGGTACTCGATGTCGGAGGTCGCGCTCGAGTAGTGCGACAGCTCGTCGCCCTCGTGCTTGCGCACGCGCAGCCGCTCCTCCGTCAGCCCGAGCCGGAGGTACCACTGCCGGCGCTCCTCGATCCAGTACGCGTGCCACTCGCCCGCGTCGGTCGGCGGCACGAAGAACTCCATCTCCATCTGCTCGAACTCGCGCAGCCGGAAGATGAAGTTGCCGGGCGTGATCTCGTTGCGGAAGCTCTTGCCGATCTGTGCGATCCCGAACGGCGGCTTCACGCGAAGCGACGACGTCACGTTCTTGAAGTTCGTGAAGATGCCCTGCGCCGTCTCGGGGCGAAGATACGCGACGGACGCGTCGTCGCGGACTGCGCCGACGTGCGTGTCGAACATCAGGTTGAACTGCCGCGCCTCCGTCAGGTCGCACTGCGCGTCCTCGCCCGGGTGCTTCGACGGCCGCTTGCCGCATTGCGCGTGCTCGAGGTCGTCGGCGCGGAAGCGGAGCTTGCACGTGCGGCAGTCGACCATCGGGTCCGAGAAGCCGCCGACGTGGCCCGACGCGACCCAGACCTGCGGGTTGAGGATGATCGCGGAGTCGAGTGCGACGACGTCCTCGCGCTCCTGGATCATCGACCGCCACCACTCGTTCTTGATGTTCTGGCGCAGGAGGACGCCGTAGTGGCCGTAGTCGTACGCGGAGCCGAGGCCGCCGTAGATGTCCGACGACGGGTACACGAAGCCGCGGCGGCGGCACAGCGATGCGACTTTCTCGACGGTGACGACGTCCGAGGCCATCGCCTCGAAACTACCTAGTCGTCCGGTTCGCCGTCGAAATAGTCGAGCGGCTCGACGCGGGCAATCACGCCGAGCCCGCGGAAGTTGATCTTGTTGGAGCGCGGGTAGTAGCCGAGGTCGTTCGGCCTGCGCGTGCCGTAGACGAGCATCGTGCAGCCCTCGTCGCCGGCGACGAACGAATGCGAGACTCCGGTGCCGGGCGGCCGCGCGACGACGTGGCCGGGGCGGAGCTCGTGCTGCTCGCGCTCGGCGCCGAACCCGGCCTTGCGCGGCGACGGCCAGAGCTCGAGCGTCGCCGATCCATCGAGGATGACGAAGATCTCCTCCTCCTCGGAGTGGCAATGCGGGACGGAGCCCATCTTGCCTGGGGCGATCTTCTCCCATGCGATCCCGGCGAGCTCGGTGCCGTCGAAGCCCGCCCACGTCTGGTGCCGGTCGCTCTGCAGCTCGACCTCGTCGACGTTCTTGATGTTCTGCGGCCGCGGCTTCGGGTCGCCGAGCTCGAGCGGCCCCAGTGTCGCCTCGACGTCCCACGGATCGTCGTCTCGGCCCTCGGCCCACGGCCAGCCGATCCGGATCGCGCGCGAGCGGGGCAGCCAGCCGATCTCCGTCGGGTGCCGGGTGCCGTAGACGAGGTACTCGAGGCCGTCGGGGCCCGCCACGAACGTGTGCTCGAAGTGGTCGGCCGTCTGCACGATGCAGTCGCGCGGGCCGACCTCGTGCACGTCTCCGTCCTGCCATGCGAGGCCGGAGCCCGCGAGCACGAAGTACACCTCCTCGGAGGCGCCGTGCGAGTGAGGCGGCGTCGGCTGCTTGCCCGGGGCGACGCGCACGCGGTTGACGCCGACCCCGACGGTGCCGGCGGCGCCGCCGAGGAGCTGCCACTCGGCGTCCATCTCGCCCTTCGCGCGGCGGTGCCATTCGACGTCGTCCCAGTGGGCGAGACCCATCGGTGAGGAGCCTACGGCTTCGAGACGTCGACCGTGTAGCGGACGTGCGCGCCGCCGAGCACGCGCAGCGTGAGCGTGCGCGCGCCGCAGACGTCGTAGGAGACGGAGCGGAAGCCGCGCGCGACGATCCTCGACCCGGCGTGGAGCACGAGGCGGAGCTTCGCCGTGTCCGGCGCGCGCAGCCGTGCGGTGAACGCGCCGTCGAGCGGCGTCGCGACGCGGAGGACGCGCGCGTTCGGCGCGTGCGTCGTCGTCGGCCCGGTCCACGGGGACACGATGTCCTGCTCGAGGAGCGAGAGCGCCTTCGCGTCGGGGTAGAACGAGCGGTCGACGATGTCCCAGCCGATGCTCGTCGCGCCTTCCTGGGTCAGGTTGAGGACGCGGTATGCCTCCGCGAACGCCTCGCCCGGGTTCCGGCGGTAGTCGCCGCCCTCGTTGCCCGGCGATGCGGTGCCGGCGAGGGCCCGCGAGCAGATGTGCTCGTACGTCGCCCAGCGCTTCGTCCCCCAGTCCTCTGCGGTCCACGGGGCGTCGCTGCGGTGGTTCGCGATGTGGTGGCCGTACTCGTGGGTCACGACCTCCTGGGCGGGCGGCTCGTCGAGCTCGTCCTCCGGCGAGGTGACGATCGTCGAGCTCGACGGGTCGTAGCACGCGAGGGCCTGCGACCCGCACGTGCGCGCGACGTCGTCCATCGGCGCGAGGCGCAGGGTCAGCGACGACAGCTCGCTCCCGTGGACGAGGGTCCCGAAGAACGCCGCCCACTTCTGCGGCAGCGTCTGGTCGACGGGATAGGCGTCCGAGACCTCGATGCGGATCGACGTGCCGAGCGAGTCTCCGGTCGGGTACGTGCCGCCCCAGGCGAGCGCCGACGCCGGCAGTGCGAGCGCCGCGAGCACCGTGAGGAGGAGACCCCGTCCCACGCGGCACAGAGTGCCCGAATACGCTTAGGGCCGTGACCCCCGTCGAGCTCCACATGATCTCCGACGCGACCGGTGAGACGGCGCAGCGCCTCGTGCAGGCGCTCGAGGCCCAGTTCCCGGAGCAGGAGTTCCTCGAGATCCGGCATCCGCGCGTCGAGACGATCGCCGACCTGCAGCTCGCGGTCGACCGGATGAAGGGCCGGCCGGCGGTCGTCGTCTACACGCTGGTCGACCCGGAGCTGCGCGAGTGCATGCGTGCGCTCTGCCGCAAGGCGAAGCTCCATTACTGCGACCTGCTCGGCCACCCGATCGACGCGATCGCGAAGGTCTCGGGCCAGACGGCGAAGATGAAGCCGGGCGCGCGGCCGCCGCTGAACGACGCGTACTTCCGCCGCATGTCGGCGATCGAGTTCGCCGTCAAGTTCGACGACGGCGTCGGCACGGGATTGCGCGAGGCCGACATCGTGCTCGTCGGCGTGTCGCGCACGTCGAAGACGCCGCTCTCGATCTACCTCGGCTACCTCGGCTACAAGGCGGCGAACGTCCCGCTCGTCAAGGGGATCGACCCGCCGCCGGAGCTGTTCACGATCGACCAGACGAAGGTGGTCGGACTGACGATCGACGCGCAGCGGCTGTCGGAGATCCGCGGCGAGCGCATCCGATGGATGCGCGGCGACCGCAAGTACGCCGAGCTCAGCGAGATCTACGACGAGCTCGACTACGCCTCCCGCATCCACCGCCGCCTCGGCTGCCCGGTGATCGAGGTGAGCGAGCTCTCGATCGAGGAGATCGCGCACCGGATCATCCGCGCGGTCGAGCAGCGGCGCGACGCCGCGAAGACGGCGACGGCGTGAAGCCGAAGCCTCCGGTCCCGAAGTGGCGCTGGGCCACGTGGTACGCCGCGCTCGGCGCCGCGCTCGTCCTGTTCTACGGGCTCTTCACGCCGTTCTGGTTCGGGCTGCGGGCCCTTGCGTGGATCGCCGAGTACCGCGCGCGGCGCCGACCCGGCCGCCGGGCCGGCGCCGCAGGCGACTAGCTCACGTTCCGGTCAGGACGCACTTGCGGGTCGCGTTCGAGTACTCCTGCTGGAGCTCGTACGGGTGCCCGTTGATCAGCTGGTTGTACGCGCCGGACGACGTCGAGCCGATCGACGTCCCGAAGTACCACGCGCACTTGTCGCCGTTCTCGTAACCGGCGCGGTCGTACCACGCGTTCCCGAGCGGGTCGGTGATCGTCTCGTTGTGCTCGTGCGACGTGACGTTCAGCGTGGCGTCGGCGTCGCTTCCGTTCGGATGCGGCTGCGCGTCGCAGTCCGCGGGAACGGTGTCGGCGTAGGGCATGTTCGCGTACAGATACGGCGAGGAGCTGTTGCCGAAGTTGCTGTGGTACGCGCAGTAGTACGAGAACGAGCAGTGCGAGGGGTCGAGGCAGCTGCCCACGTTCTTGGCCGTGAACATGAAGAACTCCTTGCCGAGCCCGCTGCCCCAGCCCTGCGCCGAGGCGACGCGCTGCACCTCGGCCTGGATCTGCGCGTCCGTCAGGCAGACGCTCGTCTGCGAGACGTCGGTGCAGCCGCTCGCCGGGAACGGGTTCGTGTCCACCACCGCTCCGCCGAACGACACGCTGTACGGAATGTGCCCCGACGAGTCGTAGTACTGCGTGTCGGAGTAGTACACGTTCGACGTCTTGCCGCTGTCCGCCGCGACGTCCGTGAAGTACCGGTTGATCACGGTCTGGTAGTCGGACGACACCGAGTAGCCGGACGGCACCCAGTAGATCGCGTACGCGGTCGAGCCGTGCTGCACCGGCCCGCCGTGGTTCACGAGATTGCCCGAGCCACGGACGCCGGCCGCCTCGATGTGCGCCGCCGCGGCGCTCGGGACGATTCCGTACGCGTGCTGCGCCCGAGGCGAGGGATCGCCGCTCGCCAGTGCCACGCTGGTTACGCCTACCAGCACAGCTGCCGCAAGGAGTAGACCCACCGTTTTCCTCAAGGGAAAACCTCCCTGGTAAGTGGTACGAAGTCGGCGGAGCATACGGGTCGTTCCGGATGCGGGCAACACCTGACCGGAGTTGCATACATGCCATGAGGGATAGATTCCGGCTCCACATGGCGAACAACTACGTCTTCGACTTCGACGAGCCCGCGTCGGGCGGCCGCGAGCTGCTCGGCGGTAAGGGCATCGGCCTCGCGGAGATGACCCAGATGGGTGTCCCCGTCCCGGCCGGCTTCACGATCACGACCGACGCGTGCCGTGCCTACATGGCCGCCCGCGAGCTGCCCGAGGGGCTTGCCGAGGAGGTGGACGACCACGTCCGCCGCCTCGAGGAGAAGACCGGCAAGTCGTTCGGGTCGCACGACGACCCGCTGCTCGTCTCCGTCCGCTCGGGGGCGGCGATCTCGATGCCCGGGATGATGGACACGATCCTCAACCTCGGCCTGAACGACGCGGCCGCGGCGGGGCTCGCGGAGCGGACCGGCAACGCGCGCTTCGCGTACGACTCGTACCGACGCCTCATCCAGATGTACGGCGAGGTCGTCGACGGGATCGACGGCCACCGCTTCGAGAGCGCGCTCGCGTCGCTCAAGGACGCCCGCGGCGTCCAGCAGGACACGGACCTCACCGACGACGACTTGAAGGCGCTCGTCGCGACGTTCAAGGAGATCTACCGCGACGAGACCGGGCGCGAGTTCGCCGCCGACGCACGCGAGCAGCTCCTGCGCGCCGTGCGCGCGGTGTTCGAGTCCTGGGACACGCCGCGCGCGCAGGTCTACCGCCGCGCGCACGACATCCCGGACGACCTCGGGACCGCCGTCAACGTCGTCCAGATGGTGTTCGGCAACAAGGGCGACCAGTCGGGCACGGGAGTCGCGTTCACGCGGGACCCGTCGACGGGCGCGTCCGGCGTGTTCGGCGAGTTCCTCGCCAACGCGCAGGGCGAGGACGTCGTCGCCGGCATCCGCACGCCGCAGCCGCTCGAGGCGATGAAGGACGTCCTGCCGGACGCCTACCGGGAGTTCCTCGACACGGCGCGCCGGCTCGAAGAGCACTACCGCGACATGCAGGACGTCGAGTTCACCGTCGAGGACGGGAAGCTCTACCTGCTGCAGACGCGCGCGGCGAAGCGCACCGCGGCGGCCGCGCTGAAGGCGGCGGTCGCGATGGTCGAGGAGGGCCTCATCACGCACGAGGAGGCTGTGAACCGCATCGACCCGGCGCAGCTCGACCAGCTGCTCCATCCGATGATCGACCCGTCCGCGGCGCTCGAGGTCGCGGCCAAGGGCCTGAACGCCTCACCGGGCGCAGCGAGCGGCGGCATCGTCTTCGACGCGGAGACCGCCGTCGAGAAGGCGAAGTCGGGCCCCGTGATCCTCGTCCGCTGGGAGACCACTCCCGACGACATCGCGGGGATGATCGCCTCGCAGGGGATCCTGACCGTGCACGGCGGCATGACCTCGCACGCGGCGGTCGTCGCGCGCGGCATGGGGAAGCCGTGCGTCGCGGGCTGCGAAGGGCTCGAGCTCCGCGACGGCAAGGCGTTCCTCGCCGGCGACGCGCTCGCCGAGGGCGAGGTGATCACGATCGACGGCGGCACCGGCCGCGTGTTCGTCGGCGAGGTCCCGCTCGTCCCGCCGCAGATCAACGAGGACTTCGAGACGATCCTCGGCTGGGCCGACGAGATGCGCCGCCTGCAGGTGCGCGCCAACGCCGACAACCCGGAGGACGCGACCCGCGCGCGCGAGTTCGGCGCGCAGGGCATCGGCCTCTGCCGCACCGAGCACATGTTCTTCGGCGAGGAGCGGCTGCCGGTCGTGCAGGAGATGATCCTCGCCGACACCGAGGCGGGACGGCGCGCGGCGCTCGACCGCCTGCTCCCGTTCCAGCAGTCGGACTTCGAGGGGATCTTCGAGGCGATGGCGGGGCTGCCGGTGACGATCCGGCTGCTCGACCCGCCGCTTCACGAGTTCCTGCCGTCCGAGGCGGAGGCGACCGACGACAAGATGCGCTCCCGGATCCGCGCGCTGCACGAGTCGAACCCGATGCTCGGCACGCGTGGCTGCCGGCTCGGCCTGCAGCATCCGGAGATCTACGAGATGCAGATCCGTGCGATCGCGCGCGCGGCGCGCGCGGTGCAGGAGCGGACCGGCGAGGCGCCGCTCGTCGAGGTCATGCACCCGCTCGTCGGCTTCCGCGAGGAGCTCGCGCGGCTGCGGGAGCTGACCGAGCAGGTGTGGGAGGAGGAGGCGCCGGACGTGGAGCGCCTGATCGGGACGATGATCGAGGTGCCGCGCGCCGCTCTGCGGGCGGACGAGATCTCCGACGTCGCCGACTTCTTCTCCTTCGGGACGAACGACCTGACGCAGACCACGCTCGCGTTCTCGCGGGACGACGCGGAGGGCAAGTTCCTCACGCATTACCTGCAGGACGGGATCCTCGAGCGCAACCCGTTCGAGTCGATCGACGTCAACGGCGTCGGCGACCTGATGCGCATCGCGGTCGAGCGCGGCCGCGGCGGCAAGCCCGGCATCAAGCTCGGGATCTGCGGCGAGCACGGCGGCGAGCCGCGTTCGATCGCGTTCTGCCACGAGCTCGGGCTCGACTACGTGAGCTGCTCGCCGTTCCGCGTCCCGCTCGCGCGGCTCGCGGCGGCGCAGGCTGCGCTCGCGGAGTCCGGCACCGGCTCGTACGTCGCGGCCGGCGGCTGAGTTTGCGGCATGCGGCCCGCGGCAACGCGGGCCGCATGGAAATCGACCGCGCGACCGTGATCGCGGAGCTCGAGAAGCAGGGGAAGAACGAGCACGTTCAGAAGGCCCTGCAGGAGCTCCCCGAGAAGATCGACCACGAGAAGCATGCCCAGATGCTCGAGAGGTTCGGCATCGACCCGGGCAAGCTCGTCGAGAAGGAGCTCGGAAGGCTCTAGTAGCGGACGACGATGTCGTCCAACGGCTTCCGGCGGATGTCCGGCACGACCGCGTCATCCGCCGGATAGCCGACCGGCATGAGGATGAACGGACGCTCGTTCTCCGGCCGCCCGAGCAGCTCGCGGAGGAAGCCCATCGGCGCGGGCGAGTGCGTGAGCGCGGCGAGGCCCGAGACGTGCAGCGCGGCGAGCAGGAACCCGACGGCGATGCCGACGGATTCCTTCACCCAGTAGTGCTTCACCTTCTCGCCGTTCTCGTCGCGCGACCAGATCCGCTCGAAGACGACGATCACGTACGGCGCGTCCGTGATGTGCGGCTTCATCCAGTCGGTGCCGATCGGCTCGATCGCCTCCTTCCACTCGTCCGTCGCCCGGTGGTCGTAGAAGGCGTACTCCTCGCGCTCGGCCGCCCCGCGCAGCTTCGCCTTCAGGTCGGCGTCCGAGACGACGGCGAACGTCCAGGGCTGCTGGTTCGCGCCCGACGGCGCGGTGCCCGCGACCTCGAGCGCGGCATCGATCAGCTCGCGCGGCGGCACGTCGGGCGAGAAGAGCCGCACCGAGCGGCGCGTCCGCATCGCCGCGGCGAACGCGCGCGCCCGTGCGAGCGCGTCCGCGGGGTCGAGCCGCTCCCATTCGAGCGGCACCGGGGTGTACCTAGCGGTATCCACGCACCTTCGCGTAGGCGACCACGAACGCGATCACCGTCAGCCCGGCAGCGCTGACGGCGCTGAACGCGATCGAGCGGCGGAAGTTCACGAGCGCGAACATCAGCAGGATGCCGCCGACGAGGCCGCCGAGGTGGCCGCCGACGGAGATGAAGCTCGCGAGCGCGAACGTGAACACGAGGTTCAGCACGATCAGGCCCGCGATCTGCCCGCCGCTGTGGATCAGCCCGCGGCGCTCGAGCACGTAGAGCGCGCCGAGGATCCCGAAGATCGCACCCGAGGCGCCCACCGTGACGTTGTCGGGCGAGAGGAGCAGCGCGCCGGCCGAGCCGCAGATGCCCGAGACGAGATAGAGGACGAGGAACCGCCAGCGGTCGATCATCTGCTCGAGGATCGTCCCGGCGAAGTAGAGGCTGTACATGTTCATCGCGAGGTGCAGCGGCCCGTAGTGCAGGAAGGCCGCCGTGACGAGCCGCCACCACTCGCCGTGCGCCACGCCGACGAGGTGGTAGCCCGGCGGCGCGCCGCCGGGGCCGACCGTGCCGAGGAGCCCGCTGCCCCCGTAGACCCCGGACGCGAACAGCGCGCCGTGGCTGAAGATCCAGTTGCCGGTGCCGCTGATCGTCCCGCCGGCCGCGAGCTCCGCCGCGTACACCGCGACGTTCACGGCGATGAGCGCCATCGTCACCGCGTTGACGCGGCGGCCGCCGACGCCGGTGGCCGCGCGGCCCGCGGCGCGCGTCACCTTCTGGAATCCCTGCGGCTTCCCGGAATGCTCGGGGCACCGGATCCCGACGGGCGCCGGCGTCATGCACTCGTAACAGATCGGCCGTCCGCACTCGGAGCAGGACAGGCCGGTCTCCCGGTCCGGGTGCCGGTAGCAGTAGCGGGGGGCGTCCACTGTGCGGTTAGCGTATCCGCGTGGAGCGCGTCACCCTCGCGTCGCGGCAGATCGCGCTTCGGGCCAAGACGCCGTGTCGAAGCCGATCCTCGTCGTGCTCGACGGCCGCGTGGCGTGCGCCACGCGCGACGACGCGCTCGAGCTCGGTGTCGGGGAGGCCGTCACGTGGCAGGAAGGCGAGTGGCACGAGACGCGTTCTGTCGAAAAGTCACGCCTACTGCTGATCGAAGGAGTGTTCGAATGACGGAAGACGCAACGAAGCTCTTCGGCGAGGAGCACGTCCGCCGCTATCGCGAGACGGGCGGCGAGGTCGGGCACATCTGGAAGGAAGGCTCCACGATCCTGCTGCTGACGACGAAGGGGCGGAAGACGGGGAGCCCGACGACGACGCCGCTCATCTACGCGCAGGACGGCGACCGCTACGTGATCGTCGCGTCGAAGGGAGGTGCTCCGGAGCATCCCGGCTGGTACCGGAACATCGAGGGCGACCCGAACGTCGAGCTGCAGGTGAAGGACGACGTCTTCCCGGCGCGCGCGTCGACGGCGCAGGGCGAGGAGCGCGAGCGGCTCTGGCGCCTCGCGAACACCGTGTGGCCGCACTACGACGAGTACCAGCAGAAGACCGGCCGGGAGATCCCGGTCGTCGTCCTAGAACGCGCGTCCTAGGACGACGCCGGCGTACACCCCGAGCACGCCGACCGCGACGCTCCCCGCCGCGTACACGAGGGCGACGGGGACGTCGTGCGGCGTCTCGAGCAGGCCGAGCGTCTCCTGGGAGAACGTCGAGAACGTCGTGTAGCCGCCGAGCACGCCGACGATCGCGCCGACGCGGATCCACGCCGGGATGTGATGCCGGTCGACAAGCTGCTCGGTGAGGATCCCGATCAGGAAGCAGCCGGTGACGTTGATCGTGAACGTCGACCACGGGAAGATCGAGTCGCTGCGCTCTTCGATGAACCGATCGAGCAGCCAACGCGCCGATGCTCCGACCGCTCCTCCGAGCGCGACACCCACGATCACGGGCATGCGTGGCTCCTTTCGCGTTGGAGTAGGAGCCATCAGCCGTTCCCGGCGGTCGAGGGCGGAGCTCCATCGCCCGTGATCTCGCGGGATTATGCCCGCGCGCGCCGGAGCGACAGGTAGAGGAGCGCGACGACCGCGATGGGCATCAGCCACCACACCTGGAGGAGGGCCGTGACGACGAGCGCAACGACGACGCCCGCCGCGACGACCCAGTCGTCGCCGACGACGAACTCCCACCAGAAGCGCAGGAACCTCACGCGGTCACGACCCGCGGCGTGCGCAGCAGGCGCACGAGCGCGAACGACACCGCGACGACGAACACGAGCACGCCCGGCAGCGACGCGTCGCTGCCCGGCCAGTGCGCGCCCGCGCCCTCCGCCGACCAGAAGATCCCGAACGTGGTCAGCATCACGCCGACGGCGAACTTCATCGCGTTCTCCGGCACGCGCCCGAGCGGTGCGCGCACGGCGACGCCGACGACGGTGACGAGGACGACCGCGGCCGCGGCGCCGGCGGCCGCCAGCGGGATGGAGCCCTGCGTGCTCCCGAACGTGAGCACGATGAACGCGACCTCGAGCCCCTCGAGGAGGACGCCCTTGAAGGAGAGCAGGAAGCCGCTCGCGTCGAGCGAGCGCGCCTCCGCGATCGTCTCCGCATAGATCGCGTCCTCGTCGTGCAGCGCCTTCAGGCCGGCCGCGCGGAGGATCGCCTTGCGCAGCCACTGCAGGCCGAAGACGAGCAGGAACGCCCCGACGACGAGGCGCAGCGTGTCGATCGGGACGACCGTCAGCGCGGGGCCGAGGGCTGCGACGACGACGGCGAGCACGACGACCGCGGCGCCGACGCCGGTGAGCGACGACCGCCAGCCGCGCGCGATCCCGGACGCCAGCACGATCGTCAGCGCCTCCACCATCTCGACGGCGCTCGCGAGGAACGCGGAGAGGACGAGGAAGACGGCGCTCACGGCGTCGCCAGCGTACCGCCGACTACGCGACGAGCTCGCGCTCGAGCTCGATCTGCGGTGCTCGCCCCAGAATGAAGTTCAAGAGCCTGTCGACGAAGGGCAGGCACATCTCGACGGACTCGGCCAACGCTTCCTCGAGTTTCGGAATGTCGTCACCCGTGGCGAAACACCCCGGGAGCTCGCGCACCTCGGCCCAGTAGCTGCCGTCCTCGTAGTGAACTTCTGCGTGATACGTCATCTGAGCCCCGCCTGCTTCAAGATACGTGCCGTGAGTCCTGGGGCGTAGTCGCCGCCCTTGTGCATCGGAAGCGTGATCGGCCGGCGACCGGCCTTCGTCATCTTGAGCGCATGCTTCCCACCTCTTTCGGCGGACCAACCGTTGTTCTCGAGCAGCGCGCGCAGTGATTTCTGGTTGTGCGTGGCCGCCATCGTCAGCCCATTTCATCTGCCGCCTCGGATGTTTGACATCGAACGGATGTTCGTATAGAACATATGTTCCCTTGATCGCGGCAATCGTCATCCCGGCCTTCGATCTACGGGCTGCCTTGCGCCCGAGGCCGAGGCTCGCGGGCGTGCCGGCGGCGCTCGCGCCGCTGCCGGGGACGGAGCCGCTGATCGGCTCGGTGACGGGCGCCGCGGAGGCGAAGGGCGTCCGGCCGGGCATGCGGCTCGGCGAGGCGCTCGCGACCTGCCCGGAGCTCGAGCTCGTCGAGCAGGATCCGGCGACCGTCGAGCAGGCGTGGGAGGAGATCCTGCGCCGCCTCGAGGACGCGGGCTTCGGCGTCGAGCCGGCGGAGCCCGGCCTCGTCTACTTCGAGACGAAGGGCGTCGAGCGGCTGTACGGCGGGCTCGAGCCGGGGCTCAAGCGGGCGCTCGCCGCCGTCGGCGTCGTCTGGGACCCGCGCGCCGGCGCGGCCGAGCGGCGGTTCGCGGCGCTCGCGGCGGCGAACGTCGCGCGGCCGGGACAGGCGCTGATCGTCTCCGACGACCGCGCCCGCTCGTTCCTCGCGCCGCTCCCGCTCCAGCTGCTGCCGCTCGAGCGGAGCCGCTACGAGGAGCTCGAGGAGCTCGGGGTGCGAACGATCGGACAGCTTGCCGGGCTGCCGGGCAGCGCCGTCGCCGAACGGTTGGGGCCGGACGGACGGCGCGCCTGGAGCCTGGCGAGGGGAGAGGAGACGGGGAAGGTGGCGCCGAGACGGCCGGCGACCGCGATCCACGAGACGCTCGAGTTCCCGGAGGCGGTCGGCAACGAGCTGACGCTCCGGCGCGGGCTCGGGGTGCTGCTCGACCGGCTCCTCGCCCGGCCGGAACGCGCGGGGCGGCCGCCGCGGAAGCTCGCGCTCTGGGCGCGACTCGTGGGCGGCGCCTCGTGGCGCCGGACGATCACGCTGCGCGAGCCGACTGCCGATCCCGCACGGCTCAGGGCGGCGCTCGCGCCGAAGCTCGCGGAGCTGCCGGCGCCCGCGCTCAAGCTCCGGCTCGAGGTCGGCGAGCTCGCCGAGCACACGGGCGAGCAGCTGGAGCTCCTCGGCGCGGAGGGCGACGTGCTCCGCGGCCGGCTGCGTGAAGGCCTGCGCCAGGTGAAGGCGGCCGTCGGCGCAGGCGGGGTCTCGACGGTGGTGGAGGTCGCGCCGTGGTCGCGCATACCGGAAGCGCGCGCGCTGCTCGTACCGCGCGACGACTGAACGCACCGCGGCCCGCGCTCGTCGAGGCGCACGCCGACGGCACGCCGCGCCGCGTCAACCGGCAGGGCGTCGGCGTCGTCCGCGAGGAGTGGCGCGTCGTCGACCGTTGGTGGACGGAGGAGCCGGTACACCGTCGCTACTTCGACCTCGTCCTCGAGACGGGCGAGAACGCCGTCGTCTACCACGACGACGACGCCGGCACCTGGTTCACCCAACGTGCTTGAACTACGTGTGCGTCGTTCTGCGGATCCCGTCCGTGAACCCGCCGCCGGGCGTGTGCAGGTTGAGGACGCGTGCGCGGCCACCCGCGCTGCGGAACCCGTGCCGGGCACCGGGAGGCGACGAGATGAAGCCGCCGGGGCCGAGCACGACCTCGTCGTCGCCGGCCGTGAACACCACCTCGCCCTCGAGGACGACGAACGAGTCGGTGTGGTCCGAGTGCGTGTGCGGGGCGACGACGAGCGACTCGTCGAACTCGATCTCGATCGCGCCGATGTCCGGGCGGTCGACGCGGATCAGCCGGTAGCCGTCGGCGCGCTCGTGCAGCTCGCCTTCGCCGGGACGGCTGACGTCGGGCTCTGCCACGACCCGATTCTATGACGTACGTCGAGCTGCACGCACACTCGGCGTACTCGTTCCTCGACGGTGCGTCGCTGCCGGAGGAGCTCGCTGCGCGCGCCGCCGAGCTCGGCTACGACGCGCTTGCGCTCACCGACCACGACGGCGTCTACGGCTCGCTCGAGTTCGCGCACGCGGCGAAGCACTTCGGCGTGCGGCCGATCACCGGCGCCGAGGTGACGCTCGCCGGAGCAACACACGTCACGCTGCTCTGCGAAAGCCAGCAGGGCTACGCGAACCTGTGCCGCATCCTCACCGACGCGCACGCGGGGACGCGCGTTCCCGGCCGCGAGCGCGAACTGCTGCCCGCAAAGACGACGGTGGACGTCCTCGAGCGGCATGCGGAAGGGCTCGTCGCGTTGTCGGGCTGCGCGCGTCACGGTCTCGCCGTCGTCGACCCGAACGCCGCCGCGCGGCTCGCCCGCGCGTTCGACGGCGCGTTCTACGTCGAGCTGCAACGCCCCTTCGAACGCGGCGACGCGAAGCGGAACGCACGCCTCGAAGAGCTCGCGCACGACCTGCGCGTGCCGACGGTGGCGACCGGCGACGTGCACGCGCACCACGAGCGCCGCGTGCGGCTGCAGGACGCGCTCGTCGCGATCAAGAGCCGCACGTCGCTCGACGGCTGCGAGCGCGAGCGGCGTGGCAACCACGAAGCGGTGCTGCGCGCGCCTGCCGACATGCTCGAGCGGCTGCCGCGAGACGCGGCGCTGCGCACGCGCGAGATCGCGGAGCGCTGCGAGTTCGACCTGACGCAGGAGCTCGGCTACCGCTATCCCGACTTCTCGGACGGCGCCGACCCGGCGGACACGCAGCTGAAGGAGATCTGCGAGCGCGCGTTCCGCGACCGCTACCGACGCAACGCCCACGCACGGCAGAGGCTCGACGAGGAGCTCGCGCTGATCGCCCGCCTCGGGCTTGCGGGATTCTTCCTCCTGCACTGGGAGGTGCTCGAGCTCGCACGCGACTGCGCCCTCGAGGTCCGCGGCGCCGGCAGCCCGCGCCATGCGCTGCCGCCGGGCCGTGGGCGGGGGTCGAGCGTCGGTTCGATCGTCTGCTACCTCACCGGGCTTTCGCACGTCGACCCCGTCGCGAACAACCTGTCGCTCGGCCGCTTCATCAACGACGAGATGGTCGCGGTGCCCGACATCGACCTCGACTTCCCGCGCGACATCCGCGAGAAGCTGATCGTCCGCGTCACCGAGCGCTACGGCCGCGAGCACGCGGCGCTCGTCGCGAGCTTCGCGACGTACCGGAGCCGGGGCGCGATCCGCGACGTCGGCAAGGCGCTCGGCCTGCCGTTCGCCGAGCTCGAACGGCTCGCGCGCGTCACCGACGGTTGGGACGCGGCCCGCGTCGCCGACGAGCTCGAGGGCGTTCCCGGCCGCCACACGGGCCCGCGCTGGGACGCGTTCCGCGCGCTGACGAAGGAGATCGCCGGGCTGCCGCGCCACATCAGCCAGCACCCGGGCGGCATGGTCATCTCGACCCGTCCGCTCGTCGACCTCGTCCCCGTGCAACCCGCGGCGATGGCCGGCCGCCAGATCTGCCAGTGGGACAAGGACAGCTGCGGCGACGCCGGCTTTCTGAAGATCGACCTCCTCGGGCTCGGGATGCTCTCGGCCGTCGAGGACGCGATCGACCGCATCGCGACGCTCCGCGGCGAGACGATCGACCTCTCGCGCATCCCCCTCGACGACCAGGCGGTGTACGAGGAGATCCAGGCGGCCGACACCGTCGGCGTCTTCCAGATCGAGAGCCGCGCGCAGATGCAGAGCCTCCTGCAGACGCGGCCGGAGAGCCTCGACGACCTGACCGTGCAGGTCGCGCTCGTGCGGCCGGGGCCGATCCAGGGGAAGGCGGTGCATCCGTACGTGAAGCACCGGCACGCGAAGCGCGCCGACCCGAGCTTCGAGCCGCCGGTCGAGCACGAGTGCCTCCGCGAGGCGCTCCGCGATACGCTCGGCGTCGTCGTCTTCCAGGACCAGGTGCTCGACGTCGCGATGGCCGCGGCGAGGTTCTCGATCGGCGAGGCGGAGGGGCTGCGCCGTGCGATGAGCCGCAAACGAAGCGAAGAGGCGATCGAAGCGTTCCGACCGCGGTTCGTCGAAGGCTGTCTCGGCAACGGCATCGGCGTCGAGACGGCGCACGCGATCTACGACAAGCTCGTCGGCTTCGCCGGCTTCGGGTTTCCGAAGTCGCACGCCGCCGCCTTCGGACTCCTCGCGTACCAGTCGGCGTGGCTGCGGCGCTACTTCCCCGCGGAGTTCCTGTGCGCGCTGCTGAATGCGCAGCCCATGGGGTTCTATCCACCGTCGTCGCTCGTGCGCGACGCGCAGCGGCGCGGGGTGGAGGTGCTGCCGCCGCACGTCAACCGCTCCGACGCGCAGTGCACGATCGAGGGCGGTGCAGTGAGGATCGGCCTCGGCTACGTCAACTCGGTCGGCGAAGAGGAGGCGAAGGCTGTCGAGGCGGCGCAGCCGTACGCCGACGTCGGCGACCTCGCGCGGCGCGCCGAGGTGAAACGCGACGCGCTCGAGGCGCTCGTCGCGGCCGGCGCGTGCGACGAGTGGGGGCCGCGCAGGCAGCTGCTCTGGCGGCTCGGCGTGACGTCACGCGGTGAAGCGGCCGGGCAGGGAAACCGCCAGCTCGCGCTGCCGATCGAGCCGACGGCCGAGATCCCCGAGCTGCCGCAGCAGACCGATTGGGAACGGATGCTCGCCGACTACAAGCACACGTCGATCTCCGTCGGCGTGCATCCGATGGAGCTGTTGCGTCCGCACCTCGCGGCCGGTGTCGCTACGAGCGCCGACCTGCACGACATCCCGAACGGAACGCCGATCCAGATCGCCGGGATGGCGATTGCGAGGCAGCGGCCCGCGACGGCGAACGGCATCGTCTTCATGCTGCTCGAGGACGAGCACGGCCAGTCGAACCTGATCATCCCGTCGAAGGTCTACGAGGAGCATCGGGCGATCGTCAGAGGCGAGCCGCTGCTCCTCGCCCGCGGCAAGCTCGAGCGCTCCGACCGCAACGTGAACGTGCTCGTGTCGAAGCTCGCGTCACTCGGCCCGCTCGCCCGCAAGGCGGCGAGCGAGGCGGAGGTGACGAGCGCATTGCCGCGCGCGCACCACTTCGGCCACCGCTAAGCGGAATCGTGCGCGGCGAGGAAGTCGCCGACGACCTGCATGTACCGCTCGCGCTCCTCGACGTGCGGCATGTGGGACGACTCGTCGAACAGCACCCACTGCGACCCGCGGATGCCGTCGCGCAGGACCTCCTGCAGCGCAGGCGTCGCCTCGTCGTAGCGGCCGGAGACGATCAGCGTCGGCACGTCGATCTCGTGCAGGCGGTCCTTCACCTGCCAGTCCTTGCACGAGCCGATGATGTGGAACTCGCTCGGGCCATTCATCGTGTTGTAGACGGTCGGGTCGCGCTCGAGCCACTCGAACGACGCCGCCACGTCCGGCGGCCACTCGATCCGGCACACGTGCTTCGCGTAGAAGACGAGGCACGCCTCCATGTACTCGGGCGAATCCGTCGTGCCCGTCGCCTCGTGCCTCCGCA
The DNA here is from genome assembly GCA_036518135.1 of Gaiellaceae bacterium. Lineage (GTDB taxonomy): Bacteria > Actinomycetota > Thermoleophilia > Gaiellales > Gaiellaceae > PALSA-600. Next base: position 3,407 of record DATDNT010000080.1, on the reverse strand, counting down.
GCGTCGCCTCGACCTCCGGTGGGAGATCGGCGCGAAGCTTGTTCGCCTCGGTCGCGAAGTCCGCCCACGACGCGGCCGTATCCGCGAGGACGAGCGAGCGCAGGCCGCCCGGTTTCGTGAACGCGTACTCCTGCGCGAGGAACCCGCCCCACGACTGGCCGAGGACGTGGTGCTCGCCGATGCCGAGCGCCGCGACGAGGTTGTGCAGCTCGCGCACGAACAGGTCGACCGTCCAGAACTCGGCGCCGCGTTCGGGAAAGTGCGTGCTGCGGCCGTTGCCGATCTGGTCGTAGTGGACGACCGCCCGGCGGTCTGCGAGATCCGTCAGCGAGCGGAGGTAGTCGTGCGTCGCGCCCGGGCCGCCGTGCAGCGCGATCAGCGGCGTCGCGCCGCCGCCGAGCTCGCCGGTCACGCGGTACCACGTCTCGCCGTCCTCGAACGGGATCGTCCCTTCGAGCATCGCCGAAGCGTCTCACATCCCACGCGCCGCCGATAAGATCGGATGACGATGGATGTCGACCGGCGCGGGCTCAGCGCCGACCTCCGGCAGTCCGTCCGCGGCGAAGTCCGCTTCGACGGCGCGTCGCGGGCGCTCTACGCGACCGATGCCGCGAACTACCGTCACGTTCCGATCGGCCTCGTCGTCCCCGCCGACGCGGAGGACGCGGTCGAGGCGCTGCGTGTCTGCGCGGCGCACGGCGCGCCGGTGCTGCCGCGCGGCGGCGGCACGAGCCTCGCGGGGCAGGCGTGCAACGACGCCGTCGTCATCGACTGCTCCCACAACCTCACGGCGTTCGACGTCGACCCGGATACGCGGACCGCGTCGGTCGAGCCCGGTGTGGTGCTCGACGACCTCCTCGCCGAGACGAAGAAGCACGGGCTCGCGTTCGGGCCCGATCCGGCGACGCACGACCGGTGCACGCTCGGCGGGATGGTCGGCAACAACTCGTGCGGCGTGCACTCCGTGATCGCCGGCCGCGTCGCCGACAACGTCGAGGAGCTCGACGTCGCGCTCTACGACGGACGCACTCTGCACGTGCGTCGCGGAACGAGCGGCGACGCGGCGATCGACGAGGAGCTGCACGGGCTCGCGGCGCGTACGCGCGACGAGGTGCGCACGCGCTATCCCGACATCCCGCGCCGCGTCTCCGGCTACAACCTCGACGAGCTGCAACCCGAGGCCGGCTTCCACGTCGCGCGTGCGCTCGTCGGTACGGAGGGAACATGCGCACTGACGCTGCGCGCGACCGTCCGGCTGGTCCCGTGGCCCGCGCACCGCGCGCTCGTGCTGATCGCCTATGACGACGGCTATGCGGCCGCCGATGCAGCTGCGGAGCTGATGGAGCTCGAGCCGATCGGCCTGGAAGGCTTCGACGAGACGCTGATCTCGTACCAGCACCGGAAGGGGCTGAACGAGCGCGCGGCGGAGCTGCTGCCCGACGGCGGCGGCTGGCTGCTGTTCGAGACGGGCGCCGAGACGCAGCGGGAGGCGGAGGACCGCGCGCGCGACGCCGCTGCTCGCGCCGGCCGGCCGAGCCGCGTCGTCGTCGACGAGGAGGAGCAGGCGCGCGCGTGGAAGCTGCGCGAGGCGAGCCTCGGCGCCACGGCGCGGATCCCTGGGAAGCCCGACACGTGGCCGGGCTGGGAGGACTCGGCCGTCGACCCGCAGCGGCTCGGGCCGTACCTCCGCGACCTGAAGCGCCTGTTCGACCGCTACGGCTACGAGGTCGCGCTCTACGGGCACTTCGGCCAGGGCTGCGTGCACACGCGGATCCCGTTCGACCTCACGACCGCGACCGGCATCCGCGCGTTCCGCGGGTTCTGCGAGGACGCGGCGAAGCTCGTCGTCGACTACGGCGGATCGCTGTCCGGCGAGCACGGCGACGGAACGGCGCGCGCCGAGCTCCTCGAGACGATGTACGGCCGCGACCTCGTCCGGGCGTTCGGCGACTTCCGCCGCATCTTCGACCCCCGGGAGCGGATGAACCCGGGCAAGATCGTCGGCGCCGACGCGCTCGACGCAAACCTGCGGCTCGGCGCCGGCCACGTCACCGCCAGGCCGACGACGCACTTCCGCTACGAGAGCGACGACGGCAGCTTCGGCCGCGCCGTTCAGCGGTGCGTCGGCGTCGGCGTGTGCCGTCGCCACGGCGGCGGTGTCATGTGCCCGAGCTACATGGTGACGCGCGACGAGCGGCACTCGACACGCGGCCGCGCGCATCTGCTGTGGGAGCTTCTGCACCGCGACACGCTCGACGGCGGCTGGCAGGACGAAGGTGTGAAGGACGCGCTCGATCTCTGCCTCGCCTGCAAGGGATGTCGCACCGAATGCCCGGTCGGCGTCGACATGGCGACCTACAAGGCCGAGTTCCTCGCGCACTACTACGAGCGGCGCCGCCGGCCGCTTCATGCCTACGCGCTCGGGCTGATCGACCGCTGGTCGTCCCTTGCGTCGCATGCACCGCGCCTGACGAACGCGCTCGCGCCGAGCACGAAGCGGCTCGTCGGCATCGACGCGCGCCGCGAGCTGCCGCGGTTCGCGACGCAGACCTTCGCAGCGTGGTTCGCGTCGCGACCCGCGCGCGACGACGGCTCGCCCGTCGTCCTGTGGCCGGACACGTTCACGAACTACTTCCACCCGGAGGTCGGCCGTGCGGCGGTCGACGTGCTCGAGCGGGCGGGCTTCCGCGTCGTGCTGCCGCGCGGGCGGGTGTGCTGCGGACGCCCGCTCTACGACCAGGGGATGCTCGACCGGGCAAAGCGGTACCTCCAGCGGTCGGTCGCGGCGCTTCCGCCGGGCCTGCCCGTCGTCGGACTCGAACCGAGCTGCGTCGCGGTGTTCCGCGACGAGCTGCCGAACCTCCTCGGCGACGACCCCGTGGCTCGCGACGCCGCGTCGCGTTTCAGCACGCTCGCCGAGCTGCTGGGCGATTGGATCCCGCCGCGCGTCGACGACACGGTGCTCGTCCAGCGCCATTGCCACCACACGTCCGTCATGGGCTTCGACGCGGACGAGGCGCTCCTGCGGCGCACGGGCGCCGACGTGAACCTGCCCGAGACGGGTTGCTGCGGGATGGCGGGCTCGTTCGGCTTCGTCGAGGGGCACTACGACGTGTCGGTCGCGTGCGCGGAGCGCGCGCTGCTCCCGGCGATGGAGGCGCGCCCCGACGCGACGCTGCTCGCCGACGGATTCAGCTGCCGCGAGCAGATCCGGCAGCTGACCGGGAAGCGCGCGCTGCACCTCGCGGAGCTGCTCGCGCGCTCGTTCTAGGCGCGGCGCGGGCGCTGCTCGTGCGGGCTGTCGTGATGCGAGAGGTTGTACGCGGAGTTGACGAGACCGACGTGGGTGAACGCCTGCGGGAAGTTTCCGAGCAGGCGCTTCTCCTTCGGGTCGTACTCCTCGGCGA
>DATDNT010000079.1:0-14859 GCA_036518135.1 Gaiellaceae bacterium | reverse complement strand
CCGGGAGACAGGCGGGGCCGTCGCCTACTCCGCGACGGCCCCGCCACCTGAGTGGCTGACTCGCCACCTCGGCTCCGCGGCCGGCAGCGTCAGGACGTCGTCTTCGGCGGGTTGAAGATCTTGGACTCGTACGCGTGCGTGACGGCGGCGACGTGCTGCGACACATGGGCGACGATCGAGCCGACGGGATTCGCGGTCGCGAACGCCGGCACGGAGATCAAGACGTTCCCGGTCTCTGGCCGGGCGAGGCCGTCCTGGCGGTACTGCGGATAGCCCAGGTGATACGTCGCGGTGAGGACGACCACGAGCGGCACCGCCGCGGCCGTGAACCGAAGCTTTCCCACGACACCGGTGACGCGCCCGTGCACGAGCCGGTAGGCGACGATACTCGGAAAGATCGTCAAGAGCAGCACGTCGACGAGGCCGTAGCCGACACCCCGCCACGCGATCTCGAACGCGAAGTACAGCCCGTGCGGGTGTGGCGTCCCGTGCTCCGTCTTGAGCACGTTGAAGACGAGGACGGCCGCCATGAGCAGCCCGAGGCCGGCGCTCCAGCGCCAGCGCGGTAGGAGCACCGCGCGCAGGTCGACGTCCTCGACGTGGACATAGGCGCCGAGGAGCCCGATGACGGCCGCGAAGTAGACGAGGTAGTAGACGTCGTGCTGCAAGCCGAGCACGGAGATGCCGAGGTACGGAACGGCGAACGCGTATACGCACGCGACGCCGAACCAGACGACGTCCCGGCCAAGTCGCGGAATCGCCGTCGGCAGCGGATGCGAATGCGCAGACATAACCCCTCCCGTTGGACACGTCGAGGATCGCGCGGCGCCCGACCGGCGTCATCCGCGTGTCCGCGGATCGGCCCTACGCGAGCGGCCCCCGGAGCACGATCTCCTCGTACAGCGGCACGTATCCGAGCCGCCGGTTCAGCTCGAGCATCGACGCGAGCCGCGTCTCGTTCGCGGTGCGGAGCGTTGCGATCCCGTGCTGCTTGGCCCACCGGATCTGCGCGCGCTTGATCGCGCCCGCGACGCCGCGGCCGCGCGCGTCCCGCGCCACGGCCATGAAGCCGTTGGTCCAGTGCTCCTCGTTGCGCTCGAGGTAGCCGTAGCCGAGCGCGCGGCCGTCGTCGAGCGCCACGAAGTACGCCGTGGGATCGTGTCGCTCGAGGCCCCAGTGGAACCAGTCGTCGCCGATCCGTGTCCCGCTTCGCCCCGGCTGGTCCGGATACGCAGCGCGCGCGAGCGCATACAGCTCGTCGCGGAGCTCCGGGTGATCCGCGACCGTGACGAGCTCGAACCGCGGCGGGCCCGGATCGGGCGCCGTCGCGACCGCGAGCTCCGAGATCACGTATCGGCGAACCTCGTCGTACCCGCGCGCGCGCAGGAACCTCTCGACCTCGGGCGTCCGCGTCGTCGTCCACGCCTCGAGCCCGCTCTTGCCGATCGCGTGCGCAGCGTTCGACGCATCGCGCCAGCGGGCATCGTCGATCGCGTGAAACCACGCCTCGGCGTACGGCTCGTGCTCGAGGCCCGGGATCGGGTGCACGTCCATCTCGCCGGATTGTCGCTCGCCGTCCTGCTGGTGGTCGCTGCGCCGGCGCAAGCGGACGCCCTACCGCACGTGACGGTGATCGGCGACTCGTCCGCGGGCGTCCTGCAATGGGACGGCGCGTCGTACGCCACGCTGTCCGCCGGGTTCGACGTCGACGTCGAGTCGCTCGTCTGCCGAAAGCTCGTGAAGCCCGGCTGCAACTACCTGCCGCCGCCCGAGAGCGCGCTCGCGACCGTGCAGCGGCTGGGGCCGGCGCTCGGGAGGATCGTCGTCATCGACACCGGCTACAACGACACGCCGACGGAGGTGCGCGACGCGATCGACCCGCTGATGAGCGCGCTCGTCACGGCCGGCGTGGAGCACGTCGTCTGGCTCGACTACGTCGAGGGCGAGAGTCAGTGGCTCGAGTCGAACCTCTACCTCGACGCGGCGAAGGCGCGCTGGCCGCAGCTGACGGTCGCGGACTGGAACGCCGTCGCGCTCCCCCACCCGGAGTGGTTCCTCGACGCCGCCCACCCGAACTCGCTCGGCGGCCGCTACCTCGCGTCGTTCGTGCATGCGTTCCTCGTGCAGGCGTGCGGGGACGCGTGCACCCCGCAGCCCGAGTTCTGCGGGCTCGCGCGCACGCGCAACGGCTTCGACTACGTGCGTGCGACGGCCTTCGCGTGCGCTGCCGCGCGCGCGACCGTCGTCGCGATCGAGCGCGGCGGCGCCGGGACCTGGGTGTGCTCGCGCAATGTCGATGCGATGGTCGAGCTCACCTGCGTCGGCGGCGAGGCGAAGATCGAGCTCCTCGAGCGCTCGCCCGTCGCGGCCGCGCGCGACGGCGACACGGTCACTCTCGCGAACTGGACGTTCCGCCTCCGCGGCCGGACGATCGAAGGGCGCGGCGACAGCGGGCGCTGGGTGACGCTCGGCCGCGCGCCCTGGTGCATCCCGGATCTTCCGCGCGAGGTGCTGCTCGCGTTCCGGCTGAAGCCGCTGACGCCGAACGGCGGCTGCTTCACGTCGCGGCGTTGACGCGCCCGCGAAGACCGCGATACGGTCGCCGCTCAGCGGGACAATCGAACAGGGGGTTCCTGCATGACCTGGCTCCGCCGCGTCGCCACGGTCGCAGCGCTCGCGCTCGCGCTTCCGGCGACGGCTCTCGCCGGGACGACAGCGCTGCCGCCGTTCCCGAGCAACCTCTCCACCGTCCCCGACAGCACTCAGGCGACCGGGCTGCGCGTCGCACTGCCGCTGCCGAACTGCACGTCTTTCCCCTCGGACTGCGCAGACGTCCGCGTGCTCGACTCGCTCGACGGGTTCAACATCCAGCCGCGCCTCAGGATCTCGTTCTCGGCGCCGATCGACCTCTCGACGGCGACGAGCGACAACATCTTCCTGCTCGGCCCGCACGCGCACAGGATCGGGATCAACCAGCGCGTCTGGGAGCCGTTGACCGACACGCTGTACGCCGAGAGCGACGAACAACTGGCGCCGGCGACGACGTATCTCCTGGTCGTCACGACCGGTGTCCACGACACCGCGGGCGAGCCGCTCGATGCGACGACGTTCCGGCACGACCTGAACTTCGGCCAGACGAAGGATCCCGCCCTGAAGGCGTACCGGAAGGCGCTCCTCGACGCCCTGCCGGGGCTGAACGCGGTCGGCTCGGCACCCGATGCAGTCGCGGCCGCGAGCCTCTTCACCACGCAGAGCATCGACGCGATCTCGCGCAAGATCCGGTCGCAACTCGCTCCGACGCCGGTCCGCTTCGACCTCGGCTCCGCGGGCGAGCGGACGGTGTTCCCGCTGTCGACCGTCGCCGGCGTGGCGTGGAACCGCCAACTCCATCCGTCGGGCCCGCTCGCAGCGCCCGCGTTCCTGCCGACGCCGGCGCTCTTCGGGGTCGGGACGATCGCATTCGGCTCGTTCCGGTCACCCGACTACGAGAACGCCGACGAGGTGATCCCGCCCGTCGGCACCGCGTCCGGCGTGCCCGCGGTTCAGTCGTACAACGACCTCGGCTTCACGCTCTTCCTGCCGACCGGCACCGCGCCCGCCGGCGGCTGGCCGGTCGCGATCCTCGGCCACGGCTTCACCGACTCGAAGAACGGCATGCCTTGGGCCGTCGCCGGCACGCTCGCGACGAAGGGCTTCGCGTCGATCGCGATCAACGTCGTCGGCCACGGCTTCGGCGCAGCCGGCACCTACACCGTCCTCCGCACGACCGGCGCGCCGGTGACGCTTCCCGCCGGCGGCCGCGGCTTCGACCAGGACGGGAACGGCACGATCGACTCGACCGAAGGCGTCAGCGCGATCGGTGCGCAGTCGCTGATCGGGAACCGCGACGGGCTCCGCCAGACGGTCGTCGACCTGATGCAGCTCGTCAAGGAGCTCAAGGCGGGGATCGACGTCGACGGCGACGGCGCACCCGACCTGAGCACGTCTCGCATCTACTACACCGGCCAGTCGTTCGGTGGGATCTACGGGACGCAACTGCTCGGCCTCGAGCCGGACATCCGTGCGGGCGTGCCGAACGTCGCCGGCGGGCCGATCATCGAGATCGCGCGCCTCTCGCCGAGCTTCCGGATCCTCGTCGGGCTGTCGCTCCTGACGCGGTCGCCGGTGCTCTACAACGCGGTTCCCGACGCCGGTCTCGACAACTTCAACGAGAACATCCCGCTTCGCAACCAGCCGCTCGTCGTCGACACGGTTCCGGGCGCCGAGGCGATCGCGAATCTCATCGAGAACACCGAGTGGGCCCAGCAGGCGGCGAACCCCGCCGCCTACGCGCCGATGATCACGCGGCCCGTGATCTTCCAGTTCGCACGCGGCGACGAAACGGTGCCGAACCCGACGACGTCGGCGATCCTCCGCGCGTGCGGGTGCGCCGACCGGGCGACGTTGTTCCGGAACGACCTCGCGCACGCGGCGGCGGGAACGAGCAAGAACCCGCACACGTTCCTCACGAACATCACCGGGCCGGGCGCGCCGTTCGCGTTCGCCGCCCAGAACCAGATCGCGACGTTCTTCGCGAGCGACGGCCTCGTCACGATCGACCCGGACGGCGCGGGCCCGTTCTTCGAGACGCCGACGTCGATGGTGCCCGAAGACCTCGCGTTCATCCCGTAGGAGGACGGCGAATCATCCGGCGCGCCGACGGCGGCGCGCCGGATGCGCCGTACGCTCGAGCCATGAGAAAGCGGCTCTGGTTCATCCTGATCGCCACCGGCCTGATCCTGCTCGCGCTCGGCGGCTGGACGGTCGACGGCCTCCGCAGGTTCGGCCTCAAGCCGGCCCTCGTCGGGTTGGCGGACTAGCCGTTGTGCGCCACGGCGAAAGCCAACCCGCCAACCCGACCAACGTTTAGCCTGGTTAACGGTTTTAGCTAGCCTGCCCAGGTGCGCAGGCCGTTCCTCTCCGTCGATCCGCCCGACCTCGGGCTGTGGCCCACGATCCGGGGCCTCGCCCGCCTGTGGACCGAGCAGCGCCGGCTCGTCGTCGTCGGGCTCGTCTGCGCGTTCGCGTACAGCGGCATCTCGCTGGCGATCCCGATCGTGATCCAGCACGCGATCGACAACGCGATCGACCCGGGCCGCCGCCACGCGAGCCCGCTCTGGCCGTACCTGCTCGGCGTGCTCGGTCTCGCCGCGGTGCGCTTCCCGATCAACTTCACGCGCCGCTACGCGACGTCTCGCACGGGCATCCGCGTGGAGTGGCGCATGCGCGAGCTGCTCTACCAGGCATACCTGCGCTACCCGCGCGCGTTCTACGACGTGCACGCGACCGGGCAGGTCGTCTCACGGGCGACGAACGACCTGTATCCCGTCCGCTACTTCATCGGCTGGGGCATGACGCAGGGGATCCAGTCCCTGATGATGATCGTCGGGATCGCCGCGGTCCTCTTCGTTGTCAACGTGAAGCTCGCGGTGATCGCGCTCGTCGCGATGCCCGCGATCGCCGTGCTCACGTACTCGTTCGGCCGCAAGGTGATGCCGATCTCGCGGCAGGTACAGCAGCTGAAGGCAAACGTGACGGAGGCCGCGGACGAGTCGGTCGTCGGCATCGAGATGGTGCAGGCGTTCGGCCGCGAGGACGACGTGCAGCAGCGGTTCGCCGACAAGGCCGGCGCGCTGCGCGACGGCGTGCTCCGGCAGGCGCGCGTGGAGGCGCACTACCTCCCCGGCCTCCTGTTCCTGCCGACGATCTCGATCGCCGCCGTCGTGTACTTCGGCGGCCGCGACGTGATCGGCGGCAACCTGACGAACGGCGAGTTCTACCTCTTCTACCAGCTGCTCCTGCAGCTCGTGTGGCCGCTCGAATCGCTCGGCTGGATCCTTTCGCTCGGCCAGCGTGCGACCGCCTCCGCGTCGCGCAGCTTCGCGTGGCTGCAGGGGATCGAGTCGATTCCCGAGGCCCGCGAGCCCGCGTCGCTCCCGGACGGGCCGCTCGACGTGCGGTTCGAGAACGTGCACTTCAGCTACCCGACCGGGAGCGAGGTGCTGTCGGGGATCGACCTCGCCGTGCCGCCGGGCGAGGTCGTCGCCGTCTGCGGCCCGACCGGCGCCGGCAAGACGTCGCTCCTCAACCTGCTGCCACGCTTCTACGACCCGACCGAGGGCCGCGTGCTGCTCGGCGGCGTCGACGTCAGCGAGGTGCGGATCGACGCGCTGCGCACCGCGGTCGCGATCGTCACGCAGAAACCGATCCTCTTCTCGATCCCGCTCCGCGACAACCTGCTCGCGGCGCGGCCGGACGCGCCGTGGGAGGAGGTCGTCGCGGCGTGCGAGGCGGCCGGCGTCGCGCACTTCGCCGCCGACCTCCCCGACGGCTACGACACGCTGATCGGCGAGCGGGGCGTCAACCTGTCGGGCGGGCAACGCCAGCGCGTCGCGCTCGCGCGGGCGCTGATCGCAGGCGCGCGCGTGATCGTCCTCGACGATCCGATGTCGGCGGTCGACACGCAGACGGAGCGCCACCTCGTCACGAACCTCCGCCCCGCCCTCGCGGGCCGGACCGTGTTCATCGCCACGCAGCGGCTCTCGACCGTCGAGGTCGCCGACCGCGCCGTCGTTCTCGACGACGGCGTGGTCGTCGAGAGCGGGGCGCCCGAGGACCTGCTGCAGAGCGGCGTTCTCTTCAAGGCGCTCTTCGGCGAGGAGGTTGCGGTTGCCTAAGCAACGGACGGGCCTCACCCGGCTCAGCAGATACCTGCACGGCCAGCGCTCTCGCGTCACCGTGCTTGCGCTCATCGGCGTGCTGCTCGCGGGGTCGCAGGTCGCTCCGCTCCTGATCGTGCGCGACGCGATCGACAACGGGATGCTGCGGCGCAACACGACGCGCCTGTGGGAGGACGTGATCGTCTTCCTGTCCATCAGCGGCGCCGCCTGGGTGCTGAACACGACGCTCGTCCGCGGCCTCGCCGGCGTCGGCCAGAACATCGTCTACGGCCTCCGGCGAGAGCTGTTCGACCACCTGACGACGCTGTCGCTCCGCTACTTCGGCCAGCAGAAGGCGGGCTGGATCATCGCGCGGCTCACCTCCGACGCGGATGCGCTGTCGGACGTGCTCTCACAGGGCCTGACGACGCTCGTCACGAGCGTGCTCACGCTGCTCGCCGCAATCGTCGGCGTGTTCATCGTCGACTGGCGGCTCGGCCTCGCGGGGCTCGTCGTGCTCCCGCCCGCGCTCGTCTTCGTCCGCTGGTTCCAGGTGAAGTCGCACGCGGCGTTCCTGCGGGTCCGCGAGACGATCGCGATCATGACCGCGCAGATCGCCGAGTCCGTGTCGGGGATGGCGATCATCCAGGCGTTCAACCGCGAGCGCGCGTTCCTCGCCGAGTTCGATGCGGCGAACGACGCGAACCGCAAGACGAACACCTACGCGCAGTACCTGAACTGCCTCTTCTTCCCCGGCATCGAGATGCTCGGGGTGATCGCGATGGTCTCGGTGCTGTGGGTCGGCGGCCACCTCGTGGCGCACCATTCGCTCACCTTCGGGAGCCTCGTCGCCGCGGTGTTCCTGCTGAACCTGATGTTCCAGCCGCTGCAGACGCTCTCCGATCTGTACAGCCAGGTGCAGTCGGCGGGCGCGGCGATGGAGAAGATCACGGGGATCCTCGATACCGAAGCGGAGATCGGGGACGCCCCCGGCGCGACGCGCCTACCGCGCATCGAAGGCGACCTGCACATCGACCACGTCACGTTCTCCTACGGCCGCGAGCCGGTGCTGCACGCGATCGACATCCGCGTCCCCGCGGGCGGCTGCCTCGCGCTCGTCGGCGAGTCGGGCGGCGGCAAGTCGACGACGGCGAAGCTGGTCGGCCGCTTCTACGACCCGGAGGACGGCGCCGTCCGCGTCGACGGGCACGACCTCCGGACCGTCGAGCTGCGCGCGTACCGCCGCCAGCTCGGCGTCGTCCTGCAGGACCCGTTCCTCTTCGCGGGCACGATCGCCGACAACATCCGCTTCGCCCGGCCGGACGCGACCGACGACGATGTCGCGGACGTCGCACGCGCCGTCGGTGTCGACCGCATCGCGCGCCGCTTCGAGCACGGCTTGCAGCACGTGGTGCGCGAGGGCGGCGCCGGCCTCTCGGCCGGCGAGCGGCAGCTGATCTCGATCGCGCGCGCTCTGCTCGCCGACCCGCGCATCCTGATCCTCGACGAGGCGACGTCCAACATCGACCGCCCGACCGAGATCCTGATCGAGCAGGCCCTCGACCGGCTGCTGCGCGGCCGCACCTCGATCATCATCGCCCACCGCCTCGCGACGGTTCGGCGCGCCGACGAGATCCTCGTGCTCGAGCACGGTCGAATCGTGCAGCGCGGGGTCTTCGACACGCTGCTCGCGCAGCCGGGTCCGTTCCGCGACCTGGCGACTCAGCTACACGGCGCCGACTTGGGCGCCGTGCAATCCGAGCCGGTCACGGGCAGCCGGGCGAGCAGCTCGCCGAGCGTCGCGAGCTCCGAGCCGGAGTAGCGCGACGTGAACAGCTCGTCGATGCCGCGGAGGTGCGTCTCGCCCGCCGCGCGCAGCTTCTCGCGGCCGTCGCCGGTGAGCTTGGCGTAGGAGACGCGCGCGTCCGACGCGCAGGTCTCCTTGCAGACGAAGCCGGCGCGCTCGAGCCCGTCGAGGAGCCGCGTGATCCCGGATGCCGTCAGCAGCACCTGCTGCGCGAGGTCGACGCGCCGCATCATCCCGCCGTCCGCGCGCGAGAGGTGCAACAGCACCTCGTAGTCGTTCAGCGTCAGGCCGTGCTCGCGCTGGAGCTGCGCGGACAGCTCGCGCGTGATCGCGGCGTGCGAGCGCAGGAAGGCGACCCAGGAATCGAGCGAGCGGGTGGTTTCGGGAGCAGAGGCAGTCATAGTTGACCCCTCAAGTGTAGCGCGGCGCGAGGGCTGCGGCCACTGCGTGTCCCGACGCCGGGCCCGGGCTCAGGTGATGCGGCCGTAGAGCGCGACCGAGCGCGACGCGCGCTCGCGGCGCATGACCTCTCCGCCGTCGGAGTCGTTCCCGACCGCGGTGTTGCCCTCGACCGTGAGCACGCCGCCCTCGTCGGGGCGGATGACGATCCCGACGTGATCCGGGAGCCCACCGTCCCAGTCGAAGATCGCGAGGTCGCCGGGCTGCGGCTCGTCGACCGCCCGCCCCGTCGCCTTCAGCCACGCGGCGAGCGTCGGGACGTACGCGACGCCGCGCGGGCCGACGCCTGCGCCGCGCCACCCGCGGCAGAGGACGACGCCGGCGCCGACGTCGAAGCAATACGAGACGAAGACCGCGCACCAGGGGACGCCGTCCGCGCCGAACCAGCGGCCGAACATCGTCCGGTTCGAGCCCGGCGGCGACTCCTTCACCCCGACGTGCCGCAGCGCCTCGGCCAGGGCCCTGCGACCCGCGTGTCCCGCTCCGGCGCCGTACATGCCGGCGTCTCCGCTCCTGGCCGGCTCCGTCGAGCCTACGCCGGCTGACGCGCCCACGACGAGAAGGTAACGCCGCGTTTGCCGCCGCGCAAACGCGGCGAAAAACGAACCGTGAGTCGTCGCGTCGGGAGCCGGACACTCGCCGTCGGCAGCCTCGCCGCGGGCGTCGCGGCGGGTCTCGCCGCGGTCGTGTCGGCGCTCGGCGGCCAGACGACGGTGATCTCGCAGGCGAAGGCGGCCGACGCCACCGTCACCTACCATCCGGTCGCGTTCGGGGGCGGCTCGGTCGGCGTGCAGAAGCGTCCGGGCGGGATGACGTGCTTCACCGTCCTCAAGGGCAGCTCGGCGGTCGCGCGGGCCTGCGCCGGCGCGATCTACGCCGACCAGATCCAGTACGCGTCGTCGCGCTACGCCGTCGGCGGCCTCTACGGCGCCGACGTCCGTGCGGTGATCGTGAAGCTCACCCGCAAGGGGACGACGTGGGCGACGCTGAAGGACGGCGCGTTCTACGCGGCGGTGCCGAAAGGCCACAACGTCCGTGCCGTGATCAAGGTCGTCCGCGGCGGCTCGCGCACGACCTTCACCGTCACAGGCTCCCGCTGAACGTGTCGCAGCCGCTCGGCTCGCCGCGCTGGTAGCCGCGCGAGAACCACTTCTGCCGCTCCGCGGCCGAACCGTGCGTCCACGTCTCGGGGTTCACCCGCCCCTGCGTCTCCTTCTGGATCCGGTCGTCGCCCACGGCGGCCGCCGCGTCGAGGCCGTCGTTCACGTCCTGCTGCGTGAGGTCGACGATGTACCCGGTCGCAACCGCGTTCCGCGCCCACACGCCGGCGTAGCAGTCGGCCTGCAGCTCCGTGCGAACGGACGTGCCGGTCGCACCCTGCGTCTCGTGTGAGCTCAGTTGCCCCAGCAGGTCCTGCGCGTGATGGCCGTACTCGTGCGCGATCACGTACGCCTCCGCGAACGGACCGCCCTGCGCGCCGAAGCGGTCGTGGAGCTCCTGGTAGAAGCCGAGGTCGATGTAGACGTGCTTGTCCGCGGGGCAGTAGAACGGTCCGACGTCCGTGGTCGCCTCGCCGCAGCCGGTGCCGGTCGAGCCCGTGAAGAAGACGGTCGTCGCGGGCCGGTACGTCTTGCCGTGCGCGGTGAACCACTTCTTCCAGTAGGCCTGCACGCTGTTCACGTCGCCGAGGACGCGGCAGTCCTGCCGCGCGTTCGGGTCGCCGGTCGAGCAGTCGAGCTGCGGGGTGTTCCCGGCCGCGGCCGCGCCGGGGCCGACGCTCGTCCCGTCGAGGCCGCCGTACGTGCCGCCGCCCCCGCCGCCGAGAAGCGCAAAAAGGAGGTAGACGACGATCCCGACGACGCCGAGGCCGCCGCCGCCCATGGCGACCGGGCCGCCGAAGCCGCCGCCACCGCCGCCCATGCCGCGGCGGTCCTCCACCTGCGTCGGGTCGAGCCGTGCTCCGGGGCGGATTCTCACCGCCCCTCCGTACCTACAGGTCGCGAACGGAAAACGCGGCCAGCGCGGCGGCGAGGACGCCGGCGAGGTAGGCGACGGACCACGCGAGCAGGCTGCCGCCGGCCGCGTGGGCGCCGCCGAACGGGCCGAGCTGCAGCACGAACCCCGCGAAGCCGGTCGTGCCCGACGTCAGGCGGTGCAGCGCGTCCTCGTACAGCGCGTCGAACGGGAACGCCCACCAGCCGATCCGCGCGAGGTGCTGGAGCCGAGCCGAGCCGATCGCGTGGCCGACGACGCCGAGCAGGCCCGCCATCAGCCCGCCGCCGAACACCATCAGCACCGCGATCCCGTTGGCGATCGGCGCGAAGACCACCGAGCCCGCGAGCGCGAGTGCGGCGACGACCACGACTGCGCCGGCGAGCTCTGCTCCCGCGAGCACCGTCCCGTCGGGGTACCACCCCCCGGCCCAGTGCACGATCAGGACGAGCGCGACGTAGACCGCGACGACGTACCCGGCCGCGACTCCGGCCGCTCCTGCGAACCGCGCGACGAGCAGCTGCGCGCGGCCGACGGGACGCACGACGAGCGGCTGCAGGAGCCCCGCTTCCGCGTCGCCGCGCACGACGTTGAGCGTCAGGAAGACGGCGAGGACAGCGCCGAGGAAGAGCGTCGCGAACATCCCGAGGCCCAGAAGCGTCGCGCCGGCGAGCGCGGTCGGGTCGAGCTGCTCCTGCCCCGGCCCGAGGAAGCTCCGCGCATCGCGGAACGCAGCGTGCGTGCCCCACGCGAAGAGGAGCAGGAACGCGACCGTGAGGACGACGACGACCGCGAACATCTTGCGGCGCAAGCTCTCGCGCAGGCCGTACAGCACGATCGCGGTCATTCGACGACCTCGAGGTACGTCTCCTCGAGCGTGGAGGTCACGACGCGGACGCCGTAGATCTCGTCGCCCGCGGCCACGAGCTCGCGCACGAGGCGCGGCACGTCGTCCCGGCGCGCGTCTGGGAACTGCCGCACCCCGCGCGCGGTCTCTACCTCGACGCCGCCCTGCCGCCGCAGCTCGTCGGGCGTGCCGGCGGCGACGACGCGGCCGCGGTCGACGATCACGACGTGGTCGCACACGAGCTCGACCTCGGACAGGAGGTGGGAGTTCAGGAGCACGGACCGGCCGCGGCGGCGGAGCTCCTCGAGCAGCTCGCGGACGACGCGGCGGCCCGCGGGGTCGAGCGCGCTCGTCGGCTCGTCGAGGAGGAGCAGCGGCGGCGCACCGATCATCGCCTGCGCAAGACCGAGGCGCTGCTGCATCCCCTTCGACATCGCAGCGACACGCGTGCGGCGAGCATCGGCGAGGCCGACGAGCTCGAGGAGCTCGCTGCGCTCCGCCGCGCCGCCCGGCGAGCGCGCGAGCCGCTGGTGCAGGGACAGCACCTCGTCGGCGCTCATCCACGACGGGAAGCGGAAGAGCTCTGCGAGGTAGCCGAGCGAGGCCCGCGCGGCGCGCGACCCGGCAGGGGCGCCCGCGACGGCGATCCGGCCGCGACTCGGGCGGACGAGGCCGCAGGCGATCTTCACCAGCGTCGACTTCCCGGCGCCGTTCGGCCCGAGGAGGCCGACGAGCTCGCCCTCCCGCACCTGGAGGTCGACCCCCGCGAGCGCCTGCTTGCGCCCGTACCGCTTCTCCAGCCCCTCCACGGCGAGAACGCCCACGACTCCCGACCCTAGCCGGACTGCGCTTCTTATTTGACAGATTAGAAGCGTTTATCTAGTTTCTCGACCATGACTGTGAACAAAGCCAAGAAGAGCGTGATCCTCGCGGCCGCTGCGGCCGCATTCGCGACGGCCGGCGCCGCCGCCGCCGGGACGAACCTCTCCCTCGTCGCCTACTCGACGCCGAAGACCGTGATGGGGAAGATCATCCAGGCGTTCCAGCAGACGAACGCCGGCAAGGACGTCTCTTTCAGCCAGAGCTACGGCGCCTCGACCGACCAGGCGCGCGCCGTCGCGCAGGGGCTGAAGGCCGACGTCGTCTTCCTCTCGACGGGCGACGACGTCAACCTGCTCGTCGACCAGGGCCTCGTCGACGCGAAGTGGAACCGCCAGGGCTACGGCGGCATCGCCGCCGACACCGTCGTCGTCTTCGCCGTCCGCGACGGCAATCCGAAGCACATCAAGGGCTGGAACGACCTGATCAAGCCGGGCATCCAGGTGCTCACGCCGAACCCGTTCAGTTCCGGCTCCGCGAAGTGGAACATCCTCGCGGCCTACGGCGCGCAGCGCCGCCTCGGCAAGAGCGACAAGCAGGCGACGGCGTACGTGCAGCACCTCTTCGAGCACGTCGTGTCGCAGGACGCGTCGGGCCGCAACGCGACGAACACGTTCCTGTCCGGGAAGGGCGACGTGCTCCTCACCTATGAGAGCGAGGCGCAGGCCGCGCGCCAGAACGGACAGAACATCCAGTACGTGATCCCGCGGCAGACGATGCTGATCGAACTGCCGATCGCGGTGCTGAAGGGCTCGCCGAACAAGGTCGCCGCGAACGCGTTCATCCGCTTCACGAAGAGCGCACCCGCGCAGAACCTGTTCGCGCAGTACGGCTTCCGCCCCGTCGACAGGAAGATCCTCGCGAAGTACGCCGACAAGTTCCCGTCGCGGCCCGGCATATTCAAGATCGACGATCGCTTCATCGGCGGCTGGCGCAAGGCCGACAAGGTGTGGTTCGACCCGAACAAGGGCCGGATGGTCTCGATCGAGCGCGCCGCCGGAGGCCCGACCTCTGGCTAGCACCGCCGTACCTCTGCCTTCGACACGGCGTCCCGGTCTCGGGACGCCGTTGTCGCTGGGCTTCGTGACGACGTTCCTTTCGGTCGTCGTCCTCCTGCCCGTCGCCGCGCTCGTGTGGGAGTCGGGCAGGCACGGCTGGCACGACTTCTGGTCGGTCGCGACGGCGCCCGAGGCGCGTGCGTCCCTCGAGCTGAGCCTCGGCGCGGCCGTCGTCGTCGCGCTCGTCAACGCCGTCGTCGGCACGGTCACGGCGTGGGTGCTCGTGCGCGACGACTTCCGCGGCAAGTCGCTCATGAATGCGGTGATCGACCTGCCGTTCGCGCTGCCGACGATCGTCGGGGGGCTGACGCTGCTCACGCTCTACGGGCCGAAGTCGCCCATCGGCGTGAACGTCGCGTACACGCGAACCGCGATCGTCCTCGCGCTCCTGTTCGAGACGCTGCCGTTCGTCGTGCGCACGGTGCAGCCGGTGCTGCACGAGCTCGACGCCGAGGCGGAGCAGGCGGCCCGCTCGCTCGGCGCGGGTGAGGCGCGCGTGTTCAGCTCGATCGTGCTGCCGAACATCCTCCCCGGGATCCTCTCCGGCGTTGCGCTCGCGTTCGCGCGCGCCGTCGGCGAGATCGGCGCGATCGTCCTGATCAGCGGCAACCTGCCGTTCAAGACGGAGGTCGCCGCGGTGTTCGTCTTCAACCACATCCAGTCGGGTGACGAGCAGGGCGCGGCGGCCGTGGCGACCGTGATGCTGGCGGTCGCGTTCGTCCTGCTGCTCGCGATCGGCGGCCTCCGCTTCCTCGCGACGAGGCACGAGCGTGCGTAAGGTCGCGCTCCGCGGCGTGGCCGTGTTCTATCTCGTTGCGATCCTGCTCGGGCCGCTCGCGATGATCTTCTATCGCGCGTTCGGCGCCGGCACGCACGCCCTCTGGCAGTCGCTGACCGACCCGAACACGATCCACGCGTTCAAGCTGACGCTCGAGATCACGGCGATCGCAGTGCCGCTCAACACCGTGTTCGGGATCGTGTGCGCGCTCGAGATCGTCCGCCGCCGCTTCCCCGGCGCGGGCATCGTGAACGCGATCGTCGACCTGCCGCTCGCCCTCTCCCCCGTCGTCGTCGGCCTGATGCTGTTCCTGCTCTACGGCCGCACCGGCTGGTTCGGCT
>DATDNT010000078.1:0-54180 GCA_036518135.1 Gaiellaceae bacterium | reverse complement strand
CACGACGAAGCCGAGTCGCAGCAGGAAGAGGTCGTGGTCGTCGTTCGCGGGGAGGGCGTCTACCGCATCGACGGCGAGGAGGTGCCCGTGCGGGAGGGGACGTTCCTTCGGTTCGACCCCGACGCGACGCGCCAGCCCGTCGCGGGCCCGAACGGAATGACGTTCGTCGCGATCGGGTCGCCGCGGGGGTCGTACACGCCGCGCGGACCGTTCTGATGGCGCCCGTCGTCCGCTTCGTCCTCTGGAGCCTCGCCGACACGGCGGCGTCGGTCGACGAGCTGCGCGACTACCTGCGCGACGAGGCCGTCGACGCCTTTGCGGAGGTGCCGGGGCTGCTCTTCAAGGGCTGGATCTCCGACGACACGACCGACCGCTGGGGCGCCGTCTACGTGTTCGAGTCGGCTGAAGCGGCGGAGCAGCCGCTCCCGTCGCGTGCGCGCGAGCTGATCGGCAAGGACCCGGACATCGCCGAGGTCTTCGACCTCGAGGCGTCGGTGTCCGTCGCCGACCGGCTCGCGCGCCTGGGCCTCGCTCTGTCCTAGCGGTACTCCTTGAACTCGACGCTCTTCGTCGCGTCGAGCTTCCGGTCGATGTGCGCGGCGTCGCGACCGGGTCCGCCGTCGATCGTGTCGCGCGACCTGTCGATGGCGTAGAACGTGTCGTTCCCGGCGCCGCCGAGCAGGCGGTCGCGGCCGCGGCCGCCGAAGATCGTGTCGTCGCCGCCGCCGCCGCAGATCACGTCGGCGTGCGACGTGCCCACGAGCTTCTCCGCGTGAATCGTCCCCTCGATCGTGCACGGGTCGCCGGACGGGTGCACGCCCCAGCTCGGAAGGCTGTCCGCCTGGTTGCGGGCCGGCGAGGTCAGGACGTGGACGTTCGTGCCGTCCGCGTTTGCGACGTACACCTTCCGTTCGCCCTTGCCGGTTCGCTCGGACGCGAAGGCGATGAAGCGACCGTCCGGCGACCACGTCGGCACCGCGTCGAGCGCCGGCGAGGAAACGAGCGCGTGCTGGTCGGAGCCGTCGGCGTTCATCTCCCAGATGTCGAGGTTTCCGGGCTCGCTGCGATCGCTGTCGAAGATGATCTTCGTGCCGTCGGGTGACCACGCGGGATTCTCGTCCGTGCCGGCAGACGTCGTGAGACGCCGCGGGCTCGAGCCGTCGTCGTTCATCACCCAGATGTCCTTCGAGCCGCCGCGGTCCGACGTGAAGACGATCTCCTTCCCGTCCGGCGCCCAGGCGGGGTCGCCGTTGAAGCCGCTGCCGGGAGTGAGCCGCGTCGCGCCCGTGCCGTCCGCGTTCATCACGAAGACGTCCGAGCCGTTCTGGTTGTTGCGGTTCGACTCGAACGCGATCTTCGTGCCGTCCGGCGACCACGCGCCGTCGCCGTCGATGCCGACCGAGAACGTCAGCTCCCGGAGCCCGCTGCCGTCGGCGTTCACGGTCCACAGGTCGGGATCACCCTTGCGCGACGATTCGAAGAGGAGCTTTCGACCGTCGGGCGACCACGACGGGTTCGCGGCCTGGTCCGAGATCTCAACGCGGCCCGTGCCGTCCGCATTGGCGGCGTAGAGCGTGCCGTAGCCGTAGGACGAGTAGATGGAGCCTTCGCTGAAGGCGATGCGGCCGTTCTTCACCGGCGCTGGCGCAGCCACGGCGGCGGTCGTAGCAACGGCGGTGACGGCGGTGACGAGCACGGCCAGCTTCACGAGAACCCCCTGGTCGGTTGACGCGCTGAGGATCGAACGGCCGCGTGTGCACCGCGTGATGCAGGCGTAAGAAAAGGCGGCGAAGTCGTAAGGCTTTAGGATCGGCCGCCGTGGGCGCACTTCGCATCGAGCGCGACGGCGCGGCCCTCCGGATCGCGATGGCGCGCCCGGAGCGCCGCAACGCATTCGACGCTGCGCTGATCGCGGAGCTCGCGGCGGCGTTCGCCGACGTCGGCGACGCGCGCGTCGTCATCCTCTCCGGCGACGGCCCGTCGTTCTCCGCGGGAGCCGACGTCGAATGGATGCGGTCGTCGGCCGACCTGAGCTACGACGACAACGTCGCCGACGCGCTCCGGCTCCGCGCGATGCTCGACGCGATCGACGGCTGTCCGGCGCCCGTGCTCGCGCGCGTTCAGGGGCACGCACTCGGCGGGGGCTGCGGGCTCGTCGCGTGCAGCGACATCGTGATCGCGGAGCCGGGCGCTCGGTTCGCGTTCAGCGAGGTGAAGCTCGGGATCGTCCCGGCGGTGATCTCGCCGTTCGCGCTCGCGAAGATCGGACCGGGTGCGGCGCGGCGGTTCTTCGTCACCGGCGAGCGGTTCGGCGCCGACGTCGCGCTCCGGATCGGGCTCGTTCACGAGGTGGCCGAGGACCTCGACGGCGCGATCGAGCGCGTCGTCGCGGAGCTCCTCTCTGCAGGGCCGGACGCTGCGCGCGCCGCGAAGGAGCTCGCGCGCGCCCCGCAGTCGGCGGACGAGACCGCACGACGGATCGCCGAGCACCGCACGAGCGCCGAGGGACAGGAGGGGCTGCGGGCGTTCCTCGAGAAGCGCCCGCCGTCCTGGCGCGGGTAGCCATGGATCGCCTCCGCCCGCTGTGGGACTTCACCGACGTGGACGCGAGCGAGCGTCGCCTGCGCGAGCAGCTCGAGCGCGAGCCCGACGACGCGGGCCGCGCGGAGGTGCTCACGCAGCTCGCGCGCGTCGCGGGCCTGCGCGACGCGTTCGACGCCGGCGACCGGCTCCTCGACGAGGCCGCGCGGCTCGGAGCCGGCAGTGACGTCGTCGCGATTCGCGTCCTGCTCGAGCGCGGGCGGCTTCGAAACAGCGGCGGCGAGCCCGAGCGCGCGCTCCCTCTCTTCGTCGCGGCGTACGAGCAGGCGCTTGCCGCGGGCCAGGCGTTCATCGCCGGCGACGCCGCACACATGGCCGCGATCGCGGGCGACACGACCGAGTGGACGGCGCGCGGCCTCGAGCTTGCCGAGCGTGACCCGGACGCGGCGTACTGGGCGGGGACGCTCCTCAACAACCTCGGCTGGTGGCACCACGAGCGCGGAGAGCACAAGGAGGCGGTGGCCGTGTTCGAGGCGGCGCTCGCCGAGCGCGAGCGCGACCCCTCGCTCGTCTCCCAGACCGCGTTCGCGCACTACACGCTCTCGATCGGCCTCCGCTCGCTGGATCGTCTCGACGAAGCGCTCGCGCACGCCGAGCAGGCGGTCGCCATGTCCGACGCGCCCGAGTTCCGGGAGGAGCTCGCAGAGGTCGAGCGCCTGCGAAGCGCTAGTTGAGGCTCCGCGACGGCCACGCCTCCGGCCGGTCGCGGCGCGGCCGCGTGAACCGGAGCCACGCCATGAAGGCGACGGAGACCAGCGCGAACACCGCGAACGTGACGAGCGCCGCGGCGACGTGATTCCACGGGACGTTCGCGACGTAGCCGTCGCGCGGCGTCAGCATGATCAGCGCGAAGGCGTACGCGCCGACGGCGAAGAGCGCCACCCACACGCCTCGCCGCCAGCGCAGGATGGCGCGGCCGGGAAGGAAGGGCAGCGGCACGAGCGCGAACACCATCGACCCGAGCCCGGCGACGAACACCGTCACGAGCGCCGCGTCGAGTGCGAGCACCCCCGGCGACGGCGCCGCAGCTGCCGCCGCACCCCGGATGCGAAGGTCGAGCAGCCATGCGCCGACGCTGAGACCGAGCGTCGCGACGGCGCCGAGTGCCGCATCGCGCGCGCCCGCCGCGTCGTCCTCCTCGCGCTCGACGACGAACACGGCGATGAGCCCGTAGAGGTACGGCGGGTCGAGGTGGAGCGCGCGCGAGGCGGCGACGCAGACGGCCGCGACGCAGACGGATCCGGCCAGCACCTGCAGGCGTCCGCGCAGGTGAACGGCGCGCGCCGAGAGGATCGCAGGCAGCTGGAACCCGAACGTCAACGCCGCGACGCCGGCCGTCGTCCCCATCAGCGTCCATAGGTACGCACGGTCGAACGTCGGCCAGTCGGTCGCGGCGCACGTCAGCGCGCCGGCGACCACGAGGAACGCGGCGAGGCCGAGACGCGTCGGCGGCCGCCGCGGCGGCTCGGCGCGCCCGAGGAGCCGCCACCAGGCTGCGCGAAGGCGCTCCCGGTTCTCGACGTACGTGTCGTTGAACCAGTCGGCCGGGAACCCGATCAGCGCGACGAGCAAGAGCAGCGCGAGCGCGACGAGGCCCGCGTCCGCGAGGACGCGGCGGTGGTGCAGGAACCCGTCGCCGGGGGCCGCAAGCGCGAACGCCGTCCGATGGTCGCGGGCGCCGGTGACGGCGAACGGCGCGGCGGCGACGACGCGTCCGGCGCAGCGAAGGACGACCCGGGTCGCGCCGGAACGCGAACGCACCGGCACGACGAGCGGGCCGTCCGACAGCGCGCCGCCGGACGCGTCGGCGGAGCCGACGCGACGGCTGCCCAGATACACGTCGCCCGGCCGGCACGTTCGCGGCACGCTCCGCGCGACCGCGGAGAAGGTCGAGCCGCGCGCGCCGGCCGACGGGTCGACCGAGATCGTCGCACGCAGCGGCGGCGCGGGGGCGCGCGTGATCGCGAACGCGGCCTGCACGAGCGGCTGAGCCGTCCCGCAGTGGAGGCTCACCTGGGTCGTCGCCGGCCGGGCGCGCACGGGCACGCGGAGGACGCGGTCAGCGAACGAGCCGCCGACCACGCTCGGCGAGCCGAGCCGGTACGAGCCGAGGTACAGCGACGGGCGCGCGCACGACGACGGCAGGCCGGTGCCGCTGACGGAGAACGTCGAACCGGCGCGCCCGGCGGTGGGGACGACGCGGATCGCAGGCCGCGGCGGGGGTGGATTGACCGTCGTCGTCGTCGGCGTCGTCGTCGACGTGACGGTGCTCGTGACCGCGATCCGCGCGGACGCGAGCGGTGTGCGCGAAGCGTCGCTGCAGTAGAGCTCGACGGTCGCCGGCCCCACGGGCGTCGTCGACGGAACCTGCACGCTCGCAGGTCGCGGTACGAACGTCGCGAGCTCGGCGGTGCCGATCGCCGCGACGACCTTCGGGCAGCTCGCCGGCACGTTCGACGGCGTGACGACGACGCGGTCGCCGGGCGCGGCACCCGTCGGCGAGACGCCGACGCCCGCAGCGAGGATGGGGACGTCCACCGATGCGATCGTCCGCTCCCCGACCGGGAGCTTCGCCGCGTTCGACACCCGGCCGGCGAGCGTCAACGTGAACGCGTCGGTCGCGGCGCCCGCCGGCGACCGCCCGTCGTACTCGAGGTCGACCGTCTGCCCCGGGTCGCGCTTGACGAACGGAGACGGCTTCTCGGCGCCCGTCCAGCCGGGCGGCGCACGGATGTGGAAGGCGCCGAGATACACCGCCTGCGCCGTGAAGACGAAGTGGATCGAGACGTCCTGCGACGGAGCGACCGAAGCGGGAGTCGCCGTAAAGCTCTCGGCGACGACCGGGAACGATCCCGTCGCCGGCGTCCCGTCGCGCGACGTGAACACGGCAACGGGGTACGTCCCCGGCCGCGTCGGGTCGACGGCGTCGATCCGGACCTCGAGCGGTCCCGTCGCGCCGGTCGCGAGGCGGAGCACGACCTGGCGCCCCTGGACGTCGGGGTTGCCGTCGTCGATCTGGGTCGAGCTCGTGACGTCGCCGAGCGTGGGCGTGCCGGTCGCCAGGGCCACGTCGCCCGCCTGCGAGAGGTCGACGGTGACGGTGTCGCCCTGCTGCAGGGGCGTCGACGGCGTGAAGTCGATCGAGAGCGTCGTCGGCGCGGCAGGCGCACGCGCCGTCGCCCTGACGGACAGGCCGATGACCGAGCCGGCGTGCGCCGGTCCTGCGAGCGCGGCCGCCGCCCCGACGGCGCAGCAGACGCTCAGGAGGCTGCTGCGAATGTGACGAAGATCACATACGCCGGCACGGCCGTCAAGGCGCGGCTACGGGCCGGAGACGCTGACGTGCACGGCGACGGGACGTGAGATCTCGTCGGCGAAGCGCGGCCCGCCGTCGACTGCGACGCGGTAGCTCCCCGGGCGGAGCCGCCGGTCGAACACGCCCCGAGACCGCGCGACCGGGCGCCACTCCCGGTTCGTCAGGCGCTCGACGCGCAGCGGCAGCCGCGGCTGCACGGCCGCGTGGAGCCGGCCGCCGTCGGAGGTGACGAGCACGCGCGGCAGCACCTGCACGCCGATCGCGTCGCCGGCGACGCCGTTGTAGGCGAGGCGGAGCTCCGTCGACGACGCGGCGGGCATCGTCACCGTGAAGCGGCCGTCCGCGGCGACGCGGAGATGCCGCACCGTCTTCCAGCCCACCGGCGTCAGCTCCTGCAGGCGCGCGCGGCCGAGACCGCGGACGAACCCCGTCACCGCGAAGTGGAGGCCGTAGTCGACCCGCGTCGGCGCGTCGATCGACATGGCGTGCAGGTCGAAGTCCGTCGAGCCGAGCCCGAACCGCTCACGGATCACCTGCCCGGGGAACGTCTTCCACCCGTGCGAGGTCAGGACGCGGACAGCCTGCGCGCGGCCGGACGAGTTGCGTACGACGCGCATGTCGCGGACGCCGGTGACGTGCAGCACCGACGCGACGCGCGCGGCCGTCAGCACCTGCGTCGGCCACAGGTGGTGCGGCGAGAGGGAGTCGTACGGGTCGCTCACCGACACGAGGTACGGGACCTGCCGCGCCTTCGGCCATGCGTCGTGGATCGACGACGTCCGCCCACCCGACGTCGAGAAGTAGTACGCCGGGATGATCCGGTCGCGCCACACGAGCACCTGCCCGGCGGTCGCGCCGACGGCGAGATTCGTCTCCGTGCGTTCGGCCCGCACGCCGCCGTACATCTGCGACCGCGTATCCGCGTAGAGGTCGAAGTCGGCGCCGGGGTGGAGCGTCGCGAGCGTGTACGACCGCGCCGCCACCGCCTGCGCCTCGTACGTCTGCGGGTGCCAGCCCGACGGCGCCTCCAACGGCACGACGCCGCGGAGGTACCGGTCGAGCGGCAGGACGTTCACCGCCATCAGCCCGTCCGGCTTCGCCTTCACGACGATGTCGCCGCGGTATCCCGCGAAGTCCACCTGCAGCGGCTGCGCGCCGCCGACGAACCGGAGCGGCTGCGCGAGGTGCTTCTTCCTGAGCGTGAACCGCCGGTCGATCACAACCGAGCGCGCGGGGAGGTGGAGCTTGCGGCCGCGCGCGTCGACGACGAGGAACGGCGCGGCCGAGCCGACGCGGATGGAGTCCTGCCCCTCCTGGAGCAGCACGCGCACGTCGCGCGCGGGCGCGATCCCGACGTGCGTGTGCGGGTAGTAGTGCGCGAGGATCTGCTTGTACGTCCAGCCGTGGCGCGCGTAGCCCTCGGCGCCCCACTGGCTCATGCCGACGCCGTGGCCCCAGCCTCGGCCGTCGAGAAGGAACACGGTGCCCGCGGCCGCCCCTGCGGGCAGCGCGAGCGCCGCGACGATCGCTGCCAGGATCCTCGTCATCGCGGACGCGACAGGGTAGCGATCGAAAGGCCGGCGCGCTCGCGATGCGCGGTCACGTCCTCGGGCGGGCCGCCGCGATCCTCGGTCGCCGTTCCCCACACCGGCCCTCCGTAGAGTGGGCGGCCGTGCGCAGGCTGCTGATCCTGACGAGCGCGGTCGTCTTCTTCGACACGCTCTTCTTCGCGGCGCTCACCCCGCTGCTCCCGCACTACGCCCACGCTCTCCATCTCGGGAAAACCGGCGCCGGCGTCCTCTCGGCCGCGTACCCCGCCGGCGCGTTCGTCGGCGCCGTGCCGAGCGGAGTCGTCGCCGCGCGCGCCGGCGTGAAGCCGACCGTGTTGACGGGGCTGACGGCGGTCGCGGCGTGCACGGTCCTCTTCGGCATCGGCGATGCAGCATGGCAGCTCGACACCGCGCGCTTCGTCCAGGGCGTCGCGAGCGCGTTCTCGTGGACGGGCGCGCTCGCCTGGCTCGTCGCGGGAGCTCCGGCCGGCCGCCGCGGCTCGCTGATCGGGAGCGCGTTCGCGATGGCCGTCGGCGGCGCGCTGTTCGGCCCGGTCCTCGGCGGCGTGGCGTCGCTCGCCGGCACCGGCTGGACGTTCGGCGCCGTCGGCGTCGCGTCACTCGGGCTCGTCGCGTTCGCCGCGACGACACCGGCGGAGGCGCCTACCGAGCCGCAGCCGCTCGCGACGCTCGGCCGCACGCTCGCCGACCGGCAGGTGATGGGCGCGTTCTGGTTCGTCGTCCTCCCGGCGCTCGCCTTCGGGGTGATCGGCGTGCTCGCACCGCTGCGGCTGTCGTCGCTCGGCTGGAGCGGCGCAGCGATCGGTGCGGTCTTCCTGTGCTCGGCGGCGCTCGAGTCGGCGAACAACGTGATCCTCGGCCGCGTGTCCGACCGCGTCGGCACGCTGCCGCCGATCGTCGCGGGCCTCGTCGGCTCGATCGTCGCGGCGCTCCTCCTGCCGCTCCCCCACCACGCGTGGCACCTCGCCCCGCTCGTCGTCCTTGCCGGGATCGCCTTCGGGACGTTCTTCACGCCGGGGATGACGCTGCTCACGCACCTCTCGGAGGCCCGGGGCCTGGACTACGGCTACACGTTCGCGCTCGTCAACCTCGCGTGGGCACCGGGACAGACCCTCGGCTCCGCCGGCGGCGGCGCCGTGGCCCACGTGACGCGGGACGCGGTCCCCTATGTGTGCGTCGCGATCGTCTGTGCACTTACGCTTCTCGCGGTATGGCACTCACGCGGATCGACCGCCTGGACGACGCGATCGGCGAACGGCTCGAGCGGCTCGTCGTCGCCCACCACCGACGCAGGCTGAGGCGCCACGGGTGGGCGCGCGCCTACGCGCCGCCGGACGACGGCCTGTGGGCCGCCGGCCACCCGCCGCCGCGTGACGGCAACCGGCTCGAGCCGCTGATCGACGGCGACGACGCGCTCGGCCGCATCGCTTCGGACGTCGCGGCCGCGCAGGAGTCGGTGCTCGTCGCGGGGTGGCACGTCGAGCCGTCGTTCCGCTTGGCCGCGGAGGGGCCGACGGTGCGCGAGCTGCTTGCGGACGCGGCGGAGCGCGCGGAGGTGCGCGTGCTCGTCTGGGCAGGCGCACCGCTGCCGCTCTTCTCGCCGTCGCGTGCGACGGTCCGCGCGCAGCGCGACGACCTCGTCCGCGGCACGCGGATCCGGATGGCGCTCGACCCACGCGAGCGGCCGATGCACTGCCACCACGAGAAGATCGTCGTCGTCGACGGCCGCATCGCTTACGTCGGCGGAATCGACCTGACGAGCCTCGCCGGGAACCGCCTCGATCGGAGCGGCCACCCGGCGCGCGAGGGTGTCGGCTGGCACGACGCGGCGCTGCGCATCGAGGGGCCGCTCGTCGCGGACGTCGCCGCGCACGTCGCGCTCCGCTGGCGCGAGGTCACGGACACGGAGGCACCGGTGAGCGCGACCCTTTCCCGCGCAGGCGATACGACCGCACAGTTCGTGCGCACCGTCCCGAACGACGTCTACGACGCTGTCCCGCAAGGAGACTTCCGGATCCTCGAGTCGTACGTCCGGGCGCTCCGGTCGGCGGAGCGCCTCATCTACCTCGAGAGCCAGTTCCTCTGGTCGCCCGAGCTCGTGCGCATCCTCGTCGACAAGCTCCACAACCCGCCGAGCGAGGACTTCCGGATGATCGTCCTCCTCCCCGCGCACCCGAACAACGGCGCGGACGACACGCGCGGACAGCTCGGCGTGCTCATCAACGCCGACCGTCACGAGCGCTTCCTCGCCTGCACGCTGTACCAGCCCGGCGGTGGCGACCAGGTGTACGTGCACGCGAAGATCGGCATCGTCGACGACCGCTGGCTCGCGCTCGGCTCGGCCAACCTCAACGAGCACTCGTTCTTCAACGACACCGAGGCGTGCGTCGTCACCTGCGACGAGTCGCTCGTGCGCGAGACGCGGCTCCGCCTGTGGCGGGAGCACCTCGAGGTGGACGAGCCGACGTTCGAGACCTGGCACGAGCGCGCCGACGACGACGCATACGATCGCCTGCGGCGCCTGCCGAACGTCTCGCGACGGACGCGCAGCTTCCTCGGCCCGATCAACGGCTTGCTGGTCGACGGCTAGGGTGCCGCGCGTGGAGAAGGTGCTCGTCGCGAACCGCGGGGAGATCGCGCTGCGCATCTTCCGCGCGGCTCGCGCGCTCGGTATCGGAACGGTCGCCGTCGTCGCCCCCGACGACCGCGGCGCCCTGCACGCGCGCTCGGCGGACGACGTCGTCGAGATCTCGTCGTACCTGCACTCGGAGGAGCACGTCCGCGCGGCGAAGCAGTCGGGCGCGGACGCGATCCATCCCGGCTACGGCTTCCTCTCCGAGAACGGCGACTTCGCGGAGGCGGTCGAAGCGGCCGGCCTGACGTGGATCGGGCCGCCGCCCGACGCGCTGCGCGCCGGCGGCGACAAGCTCGTCGCAAAGGAGACTGCCGCGCGCGCGGGCGTGCCGACGATCCCGGAGGTCGGCGAGCCGCCGCTGATCGTGAAGGCGGCCGCAGGCGGAGGCGGCCGCGGCATGCGCGTCGTCCGCGCCCGGGACGAGCTGGCCGACGCGCTCGAGGCGGCGCGACGCGAGGCGAAGGCGGCGTTCGGTGACGACCGCGTGTATCTCGAGCGCTACCTCGAGCGGCCGCGGCACGTCGAGATCCAGCTGCTCGCCGACGAACACGGCACCGTGCTCGCCCTCGGCGAGCGCGACTGCTCGGTGCAGCGCCGCCACCAGAAGGTGCTCGAGGAGTCGCCGTCCCCTGCGCTCGACGCCGACCTGCGCGCGCGCATGAGCGACGCGGCGATCCGCTTCGCGCAGGCGATCGGCTACCGGTCGGCCGGCACGGCCGAGTTCGTGCTCGAGGGCCGCGAGTTCTTCTTCCTCGAGCTGAACGGCCGCATCCAGGTCGAGCACCCGGTCACGGAGGCCGTGACGGGGATGGACCTCGTGCAGTGGCAGATCCGCATCGCACGCGGCGAGGCGCTGCCGGCATGTAACACTCTGTTACAAGGTCACGCCGTCGAGGTCCGCCTGTACGCCGAGGATCCGCGGTCGTTCCTGCCGCAGGCGGGGCGCATCGAGACGCTCCGGCTGCCTGCGTCGATCAGGGTCGACGCGGGCGTCGCCGAGGGCGACGAGGTCGGCACCGGGTACGACCCGATGATCGCGAAGCTGATCGCGAGCGGCGGCACCCGCGACGACGCGCTCGACCGCCTCGCGGCGGCGCTCGCCGAGACCGAGGTCGCGGGCGTGACGACGAACCTGCCGTTCCTCCGCTGGCTCGTCGCGCACCCGGTGCTGCGCGCCGGCGAGGCGACGACCGCGTTCCTCACCGAGCACCCGCCCCTCTCGGCGCCGCCGCCGCGCGTCGCCGACGCGATCTGGCGCGGCGCGTTCCGGCTCAACCTCCCGTCGCCCGCGCCGAAGCCGCCGCCGGACGTCGACGCGGCCGCGCACGAGCACGGTCCGGGCGAGGAGCCGAGCGCGCTCACGGCACCGATGCCCGGGACCGTGATCAAGGTGAACGTGCAGGCGGGCGACCGCGTCACCGCGCGCGATCCGCTCGTCGTCCTCGAGGCCATGAAGATGGAGACGCCGCTCGTGTCGCCGTACGACGCGACGGTGCGCGCGGTGCACGTCGCCGAGGGAGACCGCGTCGCCGGAGGCGCCCTGCTGGTGGAGCTCGAGGAGTAGGCCTAGAACAACTTCTGGAGCTTCATGGCGGCGCCCATGTCGCCCTTGATCTTCAGCTTCCCGGTCATGTACGCCGTCGTCGGGTTCTGCTCGCCCGCCGTGATCTTCTCGAACGTCTCGCCCGAGGTCGTGATCGTCGCGTCCGCGTCGCCGCCGCCCTCGGTCACGTTCAGCTGCCCGTCGGCGACCTTGACGAGCCACTGGCCCTCGCCCTCGATGTCGAAGAGGTACGAGTTGTTCATCCCCGCGAGCTTCGACGCGTCGGCGCGCGACTCGAGGGTGTCGAAGAAATCCTTGGCTGCCACGTCGTCGCTCCTTTGGTCGTCGGCTGAACGGGCGGAACCATACTTGACTCGCGAGTCAACTCGGTAGAGTCGCGCCCCGTGCGGATCGAGTTCAGGCCGGCGGCGGAGGGCGACGTCCGCGGAACGGTCGACGAGGGCGCCGGCGACTACGACCCGCTGCGCACGGCGGCGGCGCGGCTCGCCCGCGAGCATCGCGCGGCAGGCGCCACGATCGCGTGGTCCGCGGGGACGGCGGACGAGGTACGAGCGGTCGTCGACGGCACCGCCTACGGCGCCTACGACCCCGGGCTCTTCAAGGCCGGCTACGCGGACCGGCCGCAGATCGTGCTCGCGCTCGACGCCCCGGCGGAGCTGCACGACCTCGCGCGCCGGCAGGAGATCGTCGTCCGCCACCTCGACGGGGCACGCGACCTCGCGAACCGCCCGCCCAACGACCTGACGCCGGAGGCACTGGCCGCGCATGCGCAGAGCCTCGCCGGCGACCGCCTGACGGTCGAGTCGCACGGCCGCGACTGGCTCGAGGCGAACGGCATGGGCGCGTTCCTCGGCGTCGCGGCGGGGAGCGCGTACGACCCGCAGCTCGTCGTCATGCGCTACGACCCGCCGAACGCGCGCGGCGACGTGACGCTCGGCCTCGTCGGCAAGGCGATCACCTTCGACTCCGGCGG
Organism: Gaiellaceae bacterium; assembly: GCA_036518135.1. Classification (GTDB taxonomy): domain Bacteria; phylum Actinomycetota; class Thermoleophilia; order Gaiellales; family Gaiellaceae; genus PALSA-600. The sequence goes on along the minus strand of DATDNT010000078.1, from coordinate 41,520 downwards.
AATCTCGCTGAAGCCGCCGCTTCGAATGCAGGACATGAAGGGCGACATGGCGGGCGGCGCGGCCGTCATCCAGGCGACCGCCGCGATCGCGGAGCTCGGCCTGCCCCTGCGCGTCCTCACGGTCGTCGCCTCGACGGAGAACGTGCAGGACGCGAAGGCGTTCAAGCCCGGCGACATCCTGCGCGCGTCGAACGGCAAGACGATCGAGATCATGAACACCGATGCCGAGGGCCGGCTCATCCTCGCCGACGCCCTGCACTACGCGCGCGAGCACGGCGCGACGCACATCGTCGACTTCGCGACGCTGACCGGCGCGATGACCGTCGCGATGGGCGACATCTATGCGGGCTATTACGCGAACGACGACGCCCTCGCAGCCGCGATCGACCGCGCATCGGCGACGAGCGGCGACCTCGCCTGGCGGTTCCCGCTCCATCCGCGCTACCGCCGCTACATCGACTCCGACTTCGCCGACATGAAGAACGGCTCGGAGCTGCGCGAGGGAGCGCCGGCGCTCGCCGCGATGTTCCTGCGCGAGTTCGCCGGCGACGGCCCGTGGGCGCACTTCGACATCAGCCCCGGCTACATCCGCAGGCGGCGTCCCGACTACGCGCTCGACCAGGGCGGCACCGGCTACGGCGTGCGCCTCATCGTCGAGCTGGCGGAGGAGCTCGCATGAGCCTGAACTTCGACCTCGACGACGAGCACCGCCTGCTGCGGGCGACGGTGCGCGCGTTCGCGCTCGAGAAGGTCGCGCCCGTCGCCGAGGAGCTCGACCGCGAGAAGCGGTTCCCGTACGAGCTCGTCGCGGAGATGGCCGAGCTCGGCCTGATGGGCATGACGATCCCCGAGGAGTACGGCGGCGGCGGCACCGACACGCTCGCCTACGCGATCGCAGTCGAGGAGCTGACGCGCATCGACTCCTCCGTCGCGATCACGGTCGCAGCGCACCATTCGCTCGGCACGCTGCCGATCTGGTACTTCGGGAGCGAGGAGCAGAAGCGTCAGTGGATCCCCGACCTCGCCTCGGGCAAGAAGCTCGCCGCGTTCGGCCTGACCGAGCCCAACGCGGGCTCCGACGCCGGAGCGACGCGCACGACCGCGAAGCTCGAGGACGGGGAATGGGTCGTCGACGGCGCGAAGATCTTCATCACGAACGCCGGCACCGACATCACCGCGTGCGTGACGATCACGGCCGTCACGGGCGACGGCGAGATCTCGAACATCATCGTCCCGAACGGCACGCCCGGCTACGTCGTCTCGCAGCCGATGCAGAAGCTCGGCTGGCGCGCGTCCGACACGCGCGAGCTCGCGTTCCAGGGCGCGCGGGTGCCGGAAGGGAACCTGCTCGGCCCGCGCGGCGAAGGCTTCCGGCAGTTCCTGCAGATCCTCGACGGCGGCCGCATCTCCGTTGCGGCGATGGGTGTCGGTCTCGCCCAGGGCGCGTACGACCTCGCGTACACGTATGCGAAGGAGCGCGAGCAGTTCGGAAAGCCGATCGCCAAGTTCCAGGCCGTGCAGGAGAAGCTCGTGGACATGGCGACGGAGATCGAAGCGGCGCGGCAGCTCGTGTGGAAGGCGGCGTGGGAGAAGGACCAGGGCCGCGACTTCCGCAAGGCCGCGGCGATGGCGAAGCTGTACTCGGGAGAGCTGTCGCACCGTGCCGCGAACTGGGCGCTGCAGATCCACGGCGGCTACGGGTTCATGGACGAGTACGCGATCTCGCGTCTGTACCGTGACCAGAAGATCCTCGAGATCGGAGAGGGAACGAATGAGGTTCAGCGCATGGTCATCGCTCGCCATCTCGGTCTGTAGCACACTCGCTCTCGCACCGGCCGCGTACGCGCACCTCTCCGTCTCCCCCGCGCAGGTGAAGCCCGGGCAGGCCGTCGACCTCGTCTTCGGCGCACCGAACGAGGACGATGCGTTCGGCATCAGCCGCGTCACGCTCAGACCGCCGGCGGGATTCGACCTCGACGACGCGGAGGCGAAGCCGGGCTGGACGCAGGCGCGGTCCGCGGACGCGATCACGTGGTCCGGCGGGAACATCCCGAAGGGCCAGTACGCGACGTTCGGGATCCGCGGCACCGCACCCGACAAGACGGGGACGATCGTCTTCAACGTCCGCGTCGGCGACGCGGCCGGACGCGGCCTCACCTACCGGGTCGGGCTCGACGTGGTCGGCTCCGGCCACGACGTCGCGACGCCGGCGCTGATCGTCGCGCTCGCCGCGGCGGTCCTGGCGCTGATCGCGTTCTTCGTCGGTCTGTACGTGTGGCTCCGGCCGCAGCGGTAAGCTCGGGGACGCTGTGCTGCTCTTCAAGCAGTTCGTGGACGACGACCTCGGATGCGCCTCGTATCTCGTCGGCGACACCGAGACCGGCACGGCCGTCGTCGTCGATCCGGCCCTCGAGATCGAGCAGTACCTGAGTGACGGCGTGCGAATCGAGCGGGTGCTCGAGACGCACACGCACGCAGACCACGTCTCCGGCCACGGTCGCTTCGCGCTCGAGCACGGGCTGCCGGTCGCAATCCACTCCGTCGCCGAGCCCGAGTACCCGTACGAGCCGCTCGCCGACGGCGACGTGATCCGCGTCGGCGCGACCGAGATTCGCGTGCTGCACACACCGGGGCACCGGCCCGAGCACTGCGCGTTCGTGGTGAACGACGAGCTCGTGCTCACGGGCGACTCGTTGTTCGTCGGCGATGCCGCTCGGCCCGACCTCGCCGTCGCCGCGCGGGAGGGCGCCGAGGATCTCTTCCGCTCGCTGCAGAAGCTCACCGAGCTCGGGCCCGGGGTCGAGGTCTTCCCCGGCCACGTCGCGGGCTCGCTCTGCGGTGGGAACATGTCGAGCGAGCGCTCGACGACGATCGCGAAGGAGCTCGAGACGAACGAAGCGCTCTCGTATCGCGAGCTGCAGGAGTTCGTCCTCGTCTCCGCGTCGGTATCGACACCGCGCCCGCCGACGACGGAGCGCGTGGTCGCGCTGAACCGCGGACCGTGGGTGGCGCAGCCGGCCGAGCCCGACGAGCTGCCGGACGCGGGCGACGCGACCGTTCTCGACGTCCGCCCGTTCACCGACTACACGGCGGGTCACGTCCCCGGCGCGATCAGCGTCCCCCATTCCGGCTCGTCGTTCGCCACGAAAGCCGGCTTCGTGCTGCTGCCCGGCGAGCAGGTCGTGCTGCACGCGCGCGACCGTCACGAGGCGCTCGCCGCTGCGCGGTCACTCTGGAAGGTCGGCATCTTCGACGTGGCCGGCTACGTGCTCGCCCCACCTGCGCGCGAGACGCTCCCCACCCTCGACGTCGCCACGCTGAAGGAGCTGCTCGACGAGGTGCAGGTCGTCGACGTGCGCGAGGCGGCGGAGCGCGACGCCGGTTACATCCCCGGCTCCCGCAACATCCCGTATCGGCTGCTCCGCAAGGTCGGCTGCGGCGCGCTCGACCAGTCGAGGCCCGTCGTCACCGTCTGCGAGAGCGGCCCCCGCGCGGCGATCGCCGCGTCGCTGCTCGCGCGCGAAGGCTTCGACGTGCGCGCGGTGTCGCCCGGCGGCGTCGCCGACTTCGCCGGCGAGGTCGTCAGCTTCAGGCGCTGCGGGTCGTAGCGACCTCGACCGGGTAGCCGCTCGTCTCCATCGCGGCGACGAGCTCGCGCCGGTGCTCGTCGTCCCGCGTGAGGATCGTCAGCTCGATCCCGGTCTCGGCGACGTCGATCCCGAGGCCCTCGCGCCGATGGTTGATCTCGAGGATGTTGCCGCGCTGCGCGGCGACGAGCTCGAGCAGCTTGTGCAACTCGCCCGGACGGTCCGGCACCTTCGTGCGCAGCACGAGGTACCGGCCCGCGCGCTGTAGGCCGTGCCGCACGACGTTGACGAGCAGCGTCGCGTCGATGTTGCCGCCGGAGAGGAGGCAGCAGACGTCGTCGCCGCCCGCGTGACCGCGCAGGAGAGCCGCGACCGACGCGGCGCCGGCGCCCTCGACGACGAGCTTCGACCGCTCGAGCAGCAACGTGATCGCCTCGGCGATCGCGTCGTCCTCGACGTGGACGACGTCGTCGAGCAGGTCGTCGAGGATCGACATCGTCAGCTCGCCGGGGTGCTTCACGGCGATGCCGTCGGCGATCGTCCCGCGCCCGGTCTTCCCCGCCTGCACGCCGACGATCCGCGCGTCCGCGCGCACCGCGCGCACCGCGATCGCGATCCCGGCCGCGAGGCCGCCGCCGCCGATCGGGATGAGGAACGTCCGCGCGTTCGGGAGCTGCTCGACGAGCTCGAGTCCGAGCGTCCCCTGCCCCGCGATCACGTCGACGTCCTCGAACGCGTGCACGAACGTCGCGCCCGTCTGCTCCGACCGAGCGAGCGCGTCGGCGAGCGCGTCGTCGAACATCGCGCCCCCGAGCACGGTCTCCGCGCCGTAGTTGCGCGTCGCCTCGACCTTCGCCATCGGCGCGTCCTGCGGCATGAAGACCGTCGCCTTGATCCCGAGCGTGCGCGCAGCCCACGCGACCGCCTGGCCGTGGTTGCCGGCGCTCGCCGCGATCACGCCCGCCGCGCGCTCCGCCTCCGTCAAGCCCATCAGCTTGTTGACCGCGCCGCGGATCTTGAACGAGCCCGTGCGCTGCAGGTTCTCCGCCTTCAGCCACACACGGCGGCCCACGAGCCGGGAGAACGTGTCGGTGCCGTAGACGGGCGTCACGCGTGCGCGGCCCTCCAGCCGCGCACGCGCGGCCTCGATGTCAGCGAGCGTCGGAGCCGTTCTCGTCGTCAATGCGGAACACCTTCTCCAGGATCTCACGGACTGCCGTCAGCGGGTCGAGGTGACGCGACTGGACGTCGTCGAGCAGCCGGCGGAGCTCGGCGTTCCCCTGCACCGCCTCCTCCAGATGCCGTCGCGCCCTCGTCGCGGCCACCTGGAACACCTCGGTCGAGAGGTTCCGGCGCCGCCGGCGGTCGAGCTCGCCTTCCGACTCGAGCCAGGCGCGGTGCGCGCGAATCTTCTCCCACAGCGTGTCGACACCCTCGCCGCGGACGGCCTCGGTCAGGACGATCGGCGGCCGCCACCCCGTCTTCGGCCCGAGCGAGAGCACCTGACGCACCTCGTTCAGCATCGCCTTCGCCATCGGGTGGTCCATCTTGTTGATCGCGATCACGTCGGGGATCTCCATGATCCCGGCCTTCAGCGCCTGGATCGAGTCGCCTGAGCCCGGCATCAGCGCGAGGACGACGGTGTCCGCGATCGAGATCACGCCGACCTCGCTCTGGCCGGTGCCGACGGTCTCGAGGAAGACGACGTCCTTCCCGGCGGCGTCGAGCACGAGGAGCGTCTGCAGCGTCGTCTCGGCAAGGCCGCCGAGGTGGCCGCGCGTGCCCATCGACCGGATGAAGACGCCCGGGTCGAGGAAGTGGTCGGTGAGGCGGATGCGGTCGCCGAGCAGCGCACCGTGCGTGAACGGGCTCGACGGATCGACGGAGATGACGCCGACGTCCTGCTCCTCGCCGCGCGCGATCCGGACGAGCGCCGAGACGAGCGTCGACTTGCCGACGCCCGGCGGCCCGGTCAAGCCGACGGCGTACGCGCCGCCGGTGTGCGGGTAGACGTCGGCGACGACCTCGTAGGCGAGCGGGTCGCCGTTCTCGACGAGGGTGATCGCACGCGCAAGCGCGCGCCGGTCGCCGGCGCGCAGCGCGTCGACGAGGCGCTCGCGCGTCCAGTCACGGCGGGTGGCCACGCGGCGGATGCTACGCAGCCTGCTCGTGCGCGACGGCCGGTTGCGTCGCTGCTCCGCGCCGCAGCACGAGCGCGGACACGCCGCCGGCGAGCAACGAAGCGGCCCCGACGACGTAGGTCCAGCGCGCGCCGTAGGCTGCGGTCAGCGCGCCCGCTGCGAGCATCGCGAGGCCGACGGCCGCGTTGTGCGCGCTGATGATCACCGTGAACGCGCGGCCGCGCAGAGCGTCGGGAGTGCCGCGCTGAACGATGATCACCGTCATCGGGAACGCGACGCCGTTCGCGAACCCTGCGAGCACCATCGCCAGCGCGGCGAGCCATACGTTGGGCGAGACGCCGGCGCCGAGGATCCCCGCGGCCCACACGAAGAACGCGAGCGGGTACACGTCGAGGACGCTGCGCCGCTCGAGCACCACGCCCGCGATCACGCTGCCGGCGACGAGGCCGATGCCGGTCGCGGTCCACAGGAGGCCGTACCCGAAGGCACCCGCGTGGAGCGACCGCTTCGCGAGGAAGATCTCCGTGACGTTGACGAGGCCGAGCGTGACCATCGCGAAGCCGAGCGCCACGAGCCCGATCAGGAGCGCACGCGAACGCCGGAACGCGGCGACGCCGTCCGCGAGGTCGCGCCAGTGGCCGCGCGTGATCCCCTGCTCGCTCTGCAGGTACCGGGCGGGGATCCGCGCGAGAAGCGCGGCCGAGAAGAGGAACGTGGCGGCGTTGATCAGGTAGACGACGTGCGGGCCGCTCGCGCTGACGAGCGCGCCGCCGGCGATCGGACCGATTGCCGCCGCGACCCAGTCCACGCCCTGGAGGAGCGAGGTCGCTGCCGCCAGGTCCGGTTCGTCGACGAGGTTCGGCACGCCCGCGAGCACGGCCGGCCGGAAGAACGAGTTCGCGACGCCGGCGATCGCCGCGCCGATCACGACCAGCAATGCGTCGTTCGCGAACGGCAGGAGCGCGAAGACGACGAGCCGCACGACGTCGGCGGTGATCACGAGCCGCTTGCGCGACAGCCGGTCGACGAGCGGCCCCGCGACGAGACCGACCACGACCGACGGCATGAAGGTGACGAGGAAGAGCACGCTGACCCACCACGTCGAGTTGGTGCGGTCCTCGACGTCGACCGCGAGCGCGATCGTCGCCATCCACGTGCCGATGCCGGAGCCGAGCGTGGCGACGAACAGCAGCCGGTAGCGCTCGTGCCGGAGCACGGCGAGGCGGCGGCGGAGGTCGAGGCGGCGCGTCACGCACGCGCGAGCACGCGGCCGAGCGCGGCCGCGAACTCGTCGAGCTCCTCGGGCGTGCCGACCGAGACACGCACGGCCGACGGTGAGCCGAACCCCGCGAGCGGGCGGACGATGACGCCCTCGTGCAGCAGGCGCTCGAAGAGCGCATTCCCGTCGCCGCCCGTGTCGACGTAGACGAAGTTGCCGACGGACGGCGCAGGCTCCATCCCGTGGTCGCGCAACGCCGCCTCGAGCCGCGCGAGGCCGTCGGCGTTGACGGCTCGGCGCCGCGCGATCTCTGCGTCGTCGCCGAGCGACGCGACGGCGGCCACCTGCGCCTGCGTCGTCAGGTCGAACGGCCGCCGCACCTTCGCCATCGCCGCGATGCACCTGCGCGGCCCGACCGCGTAGCCGACGCGGAGCCCGGCGAGGCCGTAGATCTTGGAGAACGTCCGCAGCACGATCACGCGCTTGCCGCTTCTCAGGTACCGCTCGATCGCGTCGGGGTAGTCGGGGCGGTCGATGTACTCGAAGTACGCCTGGTCGACGACCGTGAGCACGTGGTCGGGGACGCGATCGAAGTAGGCGTCGAGCTCCTCGGTCGTGTTCATCGTCCCGGTCGGGTTGTTCGGCTGGCAGACGTAGACGATCTTCGTCCGCGGCGTGACGGCAGCGAGGAGCGCGTCGAGGTCGTAGCGGAGATCGTCGAGCGGCACGAGGCGCGGCTCCGCGCCCTGCTTGCGCGCGTAGATGACGTAGCTCGGGAACGACGGCCAGCCGCACACGATCTCGTCGCCGGGATCGAGGACGGCCTGGCTCACCATGTCGATGCACCCGTCGGCCCCCGCACCGGCGACCACCTCGTCGAACGCGACGTCGTGCCGGTCGGCGAGCGCGGCGTGCAGGCGGTACGTGCCGCCGTCGGGGTACCGGTTCAGGTCGCGCGCCGCACGCTGCATCGCCTCGATCGCCGCCGGGAACGGCCCGAACGGCCCTTCGTTCGACGCGAGCTTGATCACGCGGTCGAGTCCGAGCTCGCGCTGGACGTCCTCGACGGGCTTCCCCGGCTGGTACGGCGTGAGCCCGTTGACGCTTGGCCGGAAGAACGCGTCGTCGAAGTCCGCGAACTCGGAAGGCACCTTCGCACCCTAGCGTGCCGGCGCCCGTAGTCTCCCGGGGATGCCGGAGCTCGGGCTGTTCCCGCTGCCGATCGTGCTCGTGCCGACCGAGCGGATCCCGCTTCACATCTTCGAGCCGCGCTATCACGAGCTGATCCAGGAGTGCATCGAGACCGACCGCGAGTTCGGGCTCGTGCTCGCGGACGGCGAGGGCGCCGTCCACGAGATCGGCACGCGGGCGCGAGTCACGGCCGTGCTCGAGGAGCTCGAGGACGGCCGTATGAACATCGCCGTCGAGGGCGGGCAGCGCTTCCGGCTGCTCGAGCTGACGCGCGGACGGTCCTTTCAGACGGGAGTCGTCGAGGACGTCGCCGACGAGGACGATCCGCCGGACGACGCGGACGTCGAGCGCGCGCTCGCGGTGTTCCGCGAGCTCGCAGAGGCCGCGGAGAGCGACGTCGACATTCCCGAGCGGGCGTCGGCCGATCTCGACTGGGAGCTCGCCGCGCGCGTCGATTTCGGCGTCGAGCCGAAGCAGGAGATCCTCGCGACGCTCTCGCCGGCGCGTCGGATGCAGCGCCTGATCGAGCTGCTCGAGGCGTCGCTCGAGGCGGTCAAGCTCGAGAAGACTCTGCGCGAGCGGGCCGGTCAGAACGGCAAGGTGTCGCCGCTCGACGGCGCCGGCCCCGATTAGCCGACGACGACGTCGCCGCCGCCTCGCCGCGGGTCGCCGGCGGCAGCGACCGTTCCGTCGGCGCACACCTCGACGGCGTTCGTGCCGCCGAAGAAGAGGTTGCGGCGGCGCCAGCGGACGACGTCGTAGCCGCGCGCCGCCAGCCCGTCGAGTGCAGCGGCGTCGAAGCCGCCTTCGCAATGGACGTGCGGCTCGTCCAGGTGAACGCGCGGCGCGTCGATCGCGTCGCGCACGCTCATCCCGTGCGCGACGACGTTCTGGATCACCTGCATGATCGCGCCCCGAAGCCGCACGGAGCCGGCGCTGCCGACGACGAGCCGCGGCCCGTCGGACCCCAGCACGACCGTCGGCGCCATCATGCTCGTCAGCCGCCGTCCCGGCGCTGCAGGGCCGCCGGCGACGAGGTCGTACTCGCCGAGCATGTTGTTCAGATGGATCCCGGTGCCGGGCACGATCACGCCCGAGCCCGAGCCGGTCGACGACGAGACCGACGCGGCGTTCCCGTCGCCGTCGACGGCCGACACGTGCGTCGTCCCGCTGACGAGGCGCGCACCGGCCTCGTCGAGCGCGTCGTCCGCGAGCAGCCGCTCCGGCAGCCCGCCCGAGTGCAGCTCGTCCGCGAACGCGTCGTCGCGCACGCGCGTCTGCTCGCGCATCACGTGGACGAGCGACGCGAGCGCCTCCGCGCTCCCTGCCTCGCCCGTCGCGGAACGTTCGAGCAGCGCGAGCCCGTAGGCGATCAGGATCCCGCCCGAGGAAGGCGGCGGGTTGGACACGACGTCGTGGCCGCGGTAGCGGACGCGCACCGGCTCGCGCCACTCGACCTCGTACGTCGCAAGATCCTCGCGGGTGAAGAGACCGCCGCCGCGCGCGACGGTTTCGACGGTCGCCGCCGCGAGATCCCCTTCGTAGAGGACGCGCGCGCCGGCCGACGCGACGCGCTCGAGCGTATCCGCGAGGTCGGGGAGCCGTAGGACGTCACCGGGCTGCAGCCGCGTGCCGTCGGGCCTGCTGTAGATGCGCTTCCCCTCGGGCTGGTGCCGCAGGATCAGGTCGAGGATCGCGTGCAGATGCGCCTGCGCCCGCGTCAGCTCGCACCCCTCGCGCGCGAGCTCGACCGCCGGACTGATCACCTCGGGCCACGGCATCCGTCCGTACGCCCGGTGGACGGCCTCGAGCCCAGCCGCCGCGCCGGGGACGGCGCACGACGGCTCGCCGATCCGGAACACCTGGGTCGTCTCGCTGTCGCCGCCGAAGCCGACGTCGACCGCGTGCATCTCCGCGCCCGCGGCCTCGACACGGCCGAGGCCCGGCGTCGCGACGAAGAAGTCGGCGAGGCGAGCCTCGCCTCCCGCCGGCACGACGAGCGCGAAGCCGCCGGCGCCCGGCCCGGTGAGCGGGCTTTCCGCGACCCATGCCGCGAAGGCGGCGGCGACGCACGCGTCCACGGCGTTTCCGCCCTGTTCGAGCAGGCGCGCGCCTGCGCGCGCGCTCAACGGATGCCCGGCGGCGACTGCGCCCTTCACGCCGGGATCTTGGCTGTTCGGCGGTGCTAGTCGCGGAGGAACGCGGGCGGCTCGAGTACCTCGCCGCTCGTGCCGGACGCCGCGGTGACGAACGTTCCGCGCCTGCCGGCCGTCCGCCCGCCGATCCCGGTTGCGACGACGGTGATCCACATCTGGCCCGTCAGCCGGTCGTCGATCGTCGCGCCGAAGATGATGTTCGTGTCGTCGGTCGCCGCCTCGCGCACGGCCTCGGCCGCCTCGTTCACCTCGTAGAGCGTGAGATCGTCGCCGCCGGCGATCGAGAGCAGGATCCCGCGCGCACCGCTGATCTCCGTCTCGATCAGCGGGCTCCGCAGGGCACGCTCCGCGGCCTCCTTGGCGCGGTTCTCGCCGGTCGCGTAGCCGATGCCCATGAGCGCCGAGCCGGACTCCGCCATGATCGTGCGCACGTCGGCGAAGTCGAGGTTGATGAGACCGGGGTTCGTGATCAGGTCGCAGATGCCCTGGACGCCGTGGCGGAGGACGTCGTCGGCGATGCGGAACGCGTCGAGCATCGACGTCGACTTGTCGAGCACCTCGAGCAGGCGGTCGTTCGGGACGACGATCAGCGTGTCGCACGCCTCGCGCAGCGACTGCAGCCCCTCGTCGGCCTGCTTCTTGCGCCGCGAGCCTTCGAACTTGAACGGCATCGTCACGATCCCGACGGTGAGCGCGCCGAGCTCGCGGGCGATCTTCGCGACGACCGGGGCGGCGCCGGAGCCGGTGCCGCCGCCCTCGCCAGCGGTGACGAAGACCATGTCCGAGCCGCGCAGCGCGCGCTTGATCGCGTCGTAGCCGTCCTCGGCCGCGCGGCGGCCGATCTCGGGGTCGGCGCCGGAGCCGAGCCCCTCGGTGAGCTCGCTGCCGATGTGGATCTTCGTCGGCGCGTCGCTCATCTGCAGCTGCTGGATGTCGGTGTTCACGGCGATGAAGTCGACCTGCGTGATGCCGGAGTCGATCATGCGGTCGACGGCGTTCAGGCCGGCGCCGCCGACGCCGACGACGCGGATCACGGCGAGGTACGAAGCGCTGTCGCGCCCGTGCTCGAGGCGCGCAGGCTGGTCGGGGAGCGGGTCGAGCCACCGCGCCAGCGGACGGCGCTCCTCGGCGGGCGGCTCGGGAGCGGGGTCGGGCGCAGGCGCGACCGCGCGGATCGGCGTCGGGCCGGGCGGCGGCTTCTTCGCGGCGCGCGGCGGCGAGACCGGCGGCTCGGTCGGCAGCTCCTGCTGCTCGTGCTGCTGCTGGCGCTGCGCGGCCTCGGTCGCGCGGAACAGCTCGGCGAGGGGACCCTCACGCATGCTGGCGCGGTTTCTGGCCATCGAGCACCTCCCTTGCAAGGTCGCGGTACATCGCAGCCGCCTCGCCGCCGGGCTCGTAGGCGAGCACGGACGTCCCTTTCACGGGCGCCTCGGCGAAACGGACCGTCTTTCGGATCCTGGTGTTGTAGACGAGCTCGCCGAAGTTCTCGCGGAGGATCTCGTCGGCTTCGCGCGAGTGCGTCAGGCGCTTGTCGTACATCGTCGGGACGATGCCGACGATCTCGACGCGCGGGTTCAGGTTCTCGCGCACCATCGAGAGCGTGTTCTCGAGCTGCACGAGGCCGCGCAGCGACAGATACTCCGTCTGCACCGGGACGATCACCCCGGTCGCCGCGACGAACGCGTTGATCGTCAGCAGGCCGAGCGACGGCGGTGTGTCGATGAAGATGTAGTCGTAGCGGTCCTTGACGGGAGCGAGCGCCTTCTCGAGCGCGCGTTCACGGCCGATCTGGCTCGACAGCGCCATGTCGGCGCCGGCGAGGTCGATCGACGACACTGCGACATCGACCTCGCAGGTTTGGATCACCTGCTCGAGCGGCAGCCGGTGAACCAGCACGTCGAACATCGACTGCTCGATCGCGTCCGGGTTCAGCCCCTGCGACATCGTCAGGTTCCCCTGCGGGTCGAGGTCGATCAGCAGCACCTTGAACCCCTTCTCCGCGAACGCAACGCCGAGATTCAGTGTCGTCGTCGTCTTCGCGACGCCGCCCTTCTGGTTCGCGAGGACGATCACCTCCGTGTCGGCAGGCGACGCCACGCTCGCAGGGCGAACGTTCGGACGCGGGAGCAGGCGCGCGAGTCCCATGTGAACCGCCATTTCTGGTTGCTCTACCGCATTCCTTCCGCCTCCTCTCGAAGTTTCTGGACGGCGTCCCGCGCCCGCGCGTCGCCCTCCGCCCTCGCCCATGCCTCCGCCTCCGGCACGAGCAGGCGCAGCTCCTCGAGCACCGCCGCAGGCGCCGCCGTCGCCCTCAGCCGCTCGATCCGCGCGAGTCGCGCGAGCACACGATCCGTGTCGTCCATACAGGCAACGTACCGCGGAACGTGTGACGCGTCTGTGCCGGAAGCGTGCTTTATGCCACGCGAAGCACGGACTGCGGCCGCGGGCGCAGCCCGAGCAGCGTGTCGTCGAGCGCCGCGACGAGCTCGGCACGATCGCCGTGCAGGAGCACCTCGACGAGCGCGCGCCGGACGACATCGCGGGAACCGCGTTCGAGCCGCTCGGCTCGCAGCCCTGCGACGAGCTCCGCACGCTCCTGCGTCTTGTCGGCGAGCAGCACCGCTGCGCGCATCGCCGCGGCCCACTCACCGCCGTCGGCGCCGAGCACGCACGCCGCCGCCTCGCGCACCTGCGCCGACCGGAACGGCTCTTCGGAGAAGAGCGACAGCTCCCACCGGTCGAGCGCCTCGCCGAGCTCCCGGTCGGCGTCGGCGAGCGTCAGCCGCTCGCGCAGCTCGGCAGCGAGCTTCGCGCGCACCTTGTCGAGCCGCGTCGCCTCGCCGCGCGGCTGCGTCGCGGCGATCGGCAGGAGCGGCGCGATGCGGAGCGGCCGGAAGTCGAGGCGCTCGAAGACGACGGGGCCGGCGGCGATCGCACCCGCGGTCGCAAGGCGAAGCGCGGTGACGGCGTCGGCGAGCTCGGCGGCCGCGTCGGGCGGCTGCGACTCGTCCGCCTCGAGCTCGCGCTTCAGCTCGAGCACGAGCAGCCGGTCGACGTCGCGCCCGAACTCCGGCGGCATCAGCCCGCGCGCCTCCGGCCACAGGTGCGAGATCTCGCCGCCGACGGCCGGCCGCACCGTGATGCCGCCGCCCAGGTCTGCGTCCGTCCCGGCGGACAGCCCGACGACCGGGGCGAGCGCGACGTAGGTCCGCGCACTCCCGTAGAGCGTCTGCTCGAGGTCGGCGTAGGCTGCGTCGAACGCGTCGTCGTTCCAGTCGAACCCGCCGCAGCGCTCCGCGGTCCAGGTGAGCATCGGGAGGAGGATCGAGCGGAAGAGCGCGTCGTCGCCGGTGTCGCCGATCCCGGCGTGTGCGCGCGCGAAGATCGCAGCGGCCGGCTCGCGCTTGAGGTCGTCGATCGCGTTCCGCGTGTCGGGAAGGCGGCGCAATGTCGGCGCCTGCTCCTCGACGAAGCCACGGACGAGCGGCCGGTACTCGTAGAGCGACGGCCCTTCGCGCGTCGCGTGCTCCTCGAACGCGAACGGGATCTGCGCGCCGCGTTCTGCGGCGAAAGCCGCCAGGCAGAAGGAGCGCAGCGACTCGTAGAGATGCGGGGCACGCAGCACGCCTCGTACTACGCGCCGCGCGGGTCCTTCCCTTCCTGGCACACCGGGCACCAGTACGCCGTGCGGTCGTCGTCGCCCTGTCCCCACGACTTGATCGGCGTGCGGCACCGCGGGCAGGGCTGCCCGGCGCGGCGATACACCTGGTGCGGTCCCTCGCGACCGCGGTCGACGGACGCGCGCATCAGCTCCGCCGCAGTGTGGAGGGCGAGCCGCCGCTCTGCCTCCGGCACGTCTCGCAGGCGCCGCCAGGGCGAGAGCCGTGCAGCCCACAGCGTCTCGGCGAGCCACATGTTCCCGATCCCGGCGACGACGGACTGGTCGAGGAGCGTCTCGCCGAACCAGCGCGACGCGTCGGCACCGCGCATCCGGTCGAGCATCGCGTCGAGGCGCGGGGGCCGTTCGAGGATGTCCGGGCCGAGCCGCGCGATCGCGCGCGCGTGTAGCTCGAGCACCGGCCCGTTCCAGAGGACACCCTCCGCACGCTCGCCGCGAAGCACGAGCCAGGGCTTGCCGACGCGCCGCTCGCCGCGCGGGCGCAACGACCAGCGCCCCGACATGCGGAGATGCGAGCGGACGACGACACCGCCTTCGAAGCGAAGGAGGAGGTTCTTGCCGATCGCCTCGACCGATTCGAGCACGCGGCCGTCGATGCGCTCCGCGACGCGCTCGGCCTGCGCGCGCGGGTGCGGCGACTCCGCCGCGATGCGCTGGCCCACGAGCGGCTGCAGTCGTCGCGCGGCGCGGTGGAGCGAATCCCCCTCCGGCACGTTTCCAACCGTAACGCGGGCGGGCACACTTGCGGTCCAATAGTTGTCATGGGCCCGACGCTGAACATCGCAGCGCTGACTCGCCGCACCGGCGTGTCCGCCGACACGATCCGCAAATGGGAGCAGCGCTACGGCGTTCTCTCGCCCACGCGCACCGCCGGCGGGCAGCGCCGCTACACCGAGCATGACGTCGCGCGCGTCGAATGGCTGAAAGCGCGGCTCGCGCAGGGCTATCGCATCGGCGAGGCGGCCGCGCTGCTCGGACCCGGCACCGTCGCCGCGACGTCGCCCGTCGACCTGCGCCGGGAGCTCGTCGACGCTGCCGAGCGCAGCGACGTGCGCACACTGTCCGCCGTCGTCGAGCACGCCCTCGCGCTCGACACGGTCGAGGCGGCGTTCACGTCGGTGCTCGCGCCGGCACTGGTCGAGATCGGCGAGCTCTGGGAGCGCGGCGACGTGACGGTGGCGCAGGAGCACCTCGCCTCGAGCACCGTCGCCGCCGCGCTGCAGCGGCTGCTCGCCGATGCCCGCGGCAGCGTCCGCGGCGTCGCGGTCGCCGCTTGTGCGCCCGGGGAGCGGCACGAGATCGGGCTGATGATGCTGTCGGTGCTGCTGCGCGCGGACGGCTGGCAGGTCGCGTATCTCGGCGCCGACACGCCGACGGCTCAGGCCGTCGCGCTCGCCGAGAAGCTCGGTGCCGCGGTCCTGTGCTTCAGCGCGACGATGCCGGAGAACGCAGCGGAGCTCGAGCGCGAGCTGCGCGACGTGAAGACGTCGCTGAAGATCGTCGTCGGCGGCCGCGGCGCGGGCGGAGACGACGCAGCCGAGGCAGTGCGCGCACTCGCGGCGTGAGACCGGCGACGTCCGGCGCGGTGGCCGCGCTCGTGTGGGCCGCTGTGGAGCCGATCGACAAACGGGTCTTCCGGCACGACTACTCCGACGTCGAGATGCTCGGCAAGCTCGTGACGCGGTCGCGCGCGTGGCCGGTCGCCGGGCTCGCCGTGCACGCGGCGAACGGCGCCGCGTTCGGCGCTGCCGCGGCGCGGCTGCGCATCCGCCCACTGCACCTCGCGCTCGTCGAGAACGTCGCGCTCTACCCGCTCTCGTATTTCGTCGACCGCCGGCATCCCGCCCGCGGGGAGCTCGCGCCGCTTCTCTCGTGGCGCGGCTTCGCACAGGCGACGTTCCGCCACGCGCTCTTCGGGCTAGCGGTCGAGAAACTCCAGTAGGACGTCGGCCAGCTCGTCGGGACGCTCCTCGGCGACGTGGTGGCCGCAGTCGATCGTCGTCGTGCGCAGGTCGTCCGCCCACGCGCTCCAGATCTCCACGAGGTCGATGCCGTAGTAGTCGGGGTCGTCGCGCAGCAGGTGCACGACGAGCAGCGGGCACGCGATCCTCGTGCCGGCCGAACGTGCGGCCTCGTCGTCCTCGCGGTCCTCGCGCAGCCCGGCACGGTAGTCCTCGAGCATCGCGTGAACGACCTCCGGATCGTGCAGCGCGCGTCGCAGCTCCGCGTATGCGTCCTCACCCATCAGCTCCGGCGTCACGCGGTACCAGGCATCGGGATCCGCGTTGATGAACCGTTCGGCCGGCTTGTCGAGCTGCCCGAAGAACCACCAGTGCCACCAGTCGGCGGCGAACTGCCACGTCGTCCGCTCGAGGCGCTCGAGTCCGGGCAGCGCTTCGAGGATCGCGAGCCGTTCGACCGCGTCCGGATGGTCGAGCGCGAGCCGCGTCGCGACGTACGCGCCGCGGTCGTGCCCCACGACGGCGAAGCGCTCGTGGCCGAGCGCGCGCATCACGCCGGCGACGTCGTTCGCCATCGCGCGCTTGGTGTACGGCTCGACCTTCTGCGATTCGCCGTACCCGCGGAGGTCGGGACAGACGACGGTGTGGGCGCGAGCGAGGCGGGCGGCGACCATGTGCCATGTCGCGTGCGTCCGCGGGTGGCCGTGCAGCAGCACGACGGGCGGGCCGTCGCCTCCGTGGCGCAGGTGCAACGTCGCACCTGCGCCGCCGTCCACGTCTGCGAGCTCGAAGCCCTCGAAGAACGCCACGCGCGGCAGACTAGAGATGTGGTGATCCCGCAGGTCGTGCTGGCGCCGCTCGCGGGCGGCCCGTCGACGCCGGAGCTCGCGGCCGCAGTCGCGAACGCCGGCGGCCTCGGCTTCGTCGCCGCGGGATACCTCGCGCCGGACGAGCTCGAGCGGCGCCTGCGACGTGCACGCGAGATGACGGACGGCGCGCTCGGCGTCAACCTGTTCGTGCTGCACGAGACGGCGATCGACGAGGACGCGCTCGCCCGGTACGCAGACGAGCTGCGTGCCGAGGGACACGAGCTCGGGGCGCCGCGGTTCGACGACGACCTGCTCGACGAGAAGATCGAGATCGCGTGCGCGTCCGACGTGCAGGTCATCTCGACGACGTTCGGCGCGCCGCCTCGCGCGCTCCTCGAACGCGCGCGCGTGCCGGTGTGGGCGACGATCGCAACGGCGGCCGACGCGGTCGTCGCCGCCGATGCGCTCGTCGTCCAGGGCGCAGAGGCGGGCGGCCACCGCGGCGCGTTCGACGACGCCGACGAGACCGACCTGCCGCTCCTCGACCTGTTGCGCGAGGTGCGGCGGCGGACCGACCGGCCGCTGATCGCCGCGGGCGGGATCGCAGACTCGGTGGCCGCTCGTGCGGCGCTCGACGCAGGCGCCGTCGCGGTGCAGGCCGGGACGGCGTTCCTGCTCTGTCCCGAGGCCGGCACCCACCCGGTGCATCGCGCCGCCGTCGAGCACGGCGGCGCGACGGCGATGACGCGCGCGTTCACGGGCCGCCGCGCACGCGGGATCGAGAACGCGTTCATGCGCGAGCATCGCGATGCGCCGTCGGCGTACCCGTACGTGCATCACCTGACCGCGCCGATGCGTGCGGCCGCTCGCGCGGCCGGCGACCCGGACCGCGTGAACCTCTGGGCGGGCACGGCACATGCGAACGCGCGCGCCGTCCCTGCTGCCGAGGTCGTGGAAGCGCTACGCGCGTAGGACCGCGCGGCGCGGCCCGGCGAGGAAGCCGGCTTCGACGAGCAGCTCCATCGCCTCGGTCTCGACGACGGGCTCGCCGTCGAAGCGCTCGACGGCGAGCCGCTTCACGCCGCCCGTGCGCACGTGCTCGACGAGCGCTTCGATCGCCGGCCGCAGCCACGACTCGTCGGGGTCGCGCAGCGGCGTGAGCGAGCGGCCGCCGCGCTCGACGTAGAGGACCGCCTCGCCTCCGAGGAGCACGACGTACGCGCCCGCGACGCGCGCGGCGCGCGCACCGGCGCGCTTCGGCCACGGCAGCGCCGAGCCGTACGGCTGAGCCGGGTCGGCTGCGGCGAGGACGAGCGCGTCCGCGTCCTCGGGCCGGTCGCGCAGCTCGCGCAGCCGCTCCACCGCCCCGCCGAGCGCGAACTGCGCGCCGCCGAGCCCCTCGACGAAGTAGCCGCGGCGGCAGAGGCCGAGCGTCTCGAGCGCGCGCAGCTCCGCGTACACCGCGCCGTAGCCGCCGGGAATCCCCTCGGCGCGGACGCCGTCGCGCGTGACGATCCCCTGGCGCTCGAGCAGCAGCTCGGCGAGCGCACGACGCTCGGGCGCGGCGGTGAACAGCCGCTCCGTACGCGACCAGCGGCCGGCGGTCGCCGTCGGTCCCTGCGTGCGCCGGCGCGAGAACCGCCGCGGCCGCCGCTCGGGCTTCGGGACGCCGAAACGGCGCGACGCGCGCAGCGGCGTCCACGCGTCGTTCGTCACCTCGCCCGCCCAGACGAGGTCCCACAACGCGGGCAGCGCGACGGCCTCGTCGAGTCCCGTCTCCGCGAGAAGCTCGTCGAAGAAGAGCGCGCCGCGAAGCGCCTCGCGCAGCGCGTCGTGCTCCTCGCCTTCCGGCCGCGGCGCCGCCGGCACCTGGCCGAGCGCGGCCGCGTCCTCGCGGAAATACATCGCGACGCGGTCCTGCCCGCCGCCGACCCACACGACCTCGCCCGACGCGGTCAGCGCATCCAGATGCTCGGGCCGGTAGCCCGGCACGCGCCGCGGCAGCACGTCCGCCTCCCACAGCGCGACCGGCAGCGCGAGCCCCTGCAGCGGCACGAGCGCCTCGCGCAGGGACGAACGCCGGTCGATGCCGTGCCAACCCGGCAGGAACCGCGCGAGCGCCTCCTGGTCGACGGCCTCGACCTCTCGCCGAAGCGCCGCAAGCGATGCGCGCCGCAGGCGCCGCAGCACGTCGGGATCGCACCATTCGCGCTCGCTCCCGCCCGGTCGCAGCTCGCCGCGCACGAGCAGCTCCTCGCGCTCGAGCTCCACGAGCACGCCCGCGACGTCGCGGCCGAAGCGCTCGTTCGCCCCGTCCGTCGTGAACGGGCCGCGGCCCTTCGCGTAGCGCAGCACGAGCTGCCGCAGCGAGTCGGCGCCGCCTTCGAGGAACACGTCGGGGAGCCCCGACGGCGGCATCGCGCCGACCGCGTCGCGGTAGCGGCCCGCGTCCTCGGCGGCGATCAGCCGCTCCTCGCCCGCGATCCGCACCAGCACCGCGCGCCGCTCGGCGAGCAGCGGGGCAGCGAGGTCGTCGGCGAACTCGCCCCGGCGGAGATCGCCGCGCAGCCGGAGCTTGTCGTGCAGCTGGTCGGGCGTCTTCGGATCGCCCCGCAGCTGCCGCTCGACGTCCTCGACGGCGTCCCTGTCGAGCAGGTCCCTGAGCTCCTCCTGGCCGAGCAGCTCGCGCAGCAGGTCGCGGTCGAGCGACAGCGCCTGCGCCCGTCGCTCGGCCGGAGGCGTGTCGTCCTCGTACATGTAGGTCGCGATGTAGTCGAAGAGGAGCGACGCGGAGTACGGGGAGGCGCTCTGCGTCTCCACCTCGACGAGGTCGATCTCGCGCGTCTTCAGCCCGTGCAGCAGCGTGCGAAGCGCAGGCAGGTCGAACACGTCCTGGAGGCACTCGCGGTACGTCTCGAGGATCACCGGGAACGACCCGTACTTCCGCGCCACCTGCAGGAGCGACTGCGCCTTGAGTCGCTGCTGCCACAGCGGCGTGCGCTCGCCGGGGCGGCGACGCGGGATGAGGAGCGCGCGGCCGGCGTTCTCCCGGAAGCGCGCGCCGAAGAGCGCGGTGTCCCCCACCTCGTTCACGACGAGGTCCTCGACCTCGCCGGGGTCGATCATCAGGTCCTCGGTCGGCGGCGGCACATCCGACTCCGGGAAGTGCAGAGCGATCCCGTCGTCCGACCAGATGGACTGCGCCTCCACTCCGTGGGCCTCGCGCAGCCGCGCTGCGATCGCCATCGCCCACGGCGCATGCACGCGGCCGCCGAACGGGGAAAGGATGCAGACGCGCCAGTCGCCGATCTCGTCGCGGAAGCGCTCGACGACGATCGTGCGATCCGACGGCACGGCGCCCGTCGCGTCGTGCTGCTCGCGCAGGAACGTGAGCAGGTTGCGTGCTGCTCGCGCCTCGAGGTGGAAGTCGTCGCGCAGGCGCGCAACCGCCTTCTCCTCCTTCAGCGCCGACAGCTCGCGGGAGGCGGCGCCGATCTTCTCGCCCAGCTCGTACGGCCGGCCGATGCCTTCGCCCTTCCAGAAGGGAACAGCTCCCGGAAGGCCCGGCGCCGGCGACACGAGCACGCGGTCGCGCGTGATCTCCTCGATGCGCCACGTCGAGGCGCCGAGCAGGAACGTCTGCCCCGCGCGCGCTTCGTACACCATCTCCTCGTCGAGCTCGCCGACGCGCCCGCCGCCGTCGACGAGGAAGACGCCGAAGAGGCCGCGATCGGGGATCGTGCCCGCGTTAGTGACCGCCAGCCGGCGCGCGCCGTCGCGCGCGCGGATGACGCCGCCCGTGCGATCCCAGACGATGCGCGGGCGGAGCTCCGCGAACTCGTCCGACGGGTAGCGGCCGGCGAGCATGTCGAGCACGTTCTCGAGCTGCGCGCGGGACAGGTCGCGAAACGGATACGCGCCCGTGAGCAGCGTGTGCAGGTCGTCGACGCGGATCTCCTCGTCGGCCGCGATCGCGACGATCTGCTGCGCGACGACGTCGAGGGGGTTGCGCGGGATGCGCGTCTCCTCGATCGCGCCTTCGCGCATCGCGCGCGCGACGACGGCGCTCTCGAGCAAATCGGCGCGGAACTTCGGGAAGATGCGCCCCTTCGAGACGGCGCCGAGCTCGTGGCCCGCGCGGCCGATGCGCTGCAGGCCGCGCGCCACGGACTTCGGCGACTCGACCTGGATCACGAGGTCGACGGCGCCCATGTCGATCCCGAGCTCGAGCGAGGAGGTCGCGACGAGGCACGGGATGCGCCCGGCCTTCAGGTCCTCCTCGACGAGCAGCCGCTGCTCGCGCGCGAGCGAGCCGTGATGCGCACGCGCGACCTCGACCGGCGCGTCGTCGTTGCCTTCGTTCGCGAGCTCGTTCAGCCGCAGCGCGAGCCGCTCGGCGAGGCGGCGGTTGTTGACGAAGACGATCGTCGAGCGGTGCGACTGGACGAGGCGCAGGATCTCCGGGTAGATCGACGGCCAGATCGACTGCGTGCCGAGCTCGGTCCCCGCGTCCATCTCCTGGCCGTCCGCCGGCACCGGGTAGGACAGCGACGCCGTCGAGCCGAGCTCGCGCATGTCCTCGACCGGCACGACGACCTCGAGGTCGAGCTCCTTTCGCGTGCCCGCGTCGACGATCGTGATGTCGCGGCCACCGGAGACGAACCGGCCGATCTCCTCGATCGGGCGCTGCGTGGCCGAGAGGCCGATGCGCTGCACGTCCTGCTCCGCGAGCGCTGTGAGCCGCTCGACGGAGATCGCCATGTGCGCGCCGCGCTTCGTGCCTGCGACCGCGTGCACCTCGTCGAGGATCAGCGTGTCGACGGTGCGCAGCGTCTCACGCGCCTGCGACGTCAGCATCAGGAACAGCGACTCGGGCGTCGTGATCAGGATGTCCGGCGGCTCCTTCATGAGCTCGCGCCGCTCCTTCGCGGGCGTGTCGCCCGTCCGCACGGCGACGCGTACCTTCGATTCGAGCCCCGCGAGCGGGCCGCGCAGGTTCCGCTCGATGTCGTAGTTGAGCGCCTTCAGCGGCGAGACGTAGAGGACGCGCAGACCTTCGCCGGGCGAGGCGTTCAGCCTGTCGAGCGCGTAGAGGAACGCGGTCAGCGTCTTGCCGCTTCCGGTCGGGGCCTGGATCAGGACGTGCGCGCCGGTCGCGATCGCGGGCCAGCCGCGCTCCTGCGGCGGCGTCGGCGCCGCGAACGTTCGCTCGAACCAGGCCCGCGTCTGAGGTGAGAAGACGTCGAGCGGGTCCACCCGTCCAGGGTAGATCAGACGACGTAGTAGAGGATGAGCGCCGCGGCGACCACGACGACCACGAACGCCCCGACGGCGATCGTGACGCCGGTGAGCGCGATCCACGGCGTGCGCTCGCTGCGGCCGCGCTGCGCCTCCTTCGCGAGCTCCTTCGGCGTCTCCGTCATCTCGGCGCCGCGTACCCCGACGTTCGCGATTTACTCCTCGCGTGACCTACTCGATCATCGGGCGCGATGACCGTGCGATCGGCTGCGCGGTGCAGTCGCAGGCGTTCAACTGCGGCGCCGCCGTGCCGTGGGTGCGCGCGGGTGTCGGCGCAGTCGCGACGCAGTCGTTCACCGACCGTCGCTACGGCTACCGCGGGCTCGAGCTGCTCGCGGCGGGCCGGTCGCCGCAGGACGCGCTCGACGCGCTCCTCTCGGGCGACGCGATGCCGCAGTTCCGCCAGGTCGCGTTCATGTCACTCGACGGGCGCGCCGCGCAGTGGACGGGCGAGAGCTGCGTCAACGCCTGCGGCCACGTCGCCGGCGACGGCTGGGCCGCGCAGGGGAACATGCTCGTCGCCGACGCATGGCGCGCGATGGGCGCGGCGTTCGAGCAGGCCGAGGGGTCGCTGGCGGGGCGGCTGATGGCGGCGCTCGAAGCGGCGGAGGAGACCGGCGGCGATTTCCGCGGCCGCGGCGGCTGCGCGATCGTCGTGGCGCCGCTCGAGGGCGAGCCGTGGGAGCGCATCGTCGACCTCCGCGTCGAAGAAGGCGACACGTCGCTCGTCGAGCTGCGGCGGCTCCTCGAGCGTGCGGAGGCATATCGCTCAGCGGGCGCAGCGCCTGCGCGCGAGAACGGAATGCCGGATCACGAGATCCAGTGGCGCACGATGCTCGACGCCGCGGAGGCAGGCGATTTCTCGAAGGCCCGTGCCGCGCTCGCCGAGCTCGAGAAGCTGCATCCGTACTGGCGCGATCTCGCGCGGTCGGCGTCGACGCGACCCGACGCTCCCGCGCACCTGCGCGATATCGTCGAGTGACCGTGCCGGACGCGCTGTGGTTCACCGACGACCCGAAAGCGGCGAAGCTGCTCGCGAAGGACCCGTTCGCGCTGCTCGTCGGCTTCGCGATCGACCAGCAGGTGACGGTTCAGAAGGCGTTCGCCGGGCCGCTCGCGCTGAAGGAGCGCGCGGGGACACTCGACCCGAGGAAGCTCGCCCGGATGGACCTCACGGAGGTGTTCTCGACGCCGCCCGCGATCCACCGGTTCCCCGGCTCCATGGCGAAGCGCGTGCAGGAGCTCGCGCGCGTCGTCACGGAGGAGTACGGCGGCGACGCGTCGCGGATCTGGAAGGACGCCGACACCGCCGAGCTGCGCAGGCGCATCGGCGCGCTCCCCGGCTACGGCGACATGAAGATCAAGTCGCTCGGCGCCGTGCTCGCGAAGCAGTTCGGCGTGAAAGCCGCCGCAGGCCTGGCGCCGGACCACCCGACGCTCGGCGACGTCACCTCGCTCGAGGAGCTCGACCGCTACCAGTCGTGGAAGCGCGCGTACAAGAAGGCGTCGAAGGGCGCCTGACGGTCGCGCCGCTCGACGCGTCGACCTGGGACGCGTTCGCGGCGCTCGTCGAGGCGAACGGGGGCGTCTTCGGCGGTTGCTGGTGCATGGGCTTCCACCCCGAGGGGCTCGACAGGCAGAACGCAGGCGTGAACCGCGAGCGAAAGCTCGCGCGCGTCGAGGCGGGCGAAGCGCACGCCGCGCTCGTCTTCGACGGGAATGCCTGCCTCGGGTGGGTGCAGTTCGGGCCGCCCGCGGAGTTGACGCGGATCAAGAACCGCGCGCAGTACGAGAAAGAGACGGCCGGGCCGCCCGACTGGCGCATCCTCTGCCACTTCGTCGGCAAGGGGCACCGGCGCAAGGGCGTCGCGACGCGCGGTCTCGCGGGCGCGCTCGACCTGATCGCGGGCCTTGGCGGCGGAGTCGTCGAGGGCTATCCGGAGGACGCGGCCTCGGTTCCCGCCGGGTTCCTCTTCAACGGTGCGCTGGCGACGTTCGAGCGGCTCGGCTTCGTGCGCGACCGGAAGATCGGCAAGCATCGCTGGGTCGTGCGCAAGGTCGTCGGTGCCTGAGACGCCCGAGCAGTTCTGGGAGCGCACCCACGACGCGCTCCGGATGCCGCCGGTCGAGGAGTGGGAGACCTGGCCGTTCGCCGGCGAGCTGCGGCCGCGCGAGCTCGCACCGCCGGTGGACGCGGAGGCGCCGCGGCACGGCGCCGGCGGCGTCGGCTGCAGACGCTGCGAGCGCGGGGACGAAGGAGCGCTGTGGTCGAACGGCGACTGGATCGTCAGCTCCCTCGGCGGTCCGACCGGGCTGCCGTTCGTCGCGCTCCTCGAGACGCAGCAGCATCTCGACTTTCCGGAGCTCAGCCCGGCGCTCGCGGCCGCGCTCGGCCCGCTGATGCTGCGCGTGCAGCGCGCGCTCCTCGACCTGCCGGGCGTCGGCAACGTCCACGTCTGCCGCTGGGGCGACGGCAGCGAGCACTTCCACATGTGGTTCATGGCGCGGCCCGCGCGCATCCCGCAGCTGCTCGGCTCCTTCGCCGCGATCTGGGACGACATCCTCCCGCCGGTCCCCGAGGAGATCTGGCGGGAGAACCGCGAGCTCGTCCGACGTCAGCTTGCGGCTTCGATGTAGTCGCGGATCTTCGCGCTGAGCGCGACGTCGAGGCGGACGGAGCCGCCGCGGAGCTCGACCCGCGTCGCGTCCTTGCTGATCGACGCCTTCCACCCGTGCAGGTCGACCTGGCGCGTCGCGACCTCGAGGATCTGCTTCGCACGCTTGCCGCGCGTCTCGGCGGGTGCCGAGTTCAGCGCGAGGGCGACCTGGTCGACGATCTCGTACGGGCGCGCGTCGCGCAGCGCCTGCAGGTTGAGGTCGATCTCCGCCGCGACGGGCGCGAGCGTGAGGTCGGTCGGTCTCTTCGGCTTGATCATGGCCTGAATCGTGCCGCCGCGCGCGCGGAGTCGAATCGGGGAAACTACGGGCGCGCCAGCGCGTCGGCCGCAGCGACGGGCACGACGGCGCGAAGCTTCTCCGCGAGCGCCCGATCGAGCGTCACGAACGCGTCGGCCTGCAACCTCGTGACCGCGGCGAGCTCGGCGTCCGCCGTGTCCTCCCAGCCGTGCTCGTCGGCGATCCTCCACGCGACGCTCCGCGAAACGCGGTCGTTCAGCAGCCGAACCTTGATCTCGGCGACGCGTTCGAGGAGCCCCCGCGCGCGGTCGCCGTCGAGCTCGCCCGTCCGCGCTCGGCGGTACAGCAGGGACAGCGCCTGGGAGCGAACCGCACCGGGCGCGACGAGCTGGTGGCTCGGATGGACGTCGAGTGTGCCGTCGGCGATCGCGAGCAGCACCGTCGCGTCGACCACGAACCGCGTCATCTCGTCCGCAGCTCCTTGAGAGCCGGCCCGAGGTGCTGGGTGCCGTGAAGCACCGGCTCGAACAGGTCGCCGTGCTCGGCGACGCGGCGGAGCGCGACCTCCATCGTGAAGTCGCGCGGCCGGACGTCCTCGGTCAGCTCGTCCCACAGAAGCGGTGTCGACACCGGCGCGCCCGGCTTCGGCCGCACGGAGTACACGGACGCGATCGTCTTGCCGTGCCCGTTCTGGCGGTGGTCGACGAGCACGCCCGATCGCTTCTTCTTCAGCCACTCCGTCGTCACGGCGCCGGGATGGTCGCGCTCCAGCCGCCGCGAGAGGAGCTCCCCGAACTCGTACGTCTCGGCGTACGTCGACCGGCGCGCAATCGGGACGAGCACGTGGATGCCGTCCGCCCCGCTCGTCTTCACGTACGCGTCGAGCTCGAGCTCCTCCAGCGCCCGGTGCACGAGGTGCGCGACGCGGATGCACAGCGCGAACGCTTCGTCCTCCTCCGGCGGGTCGAGATCGAACACGACCCAGTCGGGACGCTCGGGCTTGTCGACGCGCGAGTACCACGCGTTCATGTCGATGCAGTGGTACTGCACCATCCAGAGCAGCGCCTCGCGCGAGTTGACGAGCGGGAAGTCCACCAGCCGCGACTCGCCCTTGCCACCGCGCGGCCACGTGCGGAACTGCCGCGTGGGGATCCAGTGCGGGATGTTCTTCGGTGCCTGCTTCTGGAAGAACGAGCCGCCCGGAAGCCCCTCGCGCCAGCGCTTCATCGTGAACGGCCGGTCCCTCAGGTGCGGCACGAGCGCGTCCGCGACGTCGCCGTAGTAGGCGAACAGCTCGCCCTTCGTGATGCCGTCGTCGGGAAAGAGCACACGGTCGGCGCTCGTGAGCTTCACGTCGTGCGCCATCCGCAGCCAGTCTAGGGAGATTCCCCGAAGCAGCGCCCGCGCGCCGCGGCGATCCTCGACGCATGGGCGCGGTCGTCTCGGTCCAGGGCCTCACGAAGCGGTACGGCGAGCTGGCCGCCGTCGACGATCTGTCGTTCGAGCTCGCCGCCGGCACGGTGACGGGGTTCCTCGGCCCGAACGGCGCAGGCAAGACGACGACGCTCCGGATCCTGCTCGGCCTCGCCGCGCCGACGACCGGCACGACACGCGTCTTCGGACGCCGCTACCGCGAGCTCGACGCGCCGATCCGGCGGGTCGGCGCAGTCCTCGAGGCGAACGACTTCCATCCGGGCAGACGCGGCCGCGACCATCTTCGCGCCGTCGCGCTCGCCGCAGAGATCCCGCCGCGGCGCGTGGACGAGGTGCTTCACCTCGTCGAGCTCGACGCCGCTGCGCGCCGGCGCGTGAAGACGTACTCGCTCGGAATGCGACAGCGCCTCGCGCTCGCCGCGGCGCTCCTCGGCGACCCGGAGCTGCTCGTCCTGGACGAACCGGCGAACGGGCTCGATCCCGAGGGCGTGCGGTGGCTGCGCGACTTCCTGCGGACGCTCGCGTCCGAGGGACGGACCGTGTTCGTCTCCAGCCACGTCCTCGCCGAGGTGGCGCAGACCGTCGACCGCGTCGTGATCATCAACAAGGGAAAGCTCGTCGCGGACTCGCCGCTCGAGGAGCTGACGGCGCGCGTCGCCGGGGCCGTGCACGTGCGGACGCCCCAGCGGGCCGAGCTCGAGCGCGTGCTGCACGCCGCGGGTCTGCGCACCACCGTCCTCGACGGCGACGAGCTGCTCGTCGCCGGCGCGCAGAGCTCGACGGTCGGGGAGCTGGCGGCCGGCGCGCGGATCACGCTGCACGAGCTCGTCCAGGAGACCACGTCGCTCGAGGAGGTCTTCCTCGACCTCACGTCGGAGGTGAAGACATGAGGCTGTTTCGCGCGGAGCTGCTCAAGCTCGTGACGACGCGGACGATGCTCGCGCTCACTGTGGGGATGGTCGGGCTGATCGTGCTGATCACGCTGGTGAACGGTTATGCGCTCGACCACGCGACGCTGCTCGAGCGGAAGACGCAGTTCCAGGTGCTCGCGAACGGCTCGATCGCGAGCGCGTTCGCGGCGATCGCCGGCGTGATGTCGATGTCGACGGAGTTCCGGCACGGGACGATCCGGCCGACGTTCCTCGCCGAGCCGCGGCGGCTGCGGGTGCTGTGGGCGAAGGTGGCGGCGACAACCGTGCTCGGCGTCGTCCTCGGCGTCATCGGGATCGGACTCTCGCTCGGACTCGGGAAGCTCGCGCTCTCGTCGCGGAACATCCCCGCCGCCCTGAGCGGCCGCGACATGACCCTCCTCGTCGTCGGCGGGGTCGCCGCGTCCGCGCTCTGGGGAGCGTTCGGTGTCGTCGTCGGCGCGGCGTTCCGCAACCAGGTCGGTGCGATCGTCGGCCTGCTGACCTGGGTGCTCTTCGTCGAGAACATCCTCTTCGCGCTCGTTCCGTCCGTCGGCCGCTACCTACCGGCGACCGCGCTCAACGTGCTGACGCAGATCGACGTCCCGCATCAGCTCACGGTCGCGCAGGGGACGCTCGTCTTCTGCGGGTATCTCGCCGTCGCAGCGGTGGCGGCGGCGGCGGTCACCGACCGGCGCGACGTCGCCTAGCCCAGAGCACGTACGCGCGGTTCGGGATCGCGTACGTCCCTTCGGGGAGCAGCGTGCCGAGCCGCGCGATCACGTCCTCCCGGTCGTCGCGGCTCGCGATCCAGCTCGTCGAGCGCGCGTTGTCGAGCAGACCCGCGCGATCGAGCACATGGTCGTGCGGGATCGAGACGCGTCCGTGGACGTCGGCGAAGTGCCGCTCGAGCAAATCCTCCCACCGGGGCTCGTCGATCCAAGGATGCGGCACCTCGTCGTGGAGCGCCTGCAACGCGGACTCGAACTCGGCGGGCAGCGGGCTCGGCCGCCCCTCGTCCGGGCCGTTCCACACGATCGCGAAGACGCCGTCCGCGCGCAGCACGCGGGCGATCTCCGGCAGCGCCACGTCCTTCGCGAACCAGTGGAACGCCTGTGCGGTGAAGACGCCGTCGACGGACCCGTCGTCGAGGGGGATGCGCTCCGCCGAGCCGGCGAGGGCCGGGACACCCGGCACGACCCGCTCGAGCATCGCGCGCATGTTGGCGAGCGGCTCCACGGCGACGACGTCGCGGTAGCGCTCGGCGAGGACGCGCGTCAGCTTCCCCGTGCCAGCCGCGAGGTCGAGCACCGACGCGTCGTCCGGCAACGGCAGCGCGTCGAGCAGCTCCGGCGGGTACGACGGACGCGTGCGCTCGTACTCGTCGGCGACGTCGTCGAAGCTCAGCTCGCGGCCGCCGGTCATCTCAGGCGCTTCCAGTAGAGGTACGTCACGACGCGCAGATCGTAGGAGTCCTCCATCAGCGGGTACGCGCGCGCGGCGATCGCCTCGCGCTCCTGCTCGGGGATCGACGCCGGGGTGCTCGCCGTGAGATGCAGGTCGACGAGGTCGCGGCCGGAGATGCGGACGCTCTCGACGAACGTCTCGTTGCCGTCGGGCTGCACCGCGTCGCGCCAGTCGTGGAGCTCCTCGCGCGACGTGCCGCCGTGGAAGCGGCGCCAGATCTCGTCCAGCTCGTCCCAGACCGACGCGGGCAGGAGCCCCGGCTGCTCCGTCTCGCCCCAGCTCCGCATCAGGATCGCGAGTCCGCGTGCGACGCGCGAGCATTCCGCCAGGGCGCGCTCAGGGTCGAACCAGTGGAACGCCTCGCCGGCGAACACGGCGTCGACGGCGCCGTCGGCGAGCGGGATCGCCTCGGCGCTGCCCGCGAGCACCTCGCCGTCGAACTGCAACCGCATCTTCTCGTCGGGCTCGACCGCGACGACGTGCGCGAACTGCCTGCGCAGCGTGCGCGTGAGGTTCCCGGTACCTGCGCCGAGGTCGAGCACGCGTGAGTCGCGCGTCAGCTCGAGCTCGTGCGCGGCGCGGTCGATCGCGGCGCGCGAGTACGGCGGCCGCGTGCGCCTGTACGCCTCGGCGACGCGGCCGAAGGTGCGGCCGGGTTCAGCCGACGCCGGCAAGGAGGAACGCCCGGTTCTCCTTGAGCATCTCGCGCGCGATCACGAGACGCTGGATCTGGTTCGTGCCTTCGTAGATCTGCGTGATCTTCGCGTCGCGCATCATGCGCTCGACGGGGTATTCCTGGATGTACCCGTACCCGCCGAGCACCTGCACCGCGTCGGTCGTCACGTCCATCGCGACGTCCGTGCAGTAGAGCTTCGCCATCGCCGACAGCTTCGTCAGCTCCGGGCCGGTGTCGCCCTCGTCGATCATGCGGCCGACCTTGTAGAGGAGCCCGCGTGCCGCCTCGCACTTCGTCTCCATGTCGGCGAGCATCCCGGAGATGAGCTGGTGCTGCGCGATCGGCCGGCCCATCGTCTCGCGCGTCCGTGCGTACTCGAGCGCGTAGTCGGTCGCGCCCTGCGCGAGGCCGAGCCCCTGCGCGCCGATGCCCGGCCGCGACCGGTCGAGGATCCGCATCGCGACCTTGAACCCCTCGCCTTCGTCGCCGAGCAGGTTGTCCGCCGGCACGCGGCAGTCGTTGAAGAAGATCTCGCCTGTCGTCGAGCCCTTGATCCCCATCTTCGGCTCGATGCGGCCGACCTCGAAGCCGGGCGCGTCCGCCTCGACGACGAACGCGCTGATGCCGCCGTGCTTGTCGTCCGGGTCGGTCTTCGCGAAGACGACGTACACCGACGCGACGCCCGCGTTCGTGATGAAGCGCTTGCCGCCGTTCAGCACGTACTCGCCGCCCTCGCGGCGCGCGGCCGTGCGCATCGCAGCGCTGTCGGAGCCGGAGCCGGGCTCGGTCAGGGCGTAGGCCGCGAGCCACTCGCCGCTCGCGAGCCTCGGCAGGAACCGCTGCTTCTGCTCCTCGCTGCCTGCGAGCTTGATGCCGAGCGATCCGAGCTCCTGCACGGCGATGATCAGCCCGCTCGTGGCGCACACCTTCGAGAGCTCCTCGATCGTCACGAGCGTCATCAGCGAGCTCTCGCCGATCCCTCCGTACTCCTCGTCGTACATGACGCCGAAGAGGTCGTTCTCGCGGAACACCTCGACGACGTCCCACGGGAACTCTGCGCTCTTGTCGATCTCGGCGGCGCGCGGCGCGATCCGCTCGCGCGCGATCGTGCGCACGAGCTCGCGGATCTCGCGCTGCTCGTCGGTGAGCGGGTCGAGGGCGCTCATCAGCGGGACAAGTATTGCCGATACCTCCGGCGTGCCGACCGCGAGCGTAGAAAGCCGCAAGCGTGTTCCGCGGCGCGCCTGACGCGCCTTTGTCGCAGCCGCGGAAGACTGCCGTCACACCCTGACGCACCCCAATGCGGGGAATGAACCCAAACGAACTGCGCAGAGCACCCTCGTCCTCCTGCGCGCAGCTAGAGCCGGCTCGCCGGCTCTAGCGCTTTCTGTCGTGGAAGACGGCCTCGACGTTGTGGCCGTCGGGGTCGAGAACGAATGCGCCGTGGTAGCCCGGGTGGTACTCGGGCCGCTCGCCCGGCGGGCCGTTGTCGCGGTACCCCGCGGCCGTGGCGGCCTCGTGGAAGCGCGCGACCGTCTCGGCGTCGGCGACGCCGAAGGCGAGGTGCACGTTGTGCGTCGGCTCCTCGCCGGCGACGAACGTGAACGACCCGTCGCCGTCGCTGAAGCGGACGTGATCCTCCGCGTCGCGCACGAGCTCGATGCCGACGACCGGCGCGACGACCGCGTAGAAGCGCTTGCTCGCGGACACGTCGCGCGTTCGCAGCCAGATGTGGTCGATGCCGCCCGTGCGCGAGCGATGGTGGTGGACGGCCTCGATCGAGTTGCCGTCGGGGTCGAGGACGAACGCCCCGTAGTACGTCTCGGTGTACTGCGGCCGCGGCCCGGGCTCGCCGTCGCTCTCGTAGCCGGCCTCGGTCATCCGGTTCCACCACCCGTCGACGGCGGCGCGGTCGGGAACGCCGAAGCCGACGTGCAGGCTCCGGGTCGGAGCGTCGCCGGCGATGATCCCGAACGCTCCCCACTCCACGAAGTCCGACTCGTGCGTCGGCAGTCCGAGCGCCTCCGTGTAGAAGCGGCGGCTCGCGGCGAAGTCCGAGACGCGGATCGTGACGTGGTCGAACACGCGCGGACCCTATCCGTGGGCGAACGGGTAGAGATCGGGCGCGCTCGCCCACTGTCCGCCCGCGACGCGCCCACGCAGGGCGTTCCAGGCGATCGCGTACGGGACGCCGCGGCCGTCGACGGCTTCGATCAGGATCCCCTCGTACGCGCGGTCGTTCGAGTGCGGCGGGTCGATCGTGTCCATGATCGGGCCTATCGCATGCGCGAGCGCGGCACGGTGCGCGCTGCGGATCCGGATCTGCGGCGCGAGCTCTCTCGGGTGCCGCATCGCGATCAGGTCGACGCTGAAGCCGTAGCGGCGGGCGGCGCGGGCGAGCCGCGCTCGGAGGATTGCGAGCGGCGGGCTCGCGAAGCGGCCGTCCGGATCCACACGTGCGCCGTGGCGGAGCGCCGCGCGCCACTCGCGAACGACCGGAGCGGTCGCATTCGCCGCCGCGACGACGGCCGCGGGTGCGAGCGAGAACGAGCTCAGCACACGGGTGTGGCCCCGATAGACGAACGTCGCGACCTGACCGGTCGGCGCCGCTGCGCCCGCCGGCCGCGAGCACAGGTCGCAGCGGAAGCGGCCCCACACCTGGATCGTGTAGGAGCGTCCCGACGCGAAGAGCTCGATCCTCGCCGGGTGCGCATCGCCGAGACCCGCAGCAGCGCGGCGGGCGCGCGTGAGCAGCCAGCGGGGCGGCGACCCGTGAGAGACGACCACGCTCTGCATCGGGGCGACCGCCGTCTTCCGCGCGCCGCACCCCGCGACGGCGAGCGCACAGAGTGCGAGTGGCACGACCTTGCGCATCGCTTCCGAAGCTACGCCGCTCGCATAGATTCCGTCACGTGATCCTGGAGAACGGGCTCATCCGGACGCTCGACCCGTCGGTGCCGACGCAGCGAGCGCTCGCGATCGCCGGCCCGCACGTCGCCGGCGGCGTGGGCGTGCACGAGACGGCGCTCGCCTCTCCCGAGGTCGTCGACCTCGGGGGGCGCGTCGTCGTCCCCGGCTTCAGCGACGCGCACGTTCACTTCCCGACGTGGGCGCTCGCGCAGCACGAGGTGAGCCTCGACGGCTGCGCGTCGCTCGACGAGGCGCTCGCGCGGCTGCGCGGAGCGGCGCCCGGCCCCGGCGGCTGGATCCGCGGCTACGGCTGGCGGAGCGGCGACTGGCAGCCGGTGCGCGAGCCGACGCGGCAGGATCTCGACGCGATCACCGGCGGCACGCCGACCGCGCTGATCGCCAAGGACTACCACTCGCTGTGGCTCAACTCGGCGGCGCTCGCCCTCGCCGGCGGCGACCTCGAGGTGCACGGCGGCGTCGTCGAGCGGGACGAGCACGGCGAGCCGACGGGCGTTCTCCGCGAAGAGGCCGCGTGGCGGTTCAAGGACCGCTACATGATCGTCTCGGACGACGACTACCTCGAAGCGATGCGCGCCGGCGTCAAGCTCGCCAACAGCCGCGGGGTCACGTCGGTGCACGACAAGGACGGGTGGCTCGGCGCGCTGCGCCTGTGGTCGAAGCTCGAGGAGCGCGGACAGCTCACGCTGCGCGTCTGGCAGTCGATCCCGGCCGACGCCGTCGACCACGCCGCCGCCGTCGGCCTTCGCTCCGGCATCGGGAGCCCGTTCCTGCGCGTCGGCTACCTGAAGGTGTTCATGGACGGGACGCTCGGCTCGCGGACGGCGTGGATGCTCGACGGGAGCGGCGTGCAGATCACGAGCGGCGACGAGCTCGCCGAGATCGTGCGGCGCGGCGCCGAGGTCGGCTTCCCCGTGGCCGTCCACGCAATCGGCGACCGTGCGAACCGCGAGGCGCTGGACGCCTTCGAGCAGACGCGCGAGCAGTGGCAGCCGCTCGGCCTGCGCCACCGCATCGAGCACTGCCAGCTGCTCGCGCCGGAGGACCTCCCCCGCTTCGCGGCGCTCGGGGTCGCGTGCTCGGTGCAGTTCACGCACGCGCCGTCCGACCGCGACCTGGCCGACCGCTTCTGGGCCGGCAGGACCGACGGCGCGTACGCGTTCCGCTCGCTGCTCGCGAGCGGCGCCGTCGTCGCGAACGGGTCCGACGCGCCGATCGAGGAGCTCGATCCGCTGGCCGGGATCAGAGCCGGAGTGCGGCGCACGATCGACGAGCGTGACGCGTGGCACCCGGAGCAGACCCTCACCGTCGACCAGGCGTTCCACGCGACGTGCGTCGCGCCCGCGTGGCTCGCGCGCGACGAGCGGCGGCGCGGCACGCTCGTGCCGGGGCACGTCGCCGACCTCGTCGTCCTCGACCGCGACCCGTGGGACGACCTCGACGCGCAGGTGGTCGCGACGATGGTCGGCGGCCGGTGGGTGCACAACCCGCCGCCGTGGGACTGATCGCGTTTTGCGCCGAACCTGATATTTGACAGGATCCTCCGAACCGATCCACAGGAGGCTCAGATGGACGCGCCGAAACGCGATTTCGATCATCTCCGCGAGCACTCGATCGGCCTGCCCGGCGTCCTCTTCCAGTCGATCACCCACATGGCGCCGGCCGCGGCGGTCGCGTACTCGATCTACATCTCGGTCCCGCACGCCGGGGCGGCGCTGCCCCTCGCCGTGCTCCTCGCGCTCGTCGCCTGCCTGCTCGCCGCGAACTCGATCGGCCAGCTCGCGAAGGAGCTGCCGTCCGCGGGCGGGCTGTACACGTACGCGGCCCGGACGCTCGGGCCGTACGTCGGTTTCCTCGTCGGCTGGCTCTTCCTGCTCTTCGAGCCGCTCGTCGCGCCGTTTCTCTTCCTCGAGTGCGGCTGGGCGATGCACGAGGTGATGTCGTCCGAAGCCGGCTGGAACTACACGGGCCAGTGGTGGATCTGGGTGACGGCCGTCGGGATCATCGTGTTCCTCCTGACCTACCGCGACATCCGCATCTCGGCGACCGCGGGAGTGATCCTCGGCCTGTTCGAGATCGGCGTCTTCGCGGTGCTCGCGCTCTGGATCCTCGTGTCGAAGGGCGGCCACCTCAACCTGCAGCCGTTCAACCCGAACCACGCGCCCGAAGGAGCGTTCACCGGCGTCGGCAAGGGCATGGTGTTCGCGATCCTCGCCTTCATCGGCTTCGAGGCGTCGGCCCCGCTCGGCGAGGAGGCGAAGAACCCACGCCGGACGATCCCGCTCGCCGTCGTCGGCTCGTGCCTCGCGATCGGCCTCTTCTACGTGCTGCTGTCCTACGCGTGGGTCTTCGGCGAGGGCGGCATCGGCACGTTCGCGAAGAACGCCGGCGGCAGCGCCGACCCGTGGCGCGACATGGCGAAGGTGTTCTGGGGAAGCGGGTGGATCCTCGTCTTCGCCGCGATCATCAACTCGATCATCGCCAACTCGAACGCCGGCTTCAACGCGGCGACGCGCGTGTTCTACGCGATGGCGCGCAACGGGATCGCACCGCACGGCCTCGCGCGCACCCACCGGACGTTCAAGACGCCGCACGTCGCGATCATCGTCAACACGGTGATCGCCCTCGGGCTCTCCTACATCCTCGGCTGGAAGTGGGGCCCGCTGAACGGGTTCATCATGCTCGCGACCGCCGCGACCGTGGTCGTGATCATCTGCTACATGCTCGTGATGGCGGGGTCGATCCGCTTCTACATGACGGAGAAGCGGGCGCAGTTCAACCCGTTCCTCCATCTCGTCTTCCCGATCGGCGGGATCATCCTGTTCGCCTTTCCGCTCTACTACCAGTACTTCCCGCTGCCGGCGTACCCGATCCGGTACGCAGTGTGGGTCGCACTCGGCTGGGTGATCGCGGGCCTGATCCTCGGGGCGATCATGTGGAAGCGCAACCCGCAGGCGCTGCGAAACGCCGAGCGGATCTATGTCGAGGAGGAGCCGGATCCCGGCTTCGGCGCACCGGTGCACGGGATCGAGGCGGCGACGTAGTGGCAGTCCAGGCCGCGCATCGCATCGGACGGGACGAGGTGATCTGGGCCTTCGGCCCGGATCTCTCGCCCGTCCTCGAGATCGAGCCCGGTGAGGTGGTCACGCTCGAGACGAACGACTGCTTCACCGGGCAGATCCAGACGGAGGCGGACCTCGTCACGGAGATCGACCTGGAACGCGTCAACAGCGCGACGGGCCCGATCGCCGTCAGGGGTGCGGAGCCCGGCGACTCGCTCGTCGTCGAGCTGCTCGAGGTGCGTCCCGACCAGAAGGGATTCGCGACGCTCATCCCCGGCATGGGACAGCTGATCGAGCAGGTGCAGGCGCCGCTCACGCAGGTCTTCCGGGTCGAGGGCGACACCATCCACATGAACGACCGGATCAGCTTCCCGCTGCGTCCGATGGTGGGCGTGATCGGCTGCGCGACCGCCGGCGAGCGGCTCACGAACGGCTTCGCCGGTGAGCACGGCGGCAATCTCGACAACCACCTGCACGGACCCGGCGCGACGGTCTACCTCCCGGTGCGCCAGCCCGGCGGGATGCTCGCGATCGGCGACATGCACGCGTCGATGGGCGACGGCGAGATCTGCTTCACGGGCGTCGAGATCGGCGGCGAGGTGACGATCCGCGTCGGCCTGCTCAAAGGGAAGCAGGGAACCTGGCCCGTCACGGAGCTCGCGGACCGCTGGGTCGTGCACGGGACCGCGGGCGCCGACTTCATGGAGGCGCTCGACCGAGCGTGCGAAGAGGCGGCGCGGTTCCTCGTCGACCAGTGGGGCTTCTCGATGGAGGAGGCGTTCATCTTCCTGTCGGTCGCATGCGACGCGAACATCGCGCAGGCGTGCAGGCCGCAGCCGTTCTCGACGATCGCGCGTGTGGCAATCCCGAAGATCGGCGCGTGTCCGCGTCCCTTCTCCGAGGGATAGACGTTTTTCGCGCCGCTTACGCAGCGTGAATGTTCTGCTTCCGAGCGAACCGCATCGTTCGGGACATGACAAAGCATCTGCGTACCACTCTCACGCTCGCCGTCGTCGTCTTCGCGGCCTTCGCCGCGACGGCGGTCGCGGGCAACGGCAAGGGCGGCGGCCACGGCATGCTCTACCAGTTCCGCGGTGAGCTCGTGTCGTCGAGCACGTCGAGCGTCACGATCACCGTCGAAGGCGGCAATCACGCCGCGCTGAAGGCGATGCTCGGCCAGACGCAGAACCAGACGTTCACCGTCGGCGACACCACCGAGGTGCTGCTCTGGAGCAAGGGCATCCCGACCGTCGGCCACGTCTCCGACCTCAAGTCGGGCGACTGGGTCGTCGTCAACGTCCGGGCGAAGCCGAACTCCTCGCTCGGCGACGTCGAGGCGAACGCGGCCGGCATCGTCGCCGACCACGCGTCCGCGCCGACGGGCAAGGCGAAGCCGCTGTTCCTCTTCCGCGGCACGGTCGACGGCGCACAGTCGGGCGGCCACGTCGCGCTGCACGTGAAGGGCGGCAACCGCCTCGCGCTGCGGCTCCTGATCGGGCAGTCGTCCGACCAGACGTTCTCCTACGACGCGAACACGATCTTCCTGCTCTGGCAGGGGAAGGTCCCGACCGTCATCGACGCGTCGCAGCTGAAGGCCGGCGACCGGATCACCGTCCGGATCCGCGCGGCGCACGACTCCACGCTCTCCCAGGTCGAGGCGACGCCGGCGAAGCACGTCGGCGACCACGAGCCGGCGAACGCGCCGGACAAGGCGTAGCTAGCGGGACCACCACCGCCGCGGCCGGGGATCCGGCCGCGGCGGCACGGTGCCGCCGTCGAGGACGGCACGCGGCACGTCCTCGGTGAGCCACCGCGCGAGGGGCTCGCCGACGGCAGCGGCGGCGGCGCGCATCCCGATCGCGCGGATCGACGGCGCATGCGCGTCGCTCGCGACGAGGTGCGCGAGCCGCCGCTCGAGCAGCGCCTGCGAGCAGCGTCTCGCCCGCGAACCGAGACGGCCGTCCACGGATGCGGCGGTCAGCTGCACGAGGACGCCGGATGCGACGAGCTGTTCGAGGAGCTCCGGCCGAGCCTGCACGTCGGCGTTCCGCTCCGGGTGCGCGAGCACGACGCCGTGGCCCGCGACGCGCAGCCGGAAGAGGCGCTCGCCGAGATCGAGCGGCCACCCGACGTACGGCGTCTCGACGAGCAGGTACGAGCCGCCGCCGAGCGCGAAGCGCGCGACGTCGGCGCGGTCGAGCTCCGCGAGGTCGAGCTCGCCGCCGGGCACGAGCTCGACGGTGTCCCCCACCCGCTCGCGCACGCGCGCGAGTGCCGCCTCCATCTCGTCGGGCGTCGTCGGGTAGTCGTCCCGCACGTGCGGCGTCGCGGCGAGCACGCGGATGCCGTCCACAGCGGCGGCGCGGCAGATCGCGAGGGACTCGTCGAGATCGGCGGCGCCGTCGTCGAGGCCCGGCAGCACGTGCGAATGGAGATCGATCAAACCGACGGCTCGCGCCGCGTCAGGAACCGGCGGCAAGTCCGGCGAGCGCGACGAACAACTCGCGCGCGGCGCGGATCCCGAGCGGCACGTAGTCCGCGACGAGGCGCTCGTTCGGCGAATGGAGCGCCGAGTCGGGCAGCGAGAAGCCCGTGATGATCGCGGGGATCCCCTCGTCGGCGAGCGCCGCGACGAGCGGGATCGTGCCCCCGCTTCGGATCAGCAGTGGGCGCCGCCCGAGCACGCGCTCGAACGCGTCGAGCCCGAGCTGCACGGCCTTCGCGTCCGGCGGGATCAGTCCGGGCGGCGACGACGACCACAGCTCGATCTCGACGTCGGCCCCCTCCGGCGCCGCTTCGCGCAGCAGCCGCTCGACCTCGGGCGCGATCTCCTCGACCTTCTGCCCGGGCGCGAGCCGGATCGACACGTTGGCGATCGCCTCGACCGGAAGCACCGTCTTCTGCAGCACCGGCGAGCCCGTCTGGATGCCGTTGACGTCGACGGCCGGCTCCGCGAACGTCCGCAGGTAGAAGTCGCGTGCCGCGCCCGCGTCCTTCGGCCGCGCTCCCTGCTCCGACAGCTCGTCGTCGCCGGCGGGCAGCTCGCTCCAGCCCGCGAGCTCCTCGTCGGTCACGGGCGCGACGCCTCTCCGCAGTGCCTCCACCAGCGTCCCGTCGTGGGAGACGACGCCGGAGAGCGTCTTGATCATCGCGTGGGCTGCGTTGAGCGCTGCACCGCCGTACATGCCGGAGTGCAGGTCGCGCTCGCCGGTGCGGACGGTGACGTGGAAGTACGCCATGCCGCGCGTCGCGACGTCGAACGCCGGCACATCACGTCGGATCATCCCGCTGTCGAAGATGATGGCCGCGTCCGCGCCGCGGTCGTCCTGCTCGAGGAACTCGACGATCGAGTGGCCGCCGGTCTCCTCCTCGCCGTCGCAGGTGAAACGGATGTTGACCGGTAGCTCACCGGCCTGCGCGAGCTCGCGCGCGGCGCAGAGCAGCATGTACAGCTGGCCCTTGTCGTCGACGACGCCGCGTGCGTACAGATAGTCGCCGCGGATCTCGGGCTCGAACGGCGGCGACTCCCACAGCTCGAGCGGGTCGGGCGGCTGCACGTCGAAGTGCCCGTAGCAGAGTACGGTCGGCGCGCTGTCCGCATCCTTCGACGCCCGGATCTCGCCGATCGCGAGCGGCTGTCCTTTCCAATCGACGATCTCGCACTCGCCGCCCGCCGCGCGCACGAAGTCGCGCACCCACTCCCCCGCGCGCACCACGTCCTGCCTGTGCGCGTCGTCTGCGCTGATCGACGGGATGCGGAGGAACTCGGCGAGCTCGTCGAACCACTGGGTCACGCGCGCGAGCCTAGCGTTCCTCGAGCTTCTCTCGCCCGAGGAGCGATCGCGCCACGCGGTCGGCACCGGGCGCTTCTACCGGGACGCGCGCGGTTTTACGCGCTTCCGCGGATGACGCCGCGGCGGCCGCGCCCGATGCTCGCGGCGACGAAAGGAGTGCCCATGACCATTGCGCACCGCCGTGTGGCGGGAATCGGCGCAGGGCTCGTCGCGCTGTTCCTCGCGATCCTCGTGCTGCTCGTGATCGTGCTGATCGCCGACTCCGTGTTCGGCAGCTCGTCGAGCACGAGCGGGACTGCCGGCAGCGGCCGCGCCGTCGCACAGACACGGACAGTCGGGCCGTTCCGCGACGTCGAGCTCGCGGGGAGTCTCGTCGTGAACGTCGGAATCGGATCTCCGTCGGTCGTCGTGCACGCCGACGACAACCTCGTCGGGCGCGTCACGACGCGCGTGCTCCACGACCGGCTGGTCGTCGGCACGACGAACGGCGACTTCCGTGCGAACGCGCCGACGTACGTCGACGTGACCGTGCCCGCGGTCTCGACCGTCGCGTTGACCGGATCGGGGATGCTGACGCTGACGGGCATCGCACAGCGGGAGCTGACGGTGCTCGTGCCGGGCAGCGGGCTCGTGCGCGCGAGCGGCCGCGTCGACACGCTGACGGTGTCGATGCCGGGATCCGGCGACGCCGAGCTGCGCGGCCTCGTCGCGAAGAAGGCGCACGCGACGCTCGCCGGCAGCGGGACGATCGCCGTGACAGCGACCGACACCCTCGACGGCAACGTCGGCGGCAGCGGCGCGATCCTCTACGCGGGGAACCCGCTGCACGTCACGACGAGCGTCACCGGCACCGGCGCGATCACGCCGTCGTGACCTGCGCGCCGCTCGACTGAGCGCCCTCCCGGCCTGCGCGTTGGACGCCGCCGACGGCCGTTGTACGCTCGCCTGGGGTCGTGGCTCGGTGGCGCAACCTCGCCACCAGGACGAGGGAGGGAGACATATGAAGAGGCTGATGCTCTGGGTCGGCATCGTCGGCGGCGTTGCCCTCGCGGGCGGCGTCGCCTACGCGACGATCCCCGACGCGGGCGGGACCGTGCACGGCTGCTATCTGAAGTCGAACGGCGCGCTCCGCGTGATCGACTCCGGGACCGAGTCGTGCAGGACGAGCGAGTCGTCGCTCGAGTGGAACACGCAGGGCGTCCCGGGGCCGCAAGGCCCGCAGGGCCCCGCGGGCCCCGCCGGACCGGCGGGCCCCGCCGGACCGCAGGGCGCGAAGGGCGACACGGGCGATGCCGGACCGCAGGGGCCCGCCGGTCCGCAGGGGCCGGCAGGACCCGCCGGGCCGGCGGGCGCGGCCGGGACGGGCGTCGCCGCCGCCGCGCTGATCAACGGCCTCGGCACCACGCCCACCGTCGTCTCGGGCCACGGCGTCGATTCCGTGGCCCGGTTCAACGGCATCTATTGCGTGTTCCTCGACCCGTCGATCAACCTGAGCTCGGTCTGGGCCGTCGGCAGCTCGTCGGTCAGCGACGCGGTCGTCGCGACCGCGCCCGGCGATTGCGGCCAGAACGGGAAGACGGGCATCCAGGTCAACGTCAGCGACCCGACGAACGGCACGGAAACGACGGCGTTCTTCACGCTGATCGTCGTGCAGTAGGAGCGAACGAGGGGGAGGCAGCCGTCCGGCGGCCTCCCCCTCGTTCCGACTCAGGCCACGTCGCGCAGCTTCTGCGAGTCCGCGAGCGCGCGCAGCTTCTTCAGGCCCTGGTTCTCGATCTGCCGGATCCGCTCGCGCGTCACCTGGAACGCCCGGCCGACCTCGTCGAGCGTCCGCGGCTGCTCGCCGTTCAGGCCGTAGCGAAGCTCGAGCACGCGCCGCTCGCGGTAGCTGAGCGAGCCGAGGCACTTCGCGAGCGCCTCCGAGCGGAAGGCGGTGTCGGCGGCCTCGTCCGGGAGCGGCGTGTTCTCGTCCTCGATGAACTGGCCGAACTCCGACTCCTCCTCGTCGCCGACCGGCTTCTCGAGCGACACCGGCGCCTGCGAGGTGCGGCGGATCGACTCGACCTCCTCGAGCGTCATGTCGAGGTCGATCGCGATCTCCTCGTTCGTCGGCTCGCGGCCCTTCTCGGCGCGCAGCTTGCGCTCGGTGCGCGTGATCTTGTTCAGCTTCTCGACCACGTGCACCGGCATGCGGATCGTCCGCGCCTTGTCGGCGAGCGCGCGCGCGACGGCCTGGCGGATCCACCACGTCGCGTACGTCGAGAACTTGTAGCCCTTGCGCCAGTCGAACTTCT
>DATDNT010000077.1:0-3659 GCA_036518135.1 Gaiellaceae bacterium | reverse complement strand
GCGGGAGCAGCACCGGCAGGTGCGCGAGGCGCTGCGAGTAGCCGTCGGCGATCGCGGCGAAGCGTGCGTGCAGCTCGCCGATGCGGCGGGCCTGCGGGATGCCGATCGCGCAGAGGATGTCGGACAGTCGGTAGTTCAGCGCCGGCATCGGCATGTCGGGCGGCTGCAGGCTCTTCCAGCCGTGGTTGCGGAGCACGCGCACGCGGTCCGCGAGCTCGTCGTCGTCCGTCGTGACGGCCCCGCCCTCGCCCGTCGTGACGATCTTCCGCGGATGGAAGCTGAGGCAGCCCGCGGCGCCGAGGCCGCCGCAGGCACGGCCGCGATAGCGCGCGCCGAGCGCGCCGGCCGCATCCTCGAGCACGGGCACGCCGTCGGGCAGCTCGTGCATGCGCATCGGCCGGCCGAAGAGGTGGACGCCGAGGATCAGCTTCGTGCGTGCGCCGACCTCGACCTTCGAGGCGTCGATGTTCATCGTCTCGGGGTCGACGTCGACGAGCACCGGCTTCAGCCCCGAGAGCGCGACGACGTTCGCCGTCGCCGGGAACGTGTACGCGGGGACGACGACCTCGTCGCCCGGCCGCAGCTCGCACGCGAGTACCGCGAGATGGAGCGCCGCGGTCCCGGACGTGACGGCCATCGCGTGACGCGTCTCGCAGATCCCCGCGACCAGCTCCTCGAACTCGGCGACCTTCGGCCCCATCGTGAGCATGCCGCTCTCGAGGACCTCCGCCACCTCGGCGAGCTCGGGGTCACCGAGCTCCGGCCACCCTAAGCGGATGCGAGCGCCTTCGCCCTGTACCACGCGATCGTCTTCTCGAGGCCTTCGTCGAGCTCCACGACCGGCTCCCAGCCGAGCACGGTGCGCGCCTTCTCGACGTTCGGGATGCGCAGCTCGACGTCTGCGTAGTGGAGCGGCTGGAACACGATGTCGCCCGGCGCGGCCGACAGGCGCTTGATGCGCTGCGCGAGGTCGTAGATCGTCACGGCGCTGCGTGGGTTGCCGATGTTGAACGTCTGCCCGACGGCCGCCTCGTGCTCGAGGCACATGAGGACGCCGCTCACCATGTCGGTGACGTACGTCCACGCGCGGATCTGCGAGCCGTCGCCGTGGATCGTCAGGTCGCGGCCCGCGATCGCGTTCTCGATGAACGCGCGGATCGCGCCGCCGCCGATCTGGCCGGGGCCGTAGACGTTGAACGGGTGAACGGTCACCGTGGGCAGGCCGAGCTCGTCGTGGTAGGCGTGCGCCATGTGCTCGCCGGCGAGCTTCGACACCGCGTACGTCCAGCGCGCCTCGCCGACGGAGCCGATCGTCGACACCTGTCCCTCCTCGACGCGGAAGGCGTGCGTGCCGAACACCTCGCTCGTCGAGAAGTCGACGAACCGCTCGAGCGAAGGCTGCGTCGCGACCGCGGCCTCGAGCGCGTTGTACGTGCCGATCACGTTCACGCGCATCGTGCGCACCGGGCTCTCGAGCACGGTGTCGACGCCCGCGATCGCCGCGCAGTGCACGAAATGCGTCGCGCCGGCGGACGCCTCGCGCAGCGCCTCCGCGTCGAGCACGTCGCCCTGGATCAGCGAGAAGTTCGGATGGTCGCCGAGGTCCGTGCCCGAGAGCGCGTCGCGGTGCAGGCTGTCGTAGGCGACGACCTCGTTCCGGTCGACGAGCTCGCGCGCGAGCGTCGTCCCGATGAAACCGGCGCCGCCCGTCACGAAGATCCGCTTACCGTCGAGCATTCCGGCGAAGCGTACGCGCCTCACGCCACAGGCGCAGACGGTTCCTGCGATTCCCGGCAGGCACGACTCTGACCAGGTCGTAGGCCTGCGGCGGGGTGGAGGCCGCATCCACGTTGAAGCGATCGCGCAGCCACGACGGCCTCGGCCCGACGAGGAACGGCGCCGCGTCGCGCGGCAACGCCGCCAGCACGGCGTCCACCGCGCGGTCGAACGGCTCGTCACCAGGGGGCTGTCCGACGAGCACGACCGCCACGAGCCGGCGCGCCACGCTGATCTCGAGGTCGGCGGCAGCACCGAACCAGCGGACTCCCTCGTGAACGAGATCGAGTTGGATGATGTGGTCTCCTGCGTCTTCCGGCGCGCGTACGGACGCCGGCACGACGACCGACTCGCCCGGCGCCACGTCGTGCGGCAGCGCCGTGCGCAGCCCGCCGTCATACGCGACCCGAATCTCGGGGTAGCCCGTCGCCGGCCACGTCGTAGCCCCGTCGTTGTGAACGACGACATCGACCTGGCGGACCTCCCCCTCCACGAACCGGGGCGGACGTCCGAGCTCCAACCGTGCGGCATATGACGGCAGAGGCGCACGCGACCAGTACGCGTCCACTTCTTCGCGCGTCGCAAGACGCGGCGACAGGGCACCGGCGCCGATCTCCGCCGGACGAAAGACCGCCCGCACGGTTGCGACGTCGCCCGCGGGGATGTCGACGGTCGCGGGATCCCGGTCCTCGGGGAGGTAGTAGGCCTCGTTCAAGGGCGTCCCGCCCAAACGCAAACCTGGCCGCTCGGCGTCGTAGCGCCGCGCCTTCGCGGCGCGCGCTGCGTAGTCGTTCAGCACGAGATCGAGGTGGTAGAGCGGCGCGTCGAGGTACGCATGCGGCCCATCGGCCGCGATCGGGATGTGCATGACGCCGGGGAAGCGCGCGGCGTCGCGGCGCGTCAGGCGGAGCTGCCAGTCGGGTGCCCACGGGTCGGCGTCGATCCAGCCTTCGCGCCAGAGCCAGCGGCGCGGGACGTACACGTGGGTCAGGTGCGACGGCGGTGCGGCGAGCAGCTCGAGGAGCGCAGCAGACGGTGCCTCGTCGTCGTCGATGCGGAAGACCCATTCGCGCGTCGTGAGCGAGTGCAGCCACGCGAGCGGCCGCTCGACCGGCGGCGCGAAGGGGTAACGCACGAGCACGTCGGCCAGCGACGACACGGCCTCCAGGCGTTCGGGATCGACGCGCTCGTCGACGGCGACGACCGTCTCGTCGGCGACGCCGCGAACTGCGCCGAGCAGCGCTGCGAGCCGCCGCGGATCGCCTCCGGAGAGGATGCAGACTGACAGTGACATCTGGGCATAG
Organism: Gaiellaceae bacterium; assembly: GCA_036518135.1. Taxonomy (GTDB): domain Bacteria; phylum Actinomycetota; class Thermoleophilia; order Gaiellales; family Gaiellaceae; genus PALSA-600. The sequence goes on along the minus strand of DATDNT010000077.1, from coordinate 579 downwards.
CATCGCGATGAGCGTGGACGAACGCATCGCGGCTTGGCTCTCCGACGAGGACCTGGACATCCTCTGGCGGCGTGTGCTCCGCCGTCCGATCACCGAACGAGAGCGAGCAGATGCCGAAGAGCGGTTGGCGTCGGGCGTGTCCCGGTCAGCCTTGCTCGAGAGCGTGGTCGCGTCCGCCGAGTTCCGCCACATTCGCCGCATCGACGATGCCGTCGCCCGGGGCCTCCTCGGAGGCCGGCCACGCACCATCGAGCAGCCCGCGGATGCGCCCGAGGCCGCCGTCGAGATCGCGTGGTGCCTCGGCCGCGTGTCTGCCGAGGAGCGGGTGCTCGACGTCGGATACGCGTTTGCGGAGCGCGCGTACCTCGCCGCGCTCGCCGTTCTCGACGCAGATGTGACGGCGGTAGACCTCGTCGTCGTCGACATACCGGGTGTCGCGAGCGTGCAGGCAGACCTTCGCGCGCTTCCCTTCGACGACGACGAGTTCGACGTCGCGATCGGCATCTCGACGCTGCAGGTGGTCGGGCGAGACAATTCGCGCTACGGCCTCGCACCCGAGGACAACGACACGATCGAGCA
>DATDNT010000076.1:0-64690 GCA_036518135.1 Gaiellaceae bacterium | reverse complement strand
ATGCGGGTTGCGCGCGGGCACGGCGGAGGGGGTACCCGCGGCGGTGGATACCATGCGGCTCGCGTGGCGCCTTGGCCGAGTGGCTAGGCAGCGGCCTGCAAAGCCGTTTACAGCGGTTCGACTCCGCTAGGCGCCTCTCCGACTACTTCTTCGCCTTGCGCGCCTGACGCTTCTCCTTGAGCGTCTTCTGCGCCGGCTTCTTGTCCATGCTCTTCTTCGTGTTCTTGTCCTTCGACGCCATGGCGTGACCTCCGGGTTCGTCGTTCACGTGCGCCGCGGCTCGGCCGGGCGCATCTTCGCTATTCCGTCTTCGTCGACTTCGACGACGTACCGACCGGGGTCCGCGCCGCCCAGGAACCGTTTGATGCCTCTGGGCCGCCGCGCGATGATCGCGTGCGTGTCGGTGCGCGTCTCGATCGTGTACCCCTCGTCGATCTTCTGATCGAGGAAGGCGTCGAGGCCGTCCTTGCGCGTGCCGAGCGGGTCGATCTCTCCCACCCGCCGAGTATCGCACCCGCGGCGGCGGCCGCAGGCGTCAGTCCGGACGGTAGAGCCAGCAGGACTCGCGGATCCGCACGATCGTCGCGTCGTCGACCTGGTGGCCCGGCACTGTCAGGTAGTTGCCGCCGGCGCGCGCCTCGTCGAACTCACGCAGCGAGATCCGCATCAGCTCGTCGCACCGTTCGTCGCTGCACTCGCAGAGGAACGGGAGCGCGATGGCCTTGTCGAAGCGGTGCAGCGCGGCGCTGCCCGCGATTCGCGCGTTCCGTCGGTGCATCTGTGCGGCGCGCGACGGCTCGTGGCGGTCGGGAGCGGGAGACGGCACGGGTCGGGTGTTCCTGATTAGCAGTTGCCCAAACTGGAATCAGACGTCCATGGACGATGTCACACGGCAGCGGCTGAAGCACAACGAGGCGGTCTTCCGGTCGGTGAACGACGAGATCGAGGATCGGGCAGCCCCGGATCACGGCGAGCTCGAGTACGTCTGCGAGTGCGCCGACGCGACGTGCACCGCGGCGGTGCGGCTCTCGCACGAGGAGTACGAAGCAGTCCGGCGGGACGCCGACCGCTTCTTCGTCGTCGAAGGCCACGAGCGGCGCGAGATCGAGCGCGTGATCGAGCGACACGACGGCTACCTCGTCGTCGAGAAGGGTTAGGCGGCGAGCTCGCGCTCGATCACGCGGCTGCGTCCCGATGCGGACGAGCAGCTCGTCGAGTTCAGGCGGCATCGCGGCCGAAGATGGAGCTCTCGACCACGTAGAAGACGGAGATCCCCGCGTACAGCGCGACGGACAGCCACGACGACACGAGCGCGCTCACCATCGCGGACGCGTAGAAGGGGACGCCGGGCAGGAACGCGCGGGTGATCCCGCTGACCACGCGCGGATCGGCGTCCTCGACGAGGAGCCGGCGTCCGAGCGACGCGTAGAACCACAGCACCTGGTACATGACCGCGGTACAGGTGAGCGTCAGCCCGTAGAAGAACGCCGCGGCCTTCGCATCGTGATGGAGGTGCCGCGCGAGGACGGCGGTCGGGAACGGGACGAACGCGATGAAGAGCAGGAAGACGACGTTGATCGTCAGGAACGTCCGGTCGACGCGGCCGATCTGCCGGAACACCGCGGCATGGTTGATCCACATGATTCCGATCGTCAGGAACGAGACGGCGTAGCCGGCGTACGACGGCCAGAGGTGGACGAGCTGGTGCGCGACGGAGCCGTGGCCCTCCGGCAGGCGGATGTCGAGGATCAGCAGCGTCGCCGCGATTGCGAAGACGCCGTCGCTGAACGTCTCGAGACGGGAAGTCTCCATCGGCGGGAGTAAACGCGACGGATCGGCTGCTACTGCTCGAGCTCCGCGCGTAGGCGGAGCAGCCATTCGGCGACGTCGGCGTCGGCGATCTCGACGTCGGAGAGCAGGCACTCGCCGAGAACCCAGAACGGGCAGGCCGGGCCCGGGCACGACGCGCCGTCGAGCTTGCACAGGGTCGGCGTCTCCACGCACAGATCGTCTGCCGAGACGCCCGCGTCTCCATCGGGCATCAGCGCCGTCGCGCGTGCACCGAACTACGCAGCCGACGACGTAGGATCGCCTGCGTGAGCTTCAGCGGATCACTGATCCAGAACGCGATCTACATCGCGCAGCAGCCGCCCGACTGGCCGATCTCCGCCGACGACTGGGAGTGCGCGGCACAGGAGAAGCTCGACCCGGGCGCGTTCGGTTACATCGCAGGCGGCGCCGGGTCAGAGACGACGATGGACGCGAACCTCGCGGCATTCCGGCAGTGGCGGCTGCGGCCGCGGATGCTCGCAGGAAACGCGGTGCGCGACATCTCCGTCGAGGTGCTCGGCATGCGCTCGCCGGCGCCGTTCTTCCTCGCGCCGATCGGCGTCCTCTCGATCGCGCACGAAGAGGCGGAGGTCGGCGTCGCGCGCGCCGCCGCCTCGTCCGGCGTCCCGCTGCTGCTCTCGAGCGCCGCGACGCACTCGATCGAGCAGGTCGCCGAGACCGGAGCGCCACGCTGGTTCCAGCTCTACTGGGTGAACGACCGCGAGATCTGCGAGAGCTTCGTCAGCCGCGCCGAAGCCGCCGGGTACGGCGCGATCGTCGTCACCCTCGACACGCTCACGCTCGGCTGGCGCCCGCGCGACCTCCGGCAGGCGTACCTGCCGTTCATCAAGGGCGAGGGCTGCGGGCAGTACTTCTCCGATCCCGTCTTCCTGTCGAGGCTCGAGAAGAGCCCGGAGGAGGACATGCTCACCGCCGCCGCGACGATGCTCGCGACATTCCCGAACCTCGGCCTGACGTGGAACGACCTCGACTGGCTACGCGGGCAGACGAAGCTGCCGATCCTCGTCAAGGGCGTCCTGACCGCCGACGACGCGCGCGAGGCGCTGCGGCACGGCGTCGACGGTGTGGTCGTCTCGAACCACGGCGGCCGTCAGGTCGACGGCGCCGTCGCCGCGCTCGACGCGCTCGTCGAGGTGCGCGACGCGCTGCCCGACGCGGTCGTGTTGATGGACGGCGGGATCCGCTGCGCCGCGGACGTGCTCAAGGCGGTGGCGCTCGGCGCCGACGCGGTGCTCCTCGGCCGTCCGTATGCGTACGCGCTCGCGGTCGGAGGGCAGCGCGGCGTCGAGGAGTTGCTGCAGAACCTGATGGCCGAGATCGACCTGACGCTCGCGCTCGCGGGCGGCCACTCGGTGCGCGACCTCGACCGCTCGTGGCTGACCAGGGCGTAGTCCTCGGCGCGCCCGGCGCGGTCGCGCTGGAGGAGATCACCGTCGGCGCCGCGGGCGCCGGCGAGGTGCTCGTCCGCATCGAGGCGACCGGCGTCTGCCACAGCGACCTGCACGTGATCGAGGAGGACGGCTGGGGTCATCAGCTGCCGGTGCTGCTCGGACACGAGGGAGCGGGCACCGTCGAGGCCGTCGGCGAGGGGGTCGCCGGACTCGCCGAAGGAGACCGCGTCGTCCTCGGCTGGAAGACCGCGTGCGGGCGGTGTGCAGCGTGCGTTCGCGGCGCACCGCGCCAGTGCAGACGGCCGCCGGCGGCGCCGGGCCGGCTCTTCCGCGCCGACGGCGGCGAGTTGACACCGGTGCTGCGAACGGGGACGTTCGCGACCCATACGGTCGTGCACGAGGTCGCCGCCGTGAAGGTCCCGCGGGAACTCCCGCCGGAGCAGGCGTGCCTCATCGGCTGCGCCGTCGCGACCGGCGTCATGTCCGTCCTCGAGACCGCCAAGGTGTGGGAGGGGGCGCGCGTGGGCGTGATCGGCTGCGGCGCGGTCGGACTGTGTGTCATCCAGGGCGCGCGCATCGCCGGCGCGTCCGAGATCCGCGCAATCGACGTCGACCCGCGTAAGCTCGAGCAGGCGACGCGCTTCGGCGCGACGCAGACGGAGCCGGGACCTGTCGACTTCGTGTTCGACGTCGTCGGCCGCCGGCAGACGTTCACCCAGGCGCTCGGCATGATCGCGACCGGCGGGACGATCGTGCTGATCGGGCTCTCGCCGTCGGGCGAGAAAGTCGAGATCGACCTGCCGGCGCTGTTCGCGCGGCGCGCGCGCATCCTCGTCTCGCACGGCGGCGACCATCTGCCGGAGGAGGACTTCCCGCGCCTCGCGCAGTGGGCGCTCGACGGGACGCTCGACCTCGCGTCGATGGTGACGCGGACGGCGCCGCTCTCGGACTGGCAGGCGGCGCTCGACGCGATGCAGGGCGGCGACGTCATCCGCACCGTCCTCGTCCCGTGAGCCTCGCGTCGCTGCAGCGCGTCCTCGCCGGCGAGCACGACCCGGCGCCGGTCGCGAGCCTGATCGGTTTCCGGCTGACGGCCGTCGAGGCGGGGAAGGTGACGGTCGAGCTCGAAGCCGGGCCACAGCACACGAGCCCGCCCGGCACGCTGCACGGCGGCGTTCTCTGCGACATCGCCGACGCCGCGATGGGGATGGCGCTCTTCTCGCTGCTCGACGACGCCGAGACGTTCGCCACCGTCGAACTGAAGATCAACTTCCTGAAGCCGGTCTGGACGGCGACGCTCACCGCGGTCGGCACCGTGATCAAGCAGGGCCGCACGATCTCGCTCTGCGAGTGCCGCGTCACCGACGGCGGCGGCTCCCTCGTCGCGTACGCGACGTGCACGCAGATGACGCTGCGCGAATAGGATCGCCACGATGGATCTGCGCGACACGCCGGAGGAGGCCGCGTTCCGCCAGGAGGTGCGAGAGTTCATCGCGCAGAACCTCCCGGAGAGCTCGAAGCAGCGGGGCGCTCGGCGGTTCGAGGACGCCGACCGCGACTGGAGCCGCAAGCTCGGCGAGGCGGGGTACGCAGGGCTGACGTGGCCGAAGGAGTACGGCGGCGCGGGTGCGCCGTACAGCCACCAGGCGATCTTCCTCGAGGAGCTCGCGCGTGCCGAGGCGCCGTCGCATCTCGGCGTGATCGGCCTCGGGATGGCGGGGCCGACGATCATCGCGTGGGGCACGCCCGCGCAGAAGGAGCGCTACCTGGCGAAGATCCTCAGCGCGGACGAGATCTGGTGCCAGGGCTTCTCGGAGCCCGACGCCGGCAGCGACCTCGCCGCAGCCCGCACGCGCATCGAGGACAACGGCGACCACTTCCTCGTGAACGGCCAGAAGGTGTGGTCGTCGTTCGCGCACATCGCCGACTTCTGCATCCTCGTCGGGCTCGGGCTGCCGGACGAGCCGCGCTACCGCAACCTGACGTACGTGATCGTCGACATGCACGCGCCCGGCGTCGAGGTGCGGCCGCTCGTCCAGATCACCGGGCACCCCGAGTTCAACGAGATCTTCTTCACCGACGTCCGCGTGCCGAAGGAGAATCTCCTCGGCGAGATCGGCGGCGGCTGGCAGGTCGCGATGACGACGCTGCTGCACGAGCGGGGCACGCTCGGGTTCGCGCTGTCGTCGACCCTCGACGTCGCCGTGCGCAAGCTGCTCGCACTTGCGAAGGAGCGCGGCGTCGACGACCCCGTGCTGCTCGATCGCATCGCACGCGAGTGGATCGAGCTGCAGGCGCTGCGCTACACGAACTACCGCTCGCTGACGACACTCGAGAAGACGGGCATCCCCGGGCCGGAGGGGTCTGCGTCGAAGCTCGTCTGGTCGGAGGCGAACCAGCGGCTGACGAAGCTCGCGCTCGAGATCCTCGGCGGCCCCGACGGCGACGAGTACTGGCAGTACCAGCAGCTCCGCTCCCGCGGCAACACGATCGAGGCCGGGACGAGCGAGATCCTCCGCAACATCGTCGGCGAGCGCGTGCTCGGCCTGCCGAGGTCGCGCTGATGGACTTCTCCTTCACCGAAGAGCAGGAGGACCTGCGCGCGGAGGCCCGCAGGTTCCTCGAGGCGAACCCGGCACCGTCCGACGACCAGCTCGCGGAGCTCGGGTGGAAGGGGATCCTGTCGTCGGACGAGTTCACGTTCCTCGACGCCGCGGTGCTCTTCGAGGAGCTCGGGCGCGTCCTGTACGAGGGCTCGTTCGTCGAGGACGAGATCGGCGGCGACCGGCAGAAGCTCCTCGCGGCCTACGCTCTCGAGGCCGTCGGCATCGGCTCGCGGGCCACCGAGATGGCGATCGCGTACGTCTCCGAGCGTGAGCAGTTCGGCAAGAAGATCGGCGCCTATCAGGCGGTGTCGCATTCCGTCGTCGACGCGTACGTCGGCGTCGAGCTCGCGCGGTCGCTCGCGTACTGGGCGGCATGGAGCGTCGCCGAAGCCGATGAGCAGGCGGAACTCGCGTGCGCGGCCGCGAAGGCGCAGGCGACGGAAGCGGCGGTCGCCGCGTGCGAGCGCTCGATCCAGGTGCACGGCGGCATCGGCTTCACGTGGGAGCACCCGCTCCACCGCTACTACAAGCGCGCGCTGTGGCTCGAGTCGGCGCTCGGGTACGGGCGCGAGCACCGCGCGGAGATCGCGCGATCGCTGCTGCGCTCGTAACCGGCGCGTCGACGGGGATCGGCGAGGCGACGGCGCGCCATCTCGCCGCGCGCGGGTGGGACGTCCTCGCGTCCGTGCGCGCTGAGGGCGACGCGCCGGCCGGAATGCGCGAGCTCGTCTTCGACGTCACCGACGCGGGCGCCGTCGCGCGCGCGGCAGAGGGCGTCGACACGCTCGCCGGGGTCGTGCTGAACGCGGGCATCGCCATCGCAGCGCCGCTCGAGTACCTGCCGCCGGACGAGCTCGCGCGGCAGCTCGACGTGAACGTCGTCGGGCAGCTGCGCGTGCTGCAAGCATTCCTGCCCGCGCTTCGTGCGGCGCGCGGCCGCGTCGTGCTGATGGGATCGGTCGGCGGACGGTCGGCGCTGCCGTTCCTCGGCGCGTACGCGATGTCGAAGTTCGCGCTCGAGGCGATGGCCGACTCGCTGCGCCTCGAGCTGCAGCCGTGGGGGATCCACGTCGCGATCGTCGAGCCCGGCACGATCGCGACGCCGATGTGGACGAAGCCGCAGCGCGCATTCGACGAGTCCGCGGCGGAGGCGGCGGAGCGCTACGGAGCCCGCATCGAGAAGTTCCGGCGGCTCGCGGCGAAGCGGTCGTCGGCGGGCGTGCCGCCCGTCGAGGTCGCGAAGGCGGTCGAGCATGCGCTGACGGCGGACCCGCCGCGGACGCGCTACCTCGTCGGCCGCGACGCGAAGCTCCGCGCGGGCGTGCAGAAGCTGCCCGACCGGCTCCGAGACCGCGCGCTCCGTCGGTTCCTGTTCGGCGAATGAGAGCTCTGAATCTCGCCGTGCGCTTCGCCTGCGAGATCGCGACCGTCGCCGCGTTCGTGTGGTGGGGCTGGCCGTGGATCGGCTGGCTCGTCGGCCTCGCAGTGGTCGTCTTCTGGGGAGCGTTCGTGGCGCCGAAGGCTGCGTGGCGCCTGCCGGATCCGCTCCGCCTCGGCTGCGAGCTCGTCCTGTTCGCGCTCGCGACCGTCGCCTTCGCCGAGGCGGGCCCGACGGCGGTCGCGGTGGTGTACGCCGTCGCCGCGGTCGTGACCGCGCTCCTCGTGCGCCGCTGGCCCGAGCCGGTCGTCACACGTTCGTAACGGTGCCTGGCACCGGACATTGTCCGATCTGCGTAGGCCCCGAGCAGGGGATTTGCAGTTCGGTTGCACATCGGTGCGCCTCTGGATGCCACACCTGGCACCGCCGTTCGCGCTTTAGGATCCGTGCATGGGCTACCAGGTGAGTTCTCTCGACGCTCTCGGCGACGGGCCCGGCTTCCGGAAGGTGCGCGGCGCCCTCGGCGTCACGGCGTTCGGCGTCAACGGCCTCGTCTTCCCGCCCCGGTACGAGGGGCCGAACCACTTCCACGACACGCAGGACGAGCTGTACTTCGTGCACCGCGGCACCGCGACGTTCACGTTCGACGGCGAGGAGCACGAGGTGCCGGAAGGCGGCCTCGTGCACGTCGAGTCGACGACTCACCGCCAGATCTCGAACCGCACGGACGACGAGGTCGTGCTGCTGATCGTCGGCGGCAAGGGCGGGTACGTCGAGCGCGACGGACACCTCGTCGACATGGACATCGACCTTCCGCGGAGGCAAGGACTCGGATGAACGGCCTGATGATGGACTTCCAGCTGACGCTGCCGACGATCCTGCGGCGCGCCGAGGCGTACTACGGCGGCAAGGAGATCGTCACCCGCCTCCCCGACAGGAGCTTCCACCGCACGACGTACGCCGAGTCGTGCCGCCGCGCCCGCGCGCTCGCCGTCGCGCTCCAGAACCTCGGGCTCGAGCGCGGCGACCGCGTCGCGACGCTCTGCTGGAACCACTACCAGCACCACGAGGCGTACCTCGGCATCCCGTGCGGCGGGTTCGTCCTGCACACGCTCAACCTCCGCCTGCACCCGAACGACCTCGCGTACATCGCGACGCACGCGGGCGACCGTGCGGTCATCGTCGACGCCAGCCTGAAGCCGCTGCTCGACCAGTTCGTCGACCGCACGAAGATCGAGCACGTGATCGTCGTGGAGGACGGCTACGAGGAGCTGCTCGCGGGCGCGGACCCGGACGCGTGGCGGGACCCGGAGCTGGACGAGAACGAGGCCGCCGCGATGTGTTACACGAGCGGCACGACCGGGATGCCGAAAGGCGTCCTCTACTCGCACCGCTCGACGATGCTGCACACGCTCGGGGTCGCCGCGGGCAACCCGATGGGGCTCGGGATCTCCGAGAGCGACTCGATCCTGCCGGTGGTGCCGATGTTCCATGCGAACGCGTGGGGCTACCCCTACCTCGCGACCGCGCTCGGCGCGAAGCTCGTGTACCCGGGGCCGCACCTCGACCCCGAGTCGCTGCTCGACGCGTTCGTGCAGGAGAACGTGACGTGGACGGCCGGCGTCCCCACGATCTGGCTCGGCATCCTCGGCCTCCTCGACGCGAACCCGGGAAAGTGGGACCTCTCGCACATGAAGGGCATGCTCGTCGGCGGCTCCGCTGCGCCGCGCGCGATGATCGCGGGCTTCAAGCAGCGGCACGGCCTGAACGTCGTGCACGGGTGGGGGATGACCGAGACGTCGCCCGTGGCGTCGACGTCGCAGCTGATGGGCGAGCTGCAGGACGCCGACGAGGAGACGCAGTTCGACTACGTCGCGATGCAGGGCATCCCGCTCCCGCTCGTCGAGCTGCGCAACCGCGATGCCGACGGGAACATCCTTCCGTGGGACGGCGAGTCGATGGGCGAGCTCGAGGTGCGCGGCCCGTGGGTCGCGGCGGCGTACTACGAGACGCCCGAACAGGCCGAGCGGTGGACGGACGACGGCTGGTTCAAGACCGGCGACGTCGTCTCGATCCATCCGAAGGGCTTCGTCCAGATCAAGGATCGTTCGAAGGACGTGATCAAGTCGGGCGGCGAGTGGATCTCGTCGGTCGAGCTCGAGAACGCGCTGATGGCGCATCCGGCTGTCGCCGAGGCGGCCGTGATCGCCATCCCCGACGCGAAGTGGGACGAGCGGCCGCTCGCCGCGATCGTGCTGCGCGAAGGGAAGACCGCGACGCCGGAGGAGCTGCGCGAGTTCCTCGCTCCGAACTTTGCGAAGTGGTGGCTCCCCGACCGCTTCGAGTTCGTGCAGGAGATCCCGAAGACGAGCGTCGGCAAGTTCAAGAAGACCGAGCTGCGCGACATGTTCTCCGGGGTCCCCGCGTGATCCTCACCGTCTGGCTCGACAACCCGCCCGTCAACGCGGTCAACGCGAAGATCATCGGCGACCTCTGGGACGCGTTCGAGGACCTGCAGGACGATGTCCGCTCGGTCGTGCTGCGCGGGCGGGGCGACCGTGCGTTCTCGGCGGGCGCGGACATCAGCGGGTTCGTCGGCGGCATGGGCGACGGCGACCGTCCCGGCGGGATCCAGCCGGTCGCGAACCTGATCGAGGAGGCGCCCGTGCCGGTGGTCGCCGCGATCCACGGCTACTGCCTCGGCGGCGGCCTCGAGATCGCGCTCGCGTGCGACTTCCGGATCGCGACGCGCGACGCGCAGCTCGGGTTCCCGGAGGTGAACCTCGGCCTGCTGCCGGGCGGCGGCGGCACGCAGCGCGCGCCGCGGCTCATCTCGCCGGGCCGCGCGCGGTGGCTGACGATGACGGGCGAGCGCATCCCGGCCGAGCAGGCGGAGCAGTGGGGCCTCGTCGAGTTCGTCGTCGACGACCTCGACGAGGGGATCGCGCGGTACGTCGACCCGCTCGACGGCCAGTCGCCGCATGCGATCCGGCAGATCAAGAAGCTGATGCACTCCACGCGAGACGCACGAAGCGACGAGCGCGAGGTCGAGGCGTTCGCCGCGTGCCTCGGGTCGGAGGACGGCCAGGAGGGAGTGGCGGCCTTCCTCGAGAAGCGGCCGGCCAACTGGACCGGTCGGTGAACGCCGTCGTGCTGCGCGAGGTCGGCGGCGACCTCGCGCTCGAGGAGTGGGAGGAGCCGAGCGGCGCGGTCGTCGACGTGCGCGCCGCCGGCGTCAACTTTGCCGACGTGCTGATCCGGCGCGGGCTCTATCCGCAGATGCCGGAGCTCCCGTACGTGCTCGGGAACGAGGTTGCCGGGACGCTCGACGGGCGCGACGTGATTGCGCTCCCGCGGTCGGCGGGCGGGTATGCGGAACGCGTCGAGGTCGACCCGCAGTGGGTGTTCGACCTGCCGTCCGGCGCGTCGTTCGCGGCGGGAGCGGCGTTCCTGACGACGTACCTGACTGCGTGGATCCCGCTGTCGATCGCCGCGCGCCGCGACACGGTGCTCGTCCACGCCGGCTCGGGCGGTGTCGGCGCGGCGGCGATCCAGCTCGCGAAGCACCTCGGCGCGCACGTGACGGCGACGGCGAGCTCGCCCGAGAAGCGCGCGTACGCGGAGAGCATCGGCGCCGACGACGTGCGCGGCTACGAGGAGCTCGACGACGTACGCGTCGACCTCGTGCTCGACCCGGTCGGCGGCGAGGTGTTCACGCGCTCGCTGCCCCTGCTGAACCCGCTCGGGACGATCGTCGCGATCGGGTTCGCCGGCGGGCTGTGGCGGGACCCGAGCGTCCAGTGGCTCGTCGGGCGCAACGCGTCCGTCTTCGGCTTCTACCTCGGACGGCTGATGAAGCTGCAGCCGGAGTACGTCCGTGCGCGTGCGGAGGAGCTGCTCGCGTTGTGGCGCGGCGGCCTCATCGACCCACCCGTCGGCGCGACGTTCGCGCTCGCGGACGCGCGCGATGCGCACGCGCTGATCGAGTCGCGCCGGCACGTCGGCAAGGTCGTGCTCGTCCCGTGAAGGCAATCGTCACCGGCGGCGAGGGCGGAATCGGCCGCGCGCTGCGCACGCGGCTCGAGCGCGAGGGGTTCGAGGTCGAGTCGCTCGACCTCGCGACCGGCTTCGACGTGACCTCGCCGGAGGCGTGGGAGCGCGTCGATGCCGTCGACGTCGCCTGCCTCAACGCGGGCATCCTCACCGGCGACCTCACGTACGAGAACTACCGGCGCGCCGTCTCCGTCAACGTCGACGGGATCGTCCTCGGTGTGCTGCGGCTGTCGCAGGTGATGACCGAGGGGGCGATCGTCTGCACGGCGTCGCTCGCAGGCCTCACGGGAATGCCCAGCGACCCCGTGTACTCGCTGACCAAGCACGCCGTCGTCGGGTTCGTCCGTTCGATGGCGCCGCACCTCGAGCCGGTGCGCCTCAACGCCGTCTGCCCGGGGATCGCCGACACGCCCATGATCGACCACCAACGCGTCGCGTTCGCGGCCGCCGGCTTCCCGCTGCTCGCGCCGGACGACGTCGCCGACGCGATGTGGCGCGCCGTTTCGAGCGGCGCCACCGGCGAGTGCTGGTTCGTGCAGCCGGGCCGCGAGCCGGCGCCGTTCCGCTTCCCGAACCTGCCGGGCCCGCGCGCCCGCGGGGAACGCGTGGGGGAGCCGCCGCTCTGATGGAGACGCCGACGCAGCGCCTCCACCGCGTCACCTCGTACGCCGCCGGCGGCGACTGGGAGGCGCCGCCCGACGATCCGCTCGCGCTCACCGGCTACACGCCGAGCGACACCGACACGGTGCCGTGGTTCTCCAAGCGCTACGACGAGTCGCTGCCGCGCGTCGAGCTGCCGCGGGACTTGCCGGCGACGCCCGCGTCGGCGATCGACGTGCTCCGCGGCGTCGACATCCCGCCCGCTGCGCTCGACCTTGCGCAGCTCGGCCGCGTCCTCTACCTCTGCGCGGGCATCGTGCGGACGGCGCAGCGTGACTGGGGCGCCCTGTACTTCCGCGCCGCCGGCTCCGCGGGTGCACGGTTCCCGATCGAGCTCTACGTCGCCGTCCCGGACGGTTCGCCGCTCCCGGCGGGCGTGCACTGGTACCACCCGCACGACCACGCGCTCGTCACGATCGGGCCGCCGCCGGGCGGCGAGGCTCCGGCGATCGTCTCGACGGGAATCCCGTGGCGGACCGGCTGGCGCTACCGCGAGCGCGGCTACCGCCACATCTACTGGGACTCGGGGACGATGCTCTCGCAGCTCCTCGCTGCGGCCCGCTCGGCGGGGATCGCCGCGGAGCTCTACACGCGGTTCCCGGACGCGGCCGTGACCGAGCTCGTCGGCGCCGACGGCGTGCACGAATGGCCGGTCGCCGTCGTCGGCTTCGGCGGGACGCCGTCGCTCACGCCGACGGGGGCCGCAGCCGCCGGCGACGTGGATCACGATCCGCACGAGCTCCCGCTCGACACCCAGGCGCAGCGCGCCGGCGACGTCGACGAGCTGGGGGAGCCGTGGCAGCCGGGCACCCCCGTCGACGTTCCGGTCACGGCCTCGCCGCCCGTCGAGCAGGTCGTGCTCCGGCGGAGCTCGCAGCGGCGCATGGACCGGACGCGCGGCCTTTCGCGCGACGTCGCCGTGACGGCGCTCGGCGTGGCGCTGCGCGGCATCGACCTGCCGCACTTCGTCGTCGTGCACGACGTCGCCGGGATCGAGCCCGGCGTGTACCGGTGGCCGGACCTCGACACGCCGCGGCGCACGGGCGACCTCCGCGACGAGCTCGGCCGGATCGCGCTCGGTCAGGGGCTCGCGCACGACGCCGCGTTCGTCGTGATCGGCGCCGCCGACGTCGGCGCGCTCGACGACCGCGGCTACCGCGAGGCGCAGCTCGCGGCCGGACTCGTCGAGGGGCGCCTGCACCTCTCGGCGTACGCCCTCGGCGCGAGCGCATCGGGGATGACGTTCCTCGACAGCGAAGTCCCCGCCCTGCTCGGCGAGGAGCTCGACACGCTGCTCTTCACATGCGTCGGCGTGCCCGCCTACGCGTCGAAGACCGGCGGGCTCCCCGGCATGCCGGTGGAGATCGCCACCGTCGTGCCGCGCCTGCGCGACTAGTTCAGGCCCGGGTCGTACGGCATGTTCTCCATCAGGGAGAACGGACCGCCTTTTCGGTGCAGCACCGTCCGCCAGAGCTCGTCGGGGTCGTTCGCGAACGCGTCGTCGGCGATCGCGTCGACGACGATCCACGAGCCTTCGTCGAGCTCTGCCTCGAGCTGGCCGACGCCCCAGCCGGAGTACCCGGCGAAGAGCCGCATGCGCAGGATGGCCAGCTCGTCCGGCTCGGCGTCGGCGGGCATGAAGCCGAGGCCGCCCATGATCGGCGCGGCCGCCTCGGCGACGTCCTCGAACTCGGCGAGCACCATGAACGCCTCGGGCTGCACCGGCCCGCCGACGAAGATCGGCTCGTCGGCGCCCGGCAGCCCGGCGAGCGCCGGCACCGCTTCGGTCGCGAGCACGTCCGACGGGCGGCTGAGCACGAGGCCCATCGCCCCGTCGTCGTCGTGGTGCGCGATCAGGACGACCGTCTTGCGGAAGTTCGGGTCGACGAGCGCCGGCGAGGAGACGAGCAGCCTGCCCTGGAGCGAGTCCACCTACTGGAAATGCCACCGGTCTCCGGCCGCAAACGCCTTCAGGATGCGTTTTGCGACCACCTGCCGATGCACCTCGTCGGGGCCGTCGTAGATGCGTCCGCCGCGCGCCATCATCGCCATGTGCGCGAGCGGCGTCTCGTCGGTGAGCCCGCGCGCGCCGTGCACCTGGATCGCGCGGTCGATGACGTCCTGCAGCACCTTCGCGGCGAAGAACTTGACTGCGGAGATCTCGACGCGCGCCTCGTCGCCGGCGTCGATCTTGTGCGCGGCGTCGAGCGTCATCAGCCTGCACGCCTGGATCTCCGCGTAGCTGTCGGCGATCCAGTTCTGCACCGTCTGCTTGCGCGACAGCGTCTCGCCGAACGTCTCGCGCTGCAGCGAGTACTCGCACATCAGCTCGAACGCGCGCTGCATCTGCCCGAGCCAGCGCATCACGTGGTGGATGCGACCCGGGCCGAGCCGCTTCTGCGCGATCAGGAAGCCTGCGCCCTCGCCTCCGAGCAGGTTCGCCGCGGGCACGCGCACGCCCGTGTACCGCACCTCGCAGTGCGTCGACCAGTTGCGGCCGCGGTGCCCCATCGTCGGGATCGCGCGCACGATCTCGACGCCGGGCGTGTCGGCGGGGACGATGATCTGCGACGCACGCATGTGCCGGTCGGCGTCCGGGTCGGTGACCGCCATCACGACCCCGAACGCCGCGCCCTCCGCGCCCGACGAGAACCACTTGTGCCCGTCGATCACGTAGTCGTCGCCGTCGCGGACGGCGCGCGTCTGCAGCGTCGTCGGGTCCGAGCCGGGCACCTCCGGCTCGGTCATCGAGAAGAACGAGCGGATCTCGCCGGCGACGAGCGGGTAGAGCCAGCGATCCTTCTGCTCGTCGGTGCCGAACATGTGCAGGATCTCGGCGTTGCCCGCGTCGGGCGCCTGGCAGCCGAAGACGAGCTGGCCCCACACGGTGCGGCCGATGTGCTCGTTCAGGTACGCGTAGTCGAGGAAGCCCGTCCCGGTGCCGCCCGCCTCCGGCGGCACGTGCGGCGCCCAGAGGCCGGCGTCCTTCACCTCGCGCTGCAGCTCGCGCACGAGCGCGTCGGCTTCGTCGTCCTCGCGGTCGAGCACGTGCTCGTTCGGGAGCACGCGCTCGCTCATGAACGCGCGCACCGTTTCGAGCCTCTCCATTGCCGTAGCATCGCACGCGATGAAGCTCGGCTTCTACATGGGCTACGCGCAGCCGGGCACGAGCCCGCTCGAGCTCGTCGAGCTCGCGGTCGAGGCGGAGCGACTCGGCTATTCGTCGGCGTGGGCCGCGGAGGCGTGGGGCGTCGATGCGATCACGCCGCTCGCGTGGCTCGGCGCGAGGACGTCGACCATCGGCCTCGGCACGGCGATCATGCAGCTGCCGGGACGCTCGCCGGCGAACGCGGCGATGACCGCCGTGACGCTCGACCTTCTCTCCGGCGGCCGGTTCCTGATGGGGCTCGGCACGTCGGGCCCGCAGGTCGTCGAGGGCTGGCACGGGCAGGAATGGGGGAAGCCGCTCGGGAAGACGCGGGAGTACGTGGAGATCGTGCGCGCGGTCCTGCGGCGCGAGCGGCTCGAGCATCACGGCGAGCACTACGACATCCCCGTGTCCGGCGGCACCGGCCTCGGCAAGCCGCTGAAGCTGATGGCGCGGCCGCTCCGCGCCGACATCCCGATCTACCTCGCGGCGATCGCGCCGAAGGCGGTCGAGCAGGCGCTGGAGATCGCCGACGGGTGGCTGCCGATCTTCTGGTCGCCGGAGAAGGCGCGTGACGTGTTCCCGCTCGAGCGCGCACGCGACGGGTTCGACATCGCGCCGTCCGTGCCGGCGCTCGTCACCGACGACGTGGAGAGCGGCCGCGACGCGCTCAAGCAGTACTACTCGTTCTACATCGGCGGCATGGGCGCGAAGTCGAAGAACTTCTACAACGACCTCTTCGCGCGCTACGGCTACGAGGCGGAAGCGTGCGAGATCCAGGAGCTGTTCATGTCGGGCGACCAGGCGGGCGCGGCGCGCACGGTGCCGGATGCGTTCGTCGACGAGGTCGCGCTCGTGGGACCGGTCGAGCGGATCCGCGACCGGCTCGCCGCGTGGCGCGAGAGCGGCGCGACGACGCTCCTCGTCTCGGCGCGCGACCTGAAGACGCTGCAGGGCGTCGCGGAAGCGGCTAGCTGACCGCTTCGAGCGCGGTCTCGGCGAGCAGCGGGACCGCGTGCTCGAAGATCGCCGCGCGCGTGTCCTCCGCCGCGAGCTCGCCGCGGATGAAGCGGCCGTAGATCGCTTCGCAGAACACCGCGGCTTTCCAGAGCGCGAGCGCCTCGAACCACCCGAGCGGCTCGACGTCGCGGCCCGACTGCTCGACGTAGCGTGCGACGAGCTCTGCCCGCGCCGGGAATCCCGGCTCCGCCGTCACCGGCGACGAGCCGAGCGGCGAGAACCTGCCGTTCGGCTCCGAGTACGTCGCAAGGAGATAACCGACGTCTGCGCGCGGGTCGCCGATCGCGCCCATCTCCCAGTCGAGCACCGCGACGATGCGCGTCGGCTCGTCGCGCGCGACCATCATGTTGCCGAGGCGATAGTCGCCGTGCACCACCGTCTCCGGTTGCGGGTCCGGCAGCCGCTCCGCCAGCGCCCGCGCCACCTCCTCGACGGCACCGATCTCGCGCGTCTTGTTGATCTCCCACAGCTGTGTGAAGCGGCGCACCTGCCGCTCGAGGTAGGACCCGGGCCGGCGGAACGGGTCGAGCGACGGCCCCTGCGCGGCGTGGATCTCGACGAGCGTGTCGACGAGGTCCATCCCGAGCGCGCGCCGCGCCTGCTCGTGCTCGAGGCCCGGCGGCAGCTCCTGTGTGATCACGTGACCGTCGAGGAAGCGCATCACGTAGAACGGAACGCCGAGCACCGCCTCGTCATCGCACACGGCCACGATCTCCGCGAGCCGTCCGAACCCGGCCGCGCGGACGGCGTCCTGCAGGCGCGCCTCGCGCACCACGTCGTGTGCCGACGGCGGCAGCGGCGGCCGCGGCGGGCGGCGCAGCACGAACCGCTCCGCGCCGCGCTCGATGAGGAACGTGAAATTCGAGCCGCCGCCGTCGCCGATGCGCGTCGCCGTGACGCGGCCCGTCCCGAGACCGTGCGCGTCGAGGAACGCCTCGACGTTCTCCTCGACGATCAGCGGCGCGAGCACGCTGCGATGCTACGCGGCGTGCGCAGGCGCCTCTACCTGATGCGGCACGCGGAAGTGTCGTACGTCGGCGCGCGCGACCCGGAGGTCGTGCGGCTGACCGAGCGCGGCCTCGAGCAGGCGGCTGCGGCGCACCGTGCGCTCGAGCACGTGACGTTCGATCTCGTCGTGACGAGCTCGCTGCCGCGCACCGTCGAGACCGCGGAGGTCGTCGTGCCGGGCGCGGAGACGGAGCAGTGGCCGGAGTTCGACGAGTGGCGCGGCGGCCGCCTCGACGACGTGCCGCTCGAAGAGCTGGAGCACGTGTTCGTCGGCTCGCTGCAGCTCCGCGAGGAGCACGAACGGTTCCTCCGCGGCGAATCGCTCGGCGAGGCGCTCGACCGCGTGCTGCCGGCGCTCGAGCGTCTCGAGGAGCGCGAGTGGGACACGGCGCTCGCGGTGCTCCACGGCGGCGTCAACCGCATCCTGCTCTCGCACGCGCTCGCCGGGGGCCGCGCCTACTTCGGCACGTTCGAGCAGGCGCCCGCGTGCATCAACGTGCTCGACCTCGGCGGCGACGGCACGTGGATCGTGCGCACCGTCAACTACATCCCGTACGACCCGCTCCATCCTGCGCGGACGACGACGATGGAGCACCTCTGGACAGAGCTCCAGGCCTGGCTCGACGAGCGATAGCCGCACCTTTCTGCGGTTCTTCTGCGTTTCGATTGGGAACAGGCTGGAAGGACCGGCCAAATGTTCTCGAAATCGACTATGCGGCTGTTGATCATCAAGGGCGAATCACCGCGGGCGGACGAAGTGATCCGAGACAACCCGATTCCCGGTGGTGCCCCCCTTGGCCCATAGCGCCTTCCAGACGCTCGGCACACGCCTTGCAGGTGAACGTCCGTCGCGCGCACGTGCTGCGTTCGCGGCTGCGGTCGCAGGCACGGCGACAGGTGTGGCGGTCTACCGCCTGCTCCGCTGGGACTCGGGGTCCGATGACGACTGAAGCGGGGTGGACGGGATGGCAGAAGAGAACGAGAACGAGAACGCAGAGCAGAACGGCGGCGGCAGCGCCGACACGGTCAAGAGCGCGCTGAAGTCCAAGGAGCTGCTGCTGCCGGCGGCGCTGAGCGCCCTCGGCGCGGTCGCGGTGTCGAAGGGCCCCGATCTGTTCCGCCAGCTGACCTCGTCGACGCAGGAGAAGGGTGACGAGGAGGCGGAGCGGCTCGGCGAGAAGGCCGCGCAGGGCGCGAAGTCCGGCCTCACCGGCGGCGGCGGCGGGATGCTCGGCAAGGTCGCCGGCAAGATGCTCCCCGGCGGAGGCGGCGGCGGAGGCGGCGGCAAGAAGACGCGCCGGCTGCCGATCCAGCGCTGGACGGACGTCGCCGTCCCGGTCGACTTCGCGTACCGCGAGTGGACGAACTTCAACGACTTCCCGAAGTTCATGCACCGCGTGCTGACGGTCGAGCCCGGCGAAGGCAACGACGACAAGGTGCGCTGGCAGGAGAAGATCTGGTTCAGCAAGCGCGACTGGGAAGGCAAGATCACCGAGCGGCGCAAGAACGACCGCATCGCGTGGAAGACGACGAGCGGCACGCAGCACCACGGCGTCGTCACCTTCCATCGCATCGACGACAACCTCACGCGCGTCATGGTCGACATGGAGTTCGAGCCGACCGGGATGTTCGAGAAGATGGCGTCCGGTCTGCGCTTCGTGAAGCGCGCCGTCCAGGCCGATCTCGCGCGGTTCAAGGCCCACTGCGAGATGAAGGACGCAAAGGGCATCGACTACCGCCCGACGCGCGGCGAGGACGACGAAGAGAAGGAAGACGAGAAGGACGACGACAAGGGCCGCAACGGCAACGGCCGCTCGCGCAACGAGAAGGACGATGCGGACCGCGACGAGGAGCGCCGCGAGCGCGAGCAGCGCCGCGAGGAGCGGCGGCAGACGGCGGGAGCGGCGTCGTAGCGATGACCGTCGCGACGCGGGGAACGGCGTCGAACTACCTGCAGCGGGCGCCGAGCCCGAGCGGGCTGGCGGACGTCGTCGATCTGATCCTCGACAAGGGGCTCGTGATCGACGCGTATGTGCGGATCGCGGTGATCGGGATCGAGCTGATCACGATCGACGCCCGGATCGTGATCGCGAGCGTGGACACGTACCTCCGGTTCGCGGAGGCGGTGAACCGGCTCGACCTCACGCAGACGGAGCTCGGCGGGCTCCCGGAGTTGCAGGAGAAGGGCGCGGAAAAGGTGACCGAAGGCGCGATCGAGGGCACCGAGGACAAGCTCCTTCCCGACAGCAAGACGGTGCGGAACGCGTTGAAGGGCGCCGCGGCGGCTGCCGCGGTGACGGCGGCGGCGGCCGCGGCGCGCGAGATCGCGTCGCGGGCGCATGACGACGAGGGCACGGATGACTGAGCCGAAGCGGCGCGGGCTTCGGGACACCACGGCTGCTGCGTGCGCAGCAGGAGGGAGTGCCCCATGGCCGAGAATGTGAGCGGCAAAGGAGACTTCGGCAAGAGGCTGGCGCACAAGGCGCTGATGCCGATCGTGGCGACCGCAGCGAGCGCGGCCGCCGGGTATGTCGCGAAGAAAGGCCCGGCGTTCTTCGAGGAGAACGTGCTGCCGAAGCTCAAGGAGCTCGGGAGCGGCGCCGGCGGCGTCGCGTCCAACGTCCCGCAGAAGGCGAAGGACGTCGCGGGCGGTGCGGGCGACCTTGCGGAAGGTCTGACCTCGCGCGTCAAGGAGGCCTCGCCGGTCGGAAACGGCAACGGCAGCGGCAACGGCAGCTCGCGCGGCGGCCTGTCGCAGGACGAGCTCGAGCGCCACGTGCGCGAGCGTGCCGAGGCGCGCGCCGCGCGGCGCAAGTCGACGAGAAAGGCGCGGTGAGAAACATGACCGTTGCGACTCAGGGAACGGCGTCGAACTACCTGCAGCGGGCGCCGAGCCCGAGCGGGCTGGCGGACGTCGTCGATCTGATCCTCGACAAGGGGCTCGTGATCGACGCGTACGTGCGGATCGCGGTGATCGGGATCGAGCTGATCACGATCGACGCCCGGATCGTGATCGCGAGCGTCGACACGTACCTGCGCTTCGCCGAGGCCGTCAACCGTCTCGACCTCGAGCAGACCGGCAACGCCGCGACGCTCGAGGATCTGCGGAACGGCGGCTCGAACGGGAAGGCGAAGGGCGCCGTCGAGGGCGCGAAGGATGCGCTCTCGGGCAACGGCCGCGAGAAGCAGAAGGCGGAGAAGGACTGACGTGTACGTGTACGGGGTCGCGCCATCCGGGGCCGCGGTCTCGACGCGGGGCATCGGCGACGCGCCCGTGTCCGTCGTCGAGCACGGGGAGCTGGCGGCGATCGTCAGCCGCGTCGACGCGAAGGTGCGCGCCAAGCGACGCGACCTCCTTCGCCACTCCGACGTGCTGCAGACGGCGTTCGCCGGCGGGCCCGTGATCCCGCTGCGGTTCGGGACCGTGTTCGCGTCGGAAGGGGCCGTCGTCGACGAGCTCCTCGCGAGCCGGTACGAGGAGCTGGTCGCGCTGCTCCAGCAGCTCGAGACACTGGCGGAGCTTCGCGTGCGCGCGACGTTCGACGAGCAGGCGCTGCTGGCGGAGGTCGTCCGCGACGACCGTCGCGTCGCGGCGCTGCGTGCTGGCGGCGCGTCGCAGATGGAGCTGGGCGAGGCGGTTGCGCACGCGGTCGCGGCACGCCGCGAAGCGGGGGCGGGCGCGATCGTCCAGGCGCTCGGCGCCGCCGCGCTCGACGTGCGCGTCGACGAGCCGCGCGAGGAGTGGGAAGTCGTCCGCGCGTCGTTCCTCGTCGAGCGCAGCCGCGTCAAGACGGTGGAGCGCGAAGCAGCGGCTGTCGCCGAGCGCGAGGGACGCCGGATGACGATCGAGCTGATCGGGCCGATGCCGCCGCACAGCTTCGTGTCCCTGGAAGGCGGTGCCTGAGGTGGGTCTGCTCTCCGGCCTTGTCCTCCTGCCGCTCGCGCCGCTCCGCGGCACGATCTGGATCGCTGAGCAGATCGCGGCGCAGGCCGAGCGTGAGCTGGACGAGGAGACGATCGTGCGCCGGCTGTTGCTCGAGGCCGAGGCGGCGCTCGAGCGCGGCGAGCTCACGGAGGCCGAGTACGACGCGATCGAGGACGAGCTCCTCGACCGCCTCGAGCGAACGGAGGCTCATGCATGACGGAGAACGGATCGCACGTCCACGATGCGCTCCGCACCGCCGCGTCCGCGGCCGTCGTCGGCGCCGCGGTCGGTGCCGCGCGCGCGTACTCGGCGCGGCGCACGGCGCCCGAGGACGTCGAGATCGACGAGCGCGAGACGGAGGCCGAGGTCGAGCCCGAGGCCGAGCACGAGGAGCCTCAGGAGCAGCAGGAGGAGCAGAACGAGCAGGAGGAGCACCACGAAGAGCCGCGCACGCGCGGCGAATACCGCGCCGCCGTCGCGTCCGCGCGCGCGCTCCTCGGCGAGCTCCGCGGGGCGGAGCCGGAGTCCGTGTCGTACGTCGCGCCGTCGAGCGGCGGCTGGGTGATCGGGCTCGAGGTCGTCGAGGTGCGTCGCATCCCCGACTCGACCGACGTTCTTGCCACGTACGAGGTCGAGATCGACGGCGACGGCGGCGTGCGGAGATTCGAGCGGGTTCGCCGGTACAGCCGGTCCGAGGCAGCGCACGGGGGCGGGTCGTGACGACGCCGCAGAGAGGTTCGGCCGGCTCGCTCGCGGCGTCGTCCGGCGGCCCCGCGCAGCTCGCCGACGTGCTCGAGCGCGTGCTCGACAAGGGGATCGTGATCGCGGGCGACATCCAGATCAACCTGCTCGACATCGAGTTGCTGACGATCCGGCTCCGCCTGCTCGTCGCTTCCGCCGACAAGGCGCGCGAGATGGGGATCGACTGGTGGCAGGACGACCCGTTCCTCTCCCGCGGCGGAAACGGGGAGCGCAAGGGCGCGCTCGAGCAGCGGCTGCGCCGGCTCGAGCAGGCGGCAGGCCTCGAGGAGGACAAGGAATGACGGCGGTCGCGACGGATCTCGCGTGGTACGTGTTCGGCGTCGTCCCGGCCGCGGACGCGGAACGGCTCGAGGCGCGGATCGTCGAGGCCCGCGGTCTCGCCGCGCTCGTCGCGGCGGTGCCGCTGTCGGAGTTCGGCGCGGACGTCCTGCCCGAGCGGCTGAACGACCGTGAGTGGCTCGAGCGGCAGGCGCGCGAGCACGTCGAGGTCCTGCAGGCGGCCTGCGCCGCCGCAACCGTCGTGCCGTTCCGGTTCGGGACGATCTACCGCGAGCTCGACGACGTGCGCGCGATGCTGGACGCACGCCGCGCCGAGCTGGCGGCGTCGCTCGAGCGCGTCCGCGGCAAGGTCGAGGTGGGCGTCAAGGCCTGGGCCGCGCCGCTCGAGGAGCGCGCCGCAGCCGCTGCGTCCGGCGGCGACTACCTCCGCCGGCAGCTGGCCGCGCGCCGCGCGGCCGAGAGCGCCTCCGCCTCGCTCGCCGACGCGGCGGCCGCCGCGCACGAGCGGCTCCTCCGCCACGCGGTCGAGGGCGTCGCGAACCGGCCGCAGCCGCCGGAGCTGACCGGGCGGCGCGAGCCGATGATCCTGAACGGCGCATACCTCGTCACCTCGGCCGAAGCCGTCCGCGCCGAGGTGGAGTCGCTGTCGGCGGACTACGCCGGCGCGGGGATCACGTTCGAGGCGACCGGGCCGTGGCCGCCGTACAACTTCGTGGACGAACGGCGGGAGCAATGACGGTGACCCGCTCACCGGTGCTCGGCGAGCACGTGACGCTCGTCGACCTCGTCGACCGCGTCCTCAACAAGGGCGTGACGCTGACGGGTGACGTGGTGCTCTCGGTCGCCGACGTCGACCTCGTGTACGTCGGCCTCCGCGTCATCCTCGCGTCCGTCGGCACGCTGGAGCGCCTCGACGCGGAGGCGGCGGCGTGATCCACGTGTACGCGTTCGTGGACGAGCTCGAACGGCTCCCGGCGGTTGCCGGTGTCGGCGGCGCGCCGCTCGAGGTGCTGAGCGCCGCCGGCCTCACCGCCGTCGCCGGCCGCATCGACGGCCGTGACGATGTCGACGGCCATGACGCCGCCGTCGCCCACGGCGTCGTCGTCGAGGCGCTCCTCGACAGCGCTGGAGCGGTCGTCCCCGTCCGGTTCGGCGAGCGCTTCGCCGACCTCACGGAGTTCGCTCTCGCGACGGCGGAGCGTGCGGCATCGCTGCGGGCGAGCCTCGACCACGTACGCGGCTGTGCCGAGATCGTCGTGCGCATCCCGACGACCGCACCCGCGCAGGCTGCGACGGGGACGGCGTACCTGCACGCGCGCCTCGCCGACGAACAGCGCGTGGCAGAGCTCGGGCGGCGGCTTCACGCGTTCGCCCGCGCCACCGCTGAGACGAGGAACGGCGAGGTCGCGTATCTCGTCAGGCGCGCCGAGGCCGCCCGCGCGCTGCGCGCGGCGGAGGCGTTTGCGGCCGAGCATCCCGACCTCACCGTCCGGTGCACGGGGCCGTGGGCGCCGTACAGCTTCGCAGGCGGTGCGGCGTGACGGATGCGCTCGCGTCGGTGCCGCGGCGGATCGAGGCCGACCCCGAGAAGGTCGAGCAGGGGCTCGCGCAGCTCGTGCTCACCCTGATCGAGCTGCTGCGGCAGCTGATGGAGCGGCAGGCGCTCCGCCGGCTCGAGCAGGGGACGCTCGACGACGAGCAGGTGGAGCGGCTCGGTCTCACGTTCATGCGGCTCGCGGAGCGGATGGACGAGCTGAAGGCGGAGTTCGGGCTCGAGGACGCAGACCTCAATCTGAATCTGGGACCGCTCGGTGACCTCCTCTGAATGGCGGCGCTGCGGCTCCGGGCACTGCAACGACGACGGAAAGGAGACGTAATGGCATCGGTCAAGGACGTCGAGAAGCTCACCGACGACCTCGGGAACCTCGTCGAGGAGATGCGCAGCGAGGTGAAGAACGGCGCGGACTTCGAGCGCCTGATGCAGATCGCGGACGAGATCAGCGAGCACGCGGACAACGCCGCACAGACGTTCAGCAGCGTGAACGACGCGCTCATGTCGCGCCTCAGCGAGCTGGGCGGCGGGAGCGGCGGCGGTTCGAAGCGCTCGTCGTCGAAGAGCTCGTCCGGGTCCTGAACAAACAAACGGAGGTCGAGAAATGGCAGTGGCAGAACAGGAAAAGACGGGGTCGGGCGGCGGCGGCGCGAGCGCTGCGCTGAAGGCCGCGGCCGCGGCCGCGGCGACCGGCGCGGCGACCTACGCCGTCAAGAAGGTCCGCTCGCACGACGGCGGCGGCTCGTCGAACGACGAGAGCAACGACGGCGAGGCCCGCGAGCAGAGCGACAAGAAGAAGAGCGGCGGCGGCTCGCAGGGCATCCTCGCGTCCGCTGCGGCGACGAGCTGGGAAGCGGCCGCCGACGCGCTGATGCCGATGGCCGAGGACGCGGCGGAGGCCGCGGGGAAGTATCTCGCGACGCACGGCCCCGACATCGTCCGCGAGCGCATCATCCCGCGGTTCATCGAGGCGTTCAACGAGGCGGCATGACGATGGAACCCGAAGACGAGTCGGACGACCAGGGTCTGTCGACGCCGAAGAAGGTCGTCGCGGGCGCCGCGATCGGCGTCGCCATCCCCGCCGCCGTCGGTGTCGCGAAGAAGCTCCTCGGAAGCGGGGACGGCGGCGACGACGGATCGGAATCCGGCGGCGAAGGCGCTCGGGGTCGCTCCGGGACGAGCCGTTCCGGCGGGACGAGCCGCTCCGGGTCGTCCCGGTCCAAGACGAAGTCCAAGTCCAAGGCGAAGTCGAAGGCGAAGTCCAAGTCCAAGTCCAAGTCGAAGTCCTCGTCGAAGACGAAGACGAAGGCGAGGTCGAAGTCGGCCGCGACGTCGAAGGCGAAGACGAAGGCCAAGTCGAAGTCGAAGTCGAAGGCGAAATCGAAGGCCAGGTCGAAGACGAAGGCCAAGTCGGCGTCGAAGCGGAAGGCCTCGACGAAGAAGCGCACGTCGCGGTAGCCGGCGGCTGCCTGGGCCTCAGGGCTCAGGCAGCCGCGCGGCGCCCGCGGCGCTAGACTCCACGGTCCAACGTCCTCGGCCCGCCTGCCCGGCACGGATACCGGCCCCGGACGCCACGTGGAACGCCGACGAGCAGCGGCGTCCCAGGCGAACGGAGGACGAACATGACGCGGGACGAGCGGCGGCTCCTCCTCCGCGAGGTGAACGACCGGATCCGCCAGCGGTTCGGGAGCGACGACGCGCCGTTCACACGGCTCGAGTTCCTGTGCGAGTGCGGCAACTGCAGCGATCTCTACACGACGACGCTCGCGCACTACGACGAGGTGCGTGCCGTCGGCTACGTCGTCGCGCACGACTGACGGTCACGCCGCCGCGACGGCGCAGACGCCTGCGAGCGCGATCGCGACCCCCGCCTTCTGCGTCGACGTCAGCCGCTCGCCGAGCAGCACGTGCGCGAGCAGCACGGTGATGACCGGGTAGAGCGAGCCGAGCACCGACACGAGAGCGAGCAAGCCGTGGCCGCTGGCGTACGCGAAGAGCGCGTTCGCGCCGATGTCGGCGACGCCGACCGCAGCGACTGCCCCTGCCGACGTGCGCGGCACGCGCAGCGGCGCGCGGAGTGAGACGGCGAGCGCGACCAGCACCGACAGCGAGCCGACGCGTGCGCCGAACAGCGTCGAGACGGCGTCCCCTTCGCGGCTGCCGAGGCCGAGAAAGTAGACGAACAGGCCGAGCGCCGCGGCGGCGACGACGGCGAGCACGATCGCGCGCGAGCGGTCACCGGCCGCCGACCGCTCCTCGAGCGACGCGACGATCGCGCCGGCGAGCGCGACGATCGCCCCGATCGCCGCGACCGTCGCGGGGCGCTCGCCGGTCGCGAGCGAGAGGACGAACGGGACGACGGCCGAGCAGGCGGCGATCGGCGAGACGACGCTCATCGTCCCGAGCGAGAGCGCGCGGTAGAACGACGCGAGCCCGATCCCGCCGCCCACGCCCGACAGGAGCCCGAACGCGAACGACCGCCCGGAGAGCTCGCCGCGCAGCACGACCACGGCGCAGATCGCCACGAACCCCGCCGCCTGCGAGACGCACGTGACAGCGAACACCGGCAGGCGGCGCGTCAGCATGCCGCCGCCGAAGTCGGCGCAGCCCCAGACGACGGACGACCCGAGTGCGAGCGCTAACGCGAGAGCGTTCAGCTGACGCGCTCGACGAGCATGGCCATGCCCTGGCCGCCGCCGACGCACATCGTCTCGAGCCCGATCGAGCGGTCGAGCGTCTCGAGGTCGTTCAGCAGCGTGTTCATGATGCGCGCGCCGGTCATGCCGTACGGATGCCCGAGCGCGATCGCGCCGCCGTGCGGGTTGAGCTTGTCGCTGAACGGGTCGACGCCGAGCTCGCGGCACACCGGCAGCACCTGCGCCGCGAACGCCTCGTTCAGCTCCATCACGTCCACGTCGTCGATCGTCATCCCGGCGTACGCGAGGACCCTGCGCACCGCCTCGATCGGTCCGACGCCCATGATCTCCGGTTCGACGCCCGACACGGACGACGCGATGATCCGCGCGCGCGGCGTGATCCCGAGCTCACGTGCACGCTGGTCGGACATCACGACGACCGCGGCGGCGCCGTCGTTCAGCGGGCACGAGTTCCCCGCCGTCACCTTCCCACCCGGCTTGAACGCCGGCTCGAGCTGCTGGAGCTTCTCGTACGTCGACGACGGCCGCGGTCCGTCGTCGGCGTCGACGCCCTCGTACGGCGTGATCTCGCGCGCGAAGAAGCCGGACTGCTGCGCCGCGACGGCGCGCTCCTGCGATTGCTGCGCGAACCGGTCCATGTCGTCACGCGAGACGTCCCAGCGCTCGGCGACGTTCTCGGCGGTGAGCCCCATCGGGATGTAGACGTTCGCGATCGGCGCGTCGTCGCCGAAGAGCGCGGGGTGGAGCTCGTCCTCCGACTTCGGGTACCCGTTCACCTGCGTGATCGACTCGACGCCGCCCGCGACGAACGCGTCGCCCTCGCCGGCCTTGATCGCGTGGTACGCCATCCGGATCGTCTGCAGCGACGACGCGCAGAATCGGTTGACGGTCGTGCCCGGCACCGTCTCCGGCAGCCCCGCGAGGAGCGCGACGCGCCGCGCGAGGTTCATGCCCTGCTTCTCCTGTGGGAAGCCGCAGCCGATCATCACGTCGACGATCTCCTCCTGCGGGAGCTCTGGGACCTTGTCCACCGCCGCCTTGACGGCGAACGCGGCGAGGTCGTCGGGGCGGGCGTCGACGAGCGAGCCCTTGGCGGCGCGACCGATCGGCGTCCGCGCGGTGGAGACGATCACGGCATCTGGCATGGCGCGCATCTTGCCGGAACGAGAAGGGCCGGCGCTACGGCCGGCCCTTCTGCGAGCGAGTCGGTGCCTGCCGTCTAGCGCAGGGCGCCGCGTCCGGCGATCAGCTTGCTGATCGGCTGGAACGTGTGGTTCGCGTACTGGATCGTCACGACCTGCGAGATCGGGTACTGGAACGAGTTGTGCGTGAACGTCACCACGCCCGGCAAGAGGAACGGGTTCGCGTTGTGCTTGCCCGGCGAGTAGTTCATGTGCCGGGCCGCCGCCATCAGAGACGCACGGGTGAGGTTCTTGCCCGCCGCCTGGATGAGCTGCACGGTGTTCCACGCCTTCGCGACGCCGTAGAGGTTCAGGACGTCGTTGGCGTTCGCCTTCGGCGCGTACTTGCGCATGATCGTGCGGTAGAGCGTCATGCCCGGCTGCTTGCTGTACACCGGGTTTGCCGGGTCGAGCAGGTAGTTGACGCTGATCGTCCCCTCGACGATGTCGGAGCCGGACTTCTCGGCGATCGTGAGGAACGGGTCGGTCGCCGAGACCGAGTTCGTGATCACGTGCGCCGGGTGGTAGCCGACCTTCGTCGCGATGACGTACGCCTGGATCGTCGGCGTCGGCGTCGCGAAGATCACGAAGGTGTCGGCGCCCGACGCCTTGATCTTCGCCACCTGCACCGCCGGCGGCGTCGTCGCGCTCAGGTCGTACGGCTGGGCCGTGACGATCTGGTTCTGGTGCGACCCGAGGCCCGCCTTGAAGCCGCGCAGGTAGTCCTGGCCGTAGTCGTCGTTCTGGTAGAGGACGCCGATCTTGGCGCCGCCGAGATTCTTGACGACGTACTTTCCGTACACAGACCCCTCGGCCTCGTAGTCGGGCTGCCACCCGATCGTCCACGGGAACTGCGCGTAATCGCGGTCGAACGTCGTCGCGCCCGTCGAGACGAAGAGCTGCGGCACCTTGTTCTGGTTCAGGTAGTCGCGCACCGCGAGCTGCGGCTCGGTGCCGAGCCCGCCGACGATCGCGAACGCGTGATCCTGCTCGACGAACTTCTGCGTGATCTGCCGGGTCGTCGCCGGGTTGTAAGCGTCGTCCTCGTAGTGCCACTTGATCTTCCGGCCGTTCACGCCGCCCTTGGCGTTGATGTACTTGAAGTACGCGTCCATGCCGACGGGGATGGGCGCATACCCGGACGCCGGGCCGCTGAGCGGGAACGTGCCCTCGAGGAGGATCGAGTTCTTGGTCACGCCCGGCGTCGCCGAGGGCGTCGCCCCGGCCGTCACACCCACGACGGCGGTGACGGCGAGCGCCACGGCGATCAGCAGGAACGTCTTCTTCATGCGGTCTTCTCCTTCAATGGAGTGGCCTGGGGGGTGACGTCGTGGAGGACTATACGAGTCCTGGATCCGAGAGAGAAGCATCATCCTTCCTACGGAGGAAGGAGGGCAACCGGGTTGCGCTCCGTACGAGCCCGGCGACGCCGGCAGGAGCGACGTAGAGAACGACGAGGAGCACGACGCCGTACACCACGAGCCCGGATCCCGGCGCGTGGGTGTTCACGTGGTGCACCTTGCTGAACAGGTCGAGGATCGCCGGCCCCCAGCTGATCCGGATGAACTCGACGAACAGCGCGCCGAACACCATTCCGTAGAGCGAGCCGGCCCCGCCGACGACGATGCCGACGATCAGCAGGATCGAGAGGTCGATCGGGAACGTGTCCGGGTTCACGTAGTTGATCGCGAGCGCGTAGAGGGCGCCGGCAACGCCGCAGTAGAACGCCGAGATCCCGAACGCGGCCGTCTTCGTCGCGGCCGTCGAGACGCCGTTCGCCGTCGAGGCGATCTCGCTGTCGCGGACGGCACGCATCGCCCGGCCGAACCGGCCGCGGACGATCCAGAACGCGAGCGGCAGCATCACGAGCGCGCACACCCACGAGATCGTGTACAGCCAGATCGACGGGCTCGTGTGCCAGCCGAACTCCGCCTGCGTCTGCGGGAGGTTCTTCCCGACGTTGCCGCCCGTGAAGTGCGGGAAGCGCTTGAGGACGCCGATGAACGAGAGCGGGATCGCGAAGGTCGCGAGCGCGAGGTACGGCCCGGCGAAGCGCGTCGCGGGGATCCCGAATGCGAGCCCGACGATCCCGGCGACGACGCCGGCGAGCGGGATCGTCCAGAGGTCGCGCCAGTGGTGGTCGACGACGAGGATCGTCGTCGTGTAGGCGCCGATCCCCATGAACGCGCCGTGGCCGAGCGAGATCTGCCCGGTGAAGCCGGTCAGCACGTCGAGGCCGAGGAGCGCGACCAGGAACAGGCCGACGAGCGCGAGCTGGTACGTGCGGTAGTTCGACACCGCGAACGGGGCGACGACGACCACGGCGACGAGCACCGCGAAGGCGACCGGGAGCGTCAGCCGTCTCATACCCGCCGCACCACCACGCGGCCGAAGAGACCGGCGGGCTTGATCAGGAGCACGACGAGCAGGATCGCGAGCGCGACCGGCAGACGTAGCTCGGTCGTCACCGGGTGCACGTACTGCCCGAGCATGTTCAGGAGCACGCCGAGCGCGAGGCCGCCCGCGACCGCGCCGACCGGGCTCTCGAGGCCGCCGAGCACCGCGGCCGCGAACGCGTAGATCAGGACGGCCTGCATCATGTTCGGCGTCAGGAAGATCGTCGGCGCGACCATCATCCCGCTCACCGCGCCGAGCGCCGCGGCGAAGCCCCAGCCGAGCGCCAGGAGCCACGACGTGCGCACGCCCATCAACCGCGCCGCGGCGGGGTTGAGCGCACCGGCCCGCATCGCGAGCCCGAGCTTCGTGAAGCGGAAGAACAGCCAGAGCACGAGGACACACGCCATCACGATCCCGAACGTGCCGACGTCCTGCTTCGCGATGTGAACGCCGCCGACGTCCCACGACGACGTCGGGAACGGGCTCGGGAAGAACTGGAGCTGCGGCGACCAGATCCAGCCGGCGAGGCCGTTCAGGATCACGAGCAGCGCGATCGTCGCCATCACCGCGGTCAGGACGCTCGCGCGCTCGAGCGGCCGGATCAGCGTCTGCTGGATCGCGGCCCCGCCGAGGAAGGCGATCGCGAGCGTCGCGAAGAACGCCCACCACTTCCACGCTGCGCCGTGGTCCATCAACGCCCACGCGATGTACGTCGTGAACATCGCCATCTCGCCCTGCGCGAAATTGATGACCTCCGTCGCCTTGTAGATGAGCACGAGCGCCAGCGCGAGCGAGCCGTAGACGGCGCCGTCGGAAAGCCCGGTGAAGAGGGTCTGGAAGAAGGTCTGCATCAGTACCCGAGGTACGCGCTGCGCACTGCGTCGTTCGTACGAAGCTCGTCGGCGGTCCCTTCGAGGACGATGCTCCCGGTTTCCAGGACGTACCCGCGATGCGCGACGCCGAGCGCGACGGCCGCGTTCTGCTCGACGACGAGCACGGCGAGGCCTTCCTTCTCGTTCAGGTCGGAGATCACGCGGAACACCTCGCGCGTGACGAGCGGCGCGAGGCCGAGCGACGGCTCGTCCAGCATCAGCAGGCGCGGACGCGCGAGGAATGCGCGGGCGAGCGCGAGCATCTGCTGCTCGCCGCCGGACAGCGTGCCCGCCTGCTGGTTGCGGCGCTCCTGCAGCCACGGGAAGTACGCGAGCGCG
Organism: Gaiellaceae bacterium; assembly: GCA_036518135.1. Classification (GTDB taxonomy): domain Bacteria; phylum Actinomycetota; class Thermoleophilia; order Gaiellales; family Gaiellaceae; genus PALSA-600. The sequence continues at coordinate 33,611 of DATDNT010000076.1, read as the reverse complement.
CTCTGGAAGTCGGGCCGTCGGAGCATGTACCCGCCCATCCGCAGGTTCTCCCAGACCGTGAGCTCGGCGAAGATGCCGCGCCCTTCGGGAACGTGCGCCACGCCCGCGCGCGCGACCGATTCGGGCGTGACGCGGCCGAGGCGCTTGCCGTTCAGGACGACGCTTCCGCTTCGGCGAACGGTTCCCGAGACGGCGCGAAGCGTCGTCGTCTTGCCGGCGCCGTTCGCTCCGAGGAGCGAGACGACCTCTCCCTCGTTCACGGTGAGCGTCACGCCGTGCAGTGCCGCGACCTGGCCGTAGCGCGCTGACACGTCGGAGAGCTCGAGGAGCGCCGCCATGAGCGGGTAGCTTCCCATGAATGGTCGAGTTGGAGAAGAACGTGTGTCGTGTGACGTTCTCGATCCCGCTCGGCATCGACCACGTCCACTGCTACCTGCTGCGCTCGTCGACGGGCGGCTGGACGCTCGTCGACACCGGGCTCGGCGCTCGCACGCCCGCCGAACGGTGGGGGCCGGTACTCGACGAGCTCGACGCGCCGGTCGAGCGCATCGTGATCACGCACATGCACCCGGACCACGTCGGCGGCGCGCGCGACGTGGCCGAGCTCACGGGCGCGCCCGTCTACCAGGGGCGCGAGGACCACGAGCAGTGCCGCCGCGCGTGGGGCGAGCGAAACCCCGAGACGTTCGTGGAGTACTGGCGCTCGCACGGCATGCCGGAGGAGACGGTGACCGGCATCGTCGCGGAGTCGGACCGCCTGATCGCGGCGGTGCACTGGGTCGAGCAGCCGGACGTCCTGCTCGAGCCGGGCGACGACGTTGACGGCTGGCGCGTCGAGCTGCTCCGCGGCCACGCCGACGGCCACATCGTCCTTCTGCGCGACGGCGTGATGATCGCGGGCGACACGATCCTCAACGGCATCACGCCCGCCGTCGGCCTCTACCCGCGGTCACGGCCCGACCCGCTCGGCGACTACCTCGAGTCGCTCCGGCGGATCGAGGAGCTGGCGCCGCGCGTCGCCTACGCCGGCCACGGCACCCCGGTCGAGGATCCGGCGCGGCGGGCGCGCGAGATCCGCGCCCACCACGCCGAGCGCCTCGACCACGCCGAGGCGGCGCTCGACGGGCGGCCGCTGACGGCGTACGACGTCTCGCTCGCGCTCTTCGACGACGACCTGTCGACCACCCTGCGCCGGTTCGCCACGGCAGAGTCGCTCGCCCACCTCGAGCGGCTCGTTGCCGAGGGCCGCGCCGAGCGGGTGGGACGGGCCTACGCCAAAACGGGGATCCCCGCCGGTCGCTGACGGGGACTGACCGCGAAGCGCCTCCAGACCACGATGAGCGCGTGATCGCGAAGCTCCTCCTCACGTCTGCCACGGCCGCCGCGGCGCTCGTCTCGACGCTGCCGTCGCACCACGCCTCGGCACAGCCGCTCGTCAACGCCGGCGGCTCGAAGCTCGAGCTCGTCGTGCCGGCGACGGCCAAGACGCTCGCGGCGACGCTGACGGGGAGCCCTGCGCTCGCAGCGCACGCGCGGATGACGATCGTGCGCACGAACGACGACGCGACGCTCTTCACCGGCTCGCTCGCGACCTTCCACGCGCTGCAGGTGCAGCCGGGCGCGCACCTGCGCGTCGAGGTCGACCGCGCCTCGCTGGCAGGGCTGACGGCATCCGCGATGCTCAGCTGGTCGTAGTCTCTGCCGCCTGATCGCAGCGGACGCGCATCTCGACCTGCCACCCGAGCGCGTCTTCGCGTTCCTCTCCGACCTGCGCAACCACTGGAAGCTGACCCAGCGGTTCGCGGAGCTCGAAGCGCTCGACGGCGACTCGAGCGGCGGCCGCGTGCGCATTCGCGGCCCGCTCGGCGTGTCGCGCGTCGCGCGCACGCGGGTGCTCTCGGCGAAGGAGCCGCGGGAGCTGCGCGGCCGCGCCGAGCTCCACGGCGGGACCGTCGGCGCGGTCCGGTGGACGATCGAGCCCGAAGGCGAGGGCTCGCGCGTGACGCTGTCGGCGGTGGTGGAGCACGCAGCGCCGTTCGACCGCGCGGTGCTCGCGCTCGGCGGCCGCCGGTGGCTCCGGCGAGGCTTCGCCGAGGCGCTCGCGCAGCTCGGCCGTGTCGCGTGAGGACGGCTGTGCAGCGCAGGTGAGGTCCTGGCTGCTCGCGGCGATCGTGTCGGGCGCGCCGTCGACGGCGTATGCCGTCGCGGCCGGCCGCGACCCGCTCGAGGCGACGAAGGCGGCCGGGGCGCTCGTCGTCGGCGAGCGCGCGCCGGGCGCTTTACAGGTCGCCGCCGCGGCGCCCGTGCACCTCGCGCTCTCGTGGCTCTGGGGGACGGCAATCGAGCGGTCGCTGCCGGAGCGCAACCGCCTCGCGTGGGGCGTCGCCGCCGGCCTCGCGGTCGCGGCGCTCGACCTCGGCGTCGTCGGACGCCGGTTCCCGGCGATCCGCCGCCTGCCGCTCCTTCCGCAGCTCGCAGACCACGCGCTCTTCGGCGCGGTCGCCGCTAGGCGAGATCGATCCGGATCGTGAGCAGCTCCGTGCCGACGGCGCGGACGGCCAGCGAGTTCAGGTTCCGCGGCAGCCGGGCGCGCGCGTCCTCGTCGGGGAGCGGCGTCGCGATCCCGTCGCGCCAGTGGCCGCGCACGCAGACCCGGACGTGCGGATCGGCGTCGATGTTCTTGACGTACTGCGCCCGCCGCCCGAACTCCGCGACCACCCAGACGGTGTCGCCCTCGGCGCCGTAGCCGACGGGCGTCCGCCGCGGCTCACCGCTCCGGCGGCCCGTCGTCTCGAGCACGAGCCACCCGCGCAGCAGCCCGCGCTCGACGAGCCGCCGGACGACCGGGTTCAGCACCCGCCGCTGGAACGCTTTGGTGACACGCACGCGGATACCATTACCGCCATGAAGCCGCTTCGGATCGGCGTTCTCGCCGTGCAGGGAAACTTTCGCGAGCACGCGCGCATGCTGCGCGCCCTCGGCGCCGACACGGTCGAGGTCCGCAAGCCGACGGAGCTCGAGGGCCTCGATGGGCTCGTGATCCCCGGCGGCGAGTCCACGACGTTCATGCGCCTCATGGGCCTCTACGGCCTCGACGAGGCGATCCGCCGGTTCGACCGCCCCGTGTTCGGCACCTGCGCCGGGATGATCGTCCTCGACCGCGACCACCTCGGTCTCGTCGACGTCGCCGTGAAGCGGAATGCGTTCGGCCGCCAGGTGGCCTCGTTCGAGACCGACCTGCCGGTGGAGGGGCTCGATGCGCCGGTCCGCGCCGTGTTCATCCGCGCGCCGCTCATCGAGGACGCCGGCCCCGACGTCGAGGTGCTCGCCGAGGTCGATGGGCGGCCGGTGCTCGCGCGCGAGGGACGCTTCCTCGTCGCCTCGTTCCATCCGGAGCTGACGGACGACACGCGGCTGCACGAACGCTTTCTCGAACTCGTGAAGGAGGAGCAGGTTGTCCGGGCATAGCAAGTGGTCATCGATCAAGCACAAGAAGGGCGCCGCCGACGCCAAGCGCGGGCAGCTCTTCTCGAAGCTCTCGAAGGCGATCATCGTCGCGGCGAAGAACGGCGGCGGCGACCCGGCGAACAACCTCGCGCTGCAGAACGCGATCGAGAAGGCGAAGTCCTACTCGATGCCGAAGGACAACATCGACCGGGCGATCGCCAAGGGCTCGGGCGCAGACGCCGACGCCGACGCGTTCGAGTCGATCACCTACGAGGGCTACGGCCCCGAGGGCGTCGCCGTGATCGTGGAGGCGCTGACGGACAACCGCAACCGCACGGCGGCCGACGTGCGCCACATGTTCTCGAAGCACGGCGGCAACCTGGGCACCGACGGCTCGGTCTCGTGGCAGTTCGAGCGGCGCGGCGTCGTGATCGTCGGCGGCGACGGCGTCGACGAGGACGAGCTCTTCCTCGCGGCCGCGGACGGCGGCGCCGACGACATCGAGCGCGACGGAGACGTCTTCCAGATCACGTCCGCGCCCGAGCAGCTCGCCGGCGTCCGCAGCGCGGTCGAGGGCGCGGGCTTCAACGTCGACTCCTCCGAGCTGATGCTCGTCCCGAAGACCACGGTGACCGTCGACGACGAGACGAAGGCGCGTCAGGTGATGCGCTTGATCGACGCGCTCGAGGAGAACGACGACGTCCAGGACGTCTTCGCGAACTTCGACATCCCCGAGCAGGTGCTGGAGGCGGTCGCCGGCTGAGCCGGCGACCGCGCTCGCTCCCTACTTGACGCTGACGCTCGCGCTCGCGCGCGCCGTCGACGTGCCGCTCCTCGCGACGACCTTGGCGACGTAGCGCCCCGGCTTCTTCGCGACGTACCGCAGCGTGGACTTCGTCGCGTGCGCCACCTTCGCACTGCCGTGCCAGAGCGTGATGTCGTACCGCGCGCTGCGCGACGCAGCGGCACGCACCGTGACGGTCCGTCCGCTCGCCTTCGCGGTCGCACGGACGGTGAGCGCGGCGGTCGTCGTCGTCGGAGGTGTGTCGCCGACCGTGAACCTGCCGATCATCGAGCCCGGATGCGCGTCGCAGTCGTAGGTGTAGGCGCCGTTCTGGAACGTCACGTTCCACGTCGTCGTCCCGGTGCCGGTGATGTCGGTCGCCTCGTCGACGCCGGGTCCGAAGAGGTGGAAGTTGTGGATGTCTGCTTCGTCGTCGACGTTGATCGTGTAGTCGCCGGGCGGGAGATTCGTCACCTTGGTGCCGTTCTGGGTCAGCGTGATCGAGTAGCCCGGGCCGACCTTGGCGTCGAGGACGGTTGCCGTCGTTGCGGGGCGGGCGACCGAGACGGCGACGGCGAGACCCGCGAGGAGAAGCGTGAGAAGTGCCCCAAGTGTCTTCATGGTCGGTCGTACTCACCTCGTTCGCGATCGGTTTGCCGTATCCCGACACGCACGTCGGACGTTGTCAACGGGAGATGGGGACGATGGAGCTGCACGCGAGGAAGGCGGAGCGCAAGGCCGCGTCGGGAAGCGGTTGGTACGCGGTGCTCGCACGCACCGGCCTCGTGGCGAAAGGTCTCTCGTACGGGCTCGTCGGCGCCCTCGCCGTCAAGCTCGCTCTCGGCGACGGCGGCACGGCGACGAGCCGCCAGGGCGCTCTCAGATCGCTCGCGCAGCACTCGTTCGGCGAGATCGCGCTGATCGCGCTCGCGTGCGGGTTCGCGGCCTACGCGCTCTGGCGGTTCATCCAGGCGTGGGTCGGCGACAAGTGGCCGAAGCGCGCGGGCTACGCCGGCCGGGGCCTCGTCTACGCGGGCTTGACCTACAGCACGGTCCGCATCGTCACGGGCGCGGGCGGCGGCCAGTCGCAGAACGCGAAGGCGCACCAGTCGACGGCGATGGCGCTGTCGTGGCCGGCCGGGAGGTGGATCGTCGGAATCGCCGGCGCAGTGCTCGCGGCGGTCGGACTGTGGAACCTGTACCGCGGCCTGTCGCGGAAGTTCGAGGACAAGTGGCGGCTGAACCGCCTCACGCCGGGCATCCGCAAGTGGGGAAGCCGTGCCGGCGTCCTCGGTCACGTCGCGCGGTTCGTCGTGTTCGCGCTGATCGGCGTCTTCGTCGTGAAGGCGGCGCTCGACTACAACCCGAAGGACGCGATCGGCCTCGACGGCGCGCTGCAGAAGCTCGCGCACGCGTCGTACGGGCCGTGGCTCCTCGGGCTGACGGCGGCCGGCCTCGTCGCCTACGGGATCTACTGCCTGGTGGACGCGAGGCTCCGCGACGTGTCGGCCGGGTAGCGATCAAGGAACGTCCGGAGGCACGCCTAACGTGTCTTCGTGAAGGTTCTCGGCATCGACCCAGGGACGGCAGCGTGCGGGTACGGAATCGTCCACGAAAGCGGCGGGCGCCTCAGGGCCACGTGCCACGGGTGGTGGCGAACCCCCGCCAGGGAGCGTCTGGAGCAGCGGCTGCTCACGATCTTCACGGGCGTCCAGGAGCTGATCGCCCAGCACGCGCCGGATGCCGTCGCCCTGGAGGAGTCGTTCGTCGGCGCAGACGCCCGCATCGCGCTCTCCGTCGGGCAGGCGCGGGGAGCCGTCCTCGTCGCCGCGTCGTCCGCCGGCGTCGCGTGCGCTGAGTACGCACCCGCGTCGGTGAAGCAGGCGGTGTGCGGCTACGGGCGCGCCGACAAGGAGCAGGTGGGGAAGATGGTGAAGGCGATCCTCGGCCTCGACGACGTGCCCGCGCCGAACCACGCCGCCGACGCGCTCGCCGTCGCGATCTGCCACGCGCTCGCGCCGCCCCTGATGCGGCTCGCGGCGGGCTAAGGTACGGACGTCATGACGATGGTGATGGTCCGTGTCCGTCGCCCGCGTGCCACCGGCGCGCCCGGGCGGACGGCATCTTCTCCGCAGTAGCGGTCTCGCCCGCGCGCTCGTAGCAGACGCGCGCGTCGAGCGCGGCGACCTCGTGGTCGACGTCGGCGCGGGCAGCGGCATGCTCACGCGCGCGCTCGTCGACGCGGGCGCCCGCGTGGTCGCCGTCGAGCCCGACCGCCGGCTCGGCGCGCGCCTGCGCGCCCTGCCGGTGACGGTCCTCTGCGAGGACGCGCTGTGCGTCGCGTGGCCCGACGAGCCGTTCAAGGTCGTCGCGAATCTCCCGTTCGCGCACGCGGCGGCGATCTGCCGGCGCCTGCTCGACCCTGTCGTGCCGCTCGTGTCGGCGGACGTCATCGTCGAATGGGACTTCGCCGCGAAGCGCGCGCGGCTGTGGCCGAGCACCGCGCAGACCGTCGTCTGGAGCGCCTGGTTCGAGCTGTCGGTCGTCCGCCGTCTCGAGCCCGCAGCGTTTGCGCCGAAGCCGTCCGTCGCCGCGGGCGTCCTGCGGGCACGGCGCCGGGAGCGGCCGCTCGTCCGTCCGGCCGACGCGTCACGGTTCGAGCAGTTCGTGCGCCGCGGGTTCCAGGCGAGCCGAGCCGCGCGCGACCGCGACCCGCACGCGTGGGCGCGGGCCTTCGCCACGTCCGGGAGCACCCGTACCCTGAGGTCGTGATCGCGAGGCTGCGCGGGAGGATCGGCGGGCGCGCCGGCCAGGCACTCGTCGTCGACGTCAACGGCGTCGGCTACCTCGTGCACGCCACGCCGTCCGTGCAACGGCTCGGCGACGGGGAGATCGTCGTCGAGGTGCATACGGTCGTCCGCGAAGACGCGCTGCAGCTGTACGGGTTCGCGACGGCCGACGAGCGCGAGCTGTTCGAGCTGCTGCTCGGTGTGAACGGCGTCGGTCCGAAGGTGGCGCTCGCGATCGTGTCGGGCTCGACGCCCGCCGAGCTTCGCCGCGCGATCGCGCGCGACGACGTGAAGCGCTTCCAGGCGATCCCGGGCATCGGGCTGAAGACGGCGCAGCGCGTCGTGCTCGAGCTGAAGGCGAAGCTGGCCGACGCGAGCTTCGCGAGCGACTCGCCCGTCGCCCGCGACGCGCTCGTCGAGCTCGGGTGGAGCGTCGTCGACGCGGAGCGCATCCTCGCCGACATCGATCCGACGCTCCCCGTCGAGGAGCAGGTGCGGCACGCGCTGAGGCAGGCGGCGTGACGCGCGGCGTCGGCGTGACGGAGCCCCGGCAGGCGGAGCCCCCGTCTTCGCCGGGAGTGCAGCCGTGACGCAGTTCCTCGCGCCCGTGCTCGCGGACTCCGAGGAGGAGCTCGAGCGGTCGCTGCGCCCGCGCTCGCTCGACGACTTCGTCGGGCAGGAGCGCGTCAAGGAACAGCTCTCGATCGCGCTCGCGGCCGCGAAGGCGCGCGGCGAGGCGCTCGACCACGTCCTGCTCGCGGGCCCGCCCGGCCTCGGCAAGACGTCGCTCGCGCAGATCGTCCGCAACGAGCTCGGCGTCGGGATCCGCCAGGTCGCAGGCCCGGGTCTCGAGCGCAAGGACATCGCGGCGATCCTGACCTCGCTCGAGCCGCGCGACGTGCTCTTCGTCGACGAGATCCACCGGATGAGCCGCGCAGCGGAGGAGATCCTGTACCCGGCGCTCGAGGACTTCCGGCTCGACATCGTCGTCGGCCAGGGGCCGGCCGCGCGCACGCTCACGCTCGACCTGCCGCCGTTCACGCTCATCGGCGCGACCACCCGGACCGGCCTCTTGACGACGCCGCTGCGCGATCGCTTCGGCCTGACGTTCCGGCTCGACCTCTACGACGCGTCGGAGCTGGCGGCGATCGTCCGCCGCTCGGCGCGGATCCTCGGCGTCGAGATCGCGGACGACGCGGCGGAGCTCGTCGCGGCGCGCTCGCGCGGCACGCCGCGCATCGCCAACCGCATCCTCCGCCGTGTGCGCGACGTCGCCGAGGTCCGCCACCAGGGAGTCGTCACGACGGAGGTCGCGGAGGAGGCGCTCACGCTTCTCGAAGTCGACGGCGCCGGGCTCGAACGATTCGACCGCGAGCTCCTGCGGTGCGTCGTCCAGAAGTTCGGCGGGGGCCCCGTCGGGCTCTCGACGCTCGCGGTCGCGCTCGGCGAAGAGGCCGAGACGATCGAGGACGTCTACGAGCCGTTCCTCCTGCAGCTCGGCTTCCTGCAGCGCACACCCCGGGGCCGCGTCGTCACCGACCTCGGCCGGTCGCATCTCGGGTCGCTCCCCGAGTCCGGCCGGCTGTTCTAGTCTTCACGCCGTGGGATCGACTGCACCACGCGCCGACGCTGCGGCAGCGTCAGTCGGCGCAGTGGACCTGTTCGTGCTGCGCCGGGTCAGGGACGAGAAGTTCGTCCACTTCGGCGGCAGCGGCCGCGGCGCGGGGTGGGCCGGGCTGATCGAGGTCTCGAGCGACGAGTCGGAGGCGCTCGGACGGAGCCTCTCGACGCGGACGCCCGTCCGGCTCGCGACGCGCGACAAGGAGCTCGTGTTCGGGCCGTACTACGCGCACGCCGCCGCGTTCGTGCCGGTGACGAACGACGTCGTCGTCGTGTTCGGCGGCGAGGAGGCGGACCTGAAGACGGCGACGGACGACGCGCTGCAGTCTGCCGCCACGCTCGCGGCCGACGCGGTCGAGCACGTGACGCCGGCCAAGCAGCTCGCCGACGAGCTCGAGGAGCTCGAAGCGGTCCGCGCGGCGCTCGCGGTCGAGACGACGGACGTGGCCGCCGGGATGCGCGCGCTCGGCGCGTGCGCGGCCGAGGCCCTGTCGTGCGAGATCGCAGCCGTCTACCTCGGTGAGGGCGACCGGCTCGAGATCGTCGAGCGCGGGTGGTCCTTCGGCTCGCAGCGGGAGTCGGTGCGGGCGGCGCTCCGCGGCGTCCTCGACGACGGCCGCTTCCCGTACTGCGTCCAGGACGCCTCGGTCGTGCCGCTCCCTGCTCCGCTCGACGAGGAGCGCGGGATCCGCTCGTACTACCTGCTCGAGCTGCACGGGCTCGCGCGCGGCGTCCTGTTCGTCGCGCACACGGATGCCGCGCCGCGCGGGTTCACGCTGCTCTGCCGGCGGCTCGGGCTACGGCTCGCCGACGTCGTCTCGGCGCAGCTCGGCGTCGCGCTGACGCAGGAGTGGTGCCGCACCGAAGCGGCGCGCCTGCACGCCGAGTTCGGCAAGCTCGACCGCGGCTAGCCCGCGAAGAGCCGCCAGTTTCCTTCCGAGACGACCCCGACGGCGCCGTCGACGACGGTGATCGCCGTGTCGTCGTCGATCGCGTACGCCGGGTTGCCGAGCGTCGCCGCCCAGCGCTCCGCTTCGGCCATCGTGTTCTCCGGCAGATCCGGATGGTCGACGTGCGGGAAGATCGAGAAGCCGACCACGCCGAGTGTCTCGTCGGCGCCGTCCGGTGGCTGCCAGGTCATGAAGTCGGCGCCGATCCGCGGTGTCAGCACCATGCTCCCGGCGCTGAGCCCGACCCACACGTTGGCGAGCGACGGCACGAGCTCCGCGAGGCCGCAGGCCCGCGCGTGATGGGCGAGGTACACGGCGTCGCCGCCGCCGACGAGCAGCGCGTCCGTCTCCTCGACCGCGGGCACCCAGGCGTCACGCGCGAGCGTGGGGAGGGCAGTGAGCTCGAGCACGCCGAGCGACTTCCACCCGAGCTGGATCATCCGCATGGGTGACCGGCCGCTGATCGTGCGGTACACGCCCGCGAAGTTGTGGTGCCCCCACGAGGCGGTCGGAACGAAGAGGGCGGACGACTCCTCGATCGGCTTGCCGAGCAGCTCGACGAGGGTCCGCTCGATGGTCGCGTTCTTGACGCCGGCGGAGGTGAGGAGCAGCTTCACGCGTTGAAGAGCGTCCAGGCGCCCTCGGAGACGACGTCGACGGCGCCGTCGACGACGCGGATCGCCGTCTCGTCGTCGACGGCGTATGCCGGCCCGCCGATCTCCGCCGCCCAGCGCTCCGCCGCCGCCATCGTGTTGTTCGGCAGGTCGGGATGGTCGACGTGCGGGAAGATCGAGAAGTCGACGACGCCGAGCGTCCTGTCGCCCTCCGGCGACTTCCAGTGCACGAAGTCGGAGCCGATGCGAGGCGTCATCACGAGGCTCCCGGCGCTGAGGCCGACCCAGACCGCGTCGAGCGCCGGGAGGAGCTCCGCGAGGCCGGACAGGCGCATGTGGTGTGCGAGGTACGCCGCGTCGCCGCCTTCGGCGAGCAGCACGTCGGCGCTGCGCACGAGCGGCAGCAGCGTGTCCTCCGGGAGGCTCGGGAGCGCCGTCAGCTCGAGCACGCCGACGGACTTCCAGCCCACGTGCGCGAGCGGCGCTCGCGTCTCCTCGCCGCTCAGGCAGCGCCAGGCCTGGCGCGGTCCTGCGTTCGGGTGCCCGTACAGCGCGGTCGGGATGTACAGCGCGTCGGTGTCGGCGACCGGCTTGCCCGTCAGCTCGACGAGCGCGCGCTCGATGCTCGGGTTCTTGAGGCCGGCGGATGTGAGAAGGAGCTTCATGCTGTTCTGAGACCCCGCAGCCGGACGGAAATCATCGGTGCCACGAGCAGCGCCATCACGTCGAACCAGACGTACCCGGATGCGACGCCCGACGGCGGGTTCCCGTCCGAGATGCCGGTGCCGGGGAGGTGCGTCGCCCAGCGCCACGTTCCGATTGCGGTGCCGTAGAGCTCGAGGCACGCGACGACCAGGAACACGCCGGCGTACACCGACCGGTTGCGGCCGCGCCAGAGGAAGAGGAGCAGCAGCGGCACGCCGAACGCGCCGGCGACGTCGCGCCGCGGCAGCACGGTCAGGCCGAGGAGGCCCCAGGTCGCGGCGCCTGCAGCGGCTACCGCGACGAGCGCCCGCGCGTGCGCGCGGAACGACGTGGCGAGCGCGAGGCCGGTCAGGTACACGAGCCCGTGCGCCGGCGGGACGAAGAGCGGCAGGTTGTGCAGCCGGTAGTGGTAGACGCCCCAGATCAGCGAGCCCGTCACCTCGCCGACGGTCGCGAACGCGACGACACCGAGCGCCTGCGCGCGGCGGTCGAGCGGGACGCGCGTCAGGGCGGCGAAGAGCACGAGCCACGTGAGGACGCCGAGCGCGAGCTGCTGCGGGTAGGTTGCGTAATGGTCGGCCGCGAGCAGGAGCGCCAGGTAGGCGCAGCCGCCTAGTGCCGGAACTGCAGCTCGTGCCACGACGGCACCGGTGCGAGCTCGAGCAGCGGCCGGCCGCCGCCGCCGGGGTGCTGGTAGGCGAACTCGGCGTCGTCCTCGTCCCAGACGACCTCGAGCGCGCCGCGCTTCACCTGGTGGTCGAGCCACGCGCCGCGGAAGATCAGCTTGCGCAGCCAGTAGACGAGGGACTCGCCGCCGACGAGCGACACGCGTTCCCAGTTGCGCACGAGGTACCGGCCGAGTCGCGAGAGCGGCTCCTCGATCACTCCCTGGGCCGCGAGCGCGACGAGATCGGCGACCGCCTCCTCGTCGAGCTCGGCGGTCTCGACGACACCGAGCTTCACGGCTGCGGCGACGACGCGGCCTTCGAAGTCGTTCGCGCCGAACGAGAAGCGGTAGCCGAGGAACTCGACGATGTAGTCGTCCCCAGAGCTGTAGTTGGCGTCGGGTGACGCGAGCGAATCGGGCACCATCACAGAGTAGATGCGTTACGTCGTCTGGCTACCCGCACTGGTGATCGGCCTGGGGCTCGTCGGCGCAGTGCTGATCCTGCTGGGACGCGCGTTCGCCGACTCGGTGCGCAGCTCGGGCCATCCGCGCCTGATCGCCGGCGGGCTCGCGGCGCTCGTCGGCGTGATCGTGCTGCTGACCTGGCTCGGCGTCCAGTTGCCGCGCGAATGAGCGACGCCGTCGTCATCCGTCCGGAGGGCGACGCCGACCACGCCGCGATCGCGGACGTCGTGCGCGGCGCGTTCGTGCGCCATCCCGAGGAGGTCGCGACGTTCGTCGAGCGGATCCGCGCGTCGGAGAACTACGTCCCCGAGCTGGCGCTCGTGGCAGAGGACGCGTCCGGCGTGATCGCGCACGTGATGCTCAGCCGGGTCCCGGTCGAGGGCGGATCGCGGCCGACGATCCTCAACTTGACGCCGATGTCGGTCCGGCCCGACCGCCAGCGGATGGGCGTCGGCACCAGGCTCATCCGCGATGCCCTGCGCCGCGCCGAGGAAGCCGGCGAGCCGGCCGTGGTCGTCGAGGGGATTCCCGGGTACTACCCGCGCTTCGGCTTCGAGCGTGCGAGCGCGCACGGGTTCGCCCCGGCCAACCCGAATGTCCCGGACGCGGCGTTCATGCTGAAGCGGCTCCCCGGCTACACCACGGACCTCGCGGGCCGCGTCGTCTACCCGCCGTACTTCGACGTGCTCGGGTACTAGCGGCGATGGTGCGAGCTCTCGCTGTGGCGGTGCTCGCGGTGGCAGCCGCGGCGGCGGCGATCGCTCTCCTCTGGAAGTCGCCGACTGCGGTTCCGGCGATCGCGGCGGGGTGCGGGAAGAGCGTCCCGGGCCCGGGCTTCCGCGTCTTCTCGTGCATGAGCGGTGGAGCCGACGCCGGGCACCCGCACCCGAAGGAGCTCCTCGTCGTCCGCGACGACGGCACGTCTGCTGCGTATCGCGCGTCCCGGACGCCGGAGCTCGCGGCGCGCGACGGTGAGGTGGTGGCGTCGTACGACCTCGGCCTCGTGCGCGTCGCGAGCCGAGGCCTCGTGCCGCTGTTGACGAACCGCGAGCTTGCGGATGCGCTTCACGTGCGCCCCGCTGCGATCTTCGACCTCCACAGCCCGCGGATCGACCATCATGGGGCCGTCTCGTTCACTCCGTCCGTGCTCGGTCGCGGCGGATGCCGGAACCCGGTTCTCGAGCTCGTCGGCGGGACCGTCCGTCAGGTCCAGGGCTCGACGTCGCGCACCTGCAGTTGAGCGCGGGACGACGCTGCGGCCGGCTAACTGTCGTCCTCGTCGGGCGGACGAATGTCGTCGGCTACGCGTTGCTTGAACGGCTCGAGGCGTTCGAAGAGCTCGTCCGGAGGAACTGCCTCGTCCGGCTCGCGGCCGAGCAACCACGGAGCGGCGTCGACCGCCGTCTTCCACGCGACTTCCTCGACGGTCGCGTCAGGCGTCCCTTGCGCCTCAGGCTGTTCGGGATGGGGCTTGACGCTGTCAAGGTAGACATTGGTGAACTGACCGCGCTGTTGTTCGTGATAGGTGATGTCCGCCTTCCTGCCTTCGGCAGCCAACGCGTCCTTCGCGATCGCCTCCCGGAAGGTCGTGTACTCGCGACCCGCTTCGTCACGAATGACGAAGCGCGTGTTTCCGGACTGAGTCTTCCGCGCGTCGACGTTGGCGATGGTGACGGTGGCCTCGGGCACGAACGACTGATTCCCGCTCGGTCGCGCGAGGTAACGCCCGCCCACGAGCATCGGCTCGTGGATCCGGCGCTATCCCTCGTTGACGATGTACGCGCGTACCGGGAACGTCGCGCCGCCAACCCAGGCGATCGGCACGGCGTGGAGGCGGCCGCGGTGGGACTCGACCGCGGCCAGGTTGGTCATGTGCTCGCAGATCGGGACGCCGGCGCCTAGCAGGGTCGTGTGCGCCGGCCGAGACTTGTCGCCGATGTCGTCGATGTTCAACGAGTCGATTCCGACGAACGCCGCTCCGCCTTCGACGAGCGCCTCGCACGCTTCGGCGGTCAGGTACGGGTTCGCGCGGAAATAGCTGTCCGTGCCCCAGTGGCGCGAGAAGTCAGTGCGGACGAGGACCGCCTTGCCGCGCACGTCGTCGACGGGTAGGTCGCCGGGACCGATCCCGCGCCCGGCACCGGTGGCGTCAGCGACCACGACAGGAAGATCGGCCAGGCGTTCAAGCGGCAGGCCGGCAAGGTCCTCGCCGTCTCGAAACCGGTGGCGAGGGGAATCGACGTACGTGCCGGTGTTGCCACACAGGTGCAGGGAAGCGATCAGGAACTCCGACTTCCCGTCGTACACGGCCGCGTCGTAGTCGTTGATGACCTCGACCACCGGCGTCGGCAGCGGCCTGTACGTCTCCATCCCCTCGACGACCTTGTGGCTCACGTCGATGAAGCGTCCCATAGCGACCGACGGCGATGATAATGGCGCGGCGAACCTGGCCTGCGCCAATGTTGCGAAACGACGCCGACAGGGCTGTGACTTCATGTCGGCGCGCAGTAGGGTGAAGCGAGACACAAACGCGGGTAAGCCTTCGCTCACGCCGCGCACTGAGGTCGACCGTGCTGAGCCTCAGCGACGCCAGCGTTCTCTTTCTCGTGCCGTGCCCGGAATGCAGGCCGAACTCGGTGCCTGTCAACTGATGGGAGGACGAGATGAGAGTGTGCATCGTCGGGGCTTCGGGGAAGCTGGGGCAGTACATGGTCCAGCGGTTGCTGGATCGCGGTGACGAAGTGGTTGGGGTGTGCCGCGGGCAAAGCGTGGGGAAGCTCGACGCATTCAAGGGGCGTATAACGGTCATCGCGGGAGCGACCGACGATCGCGAGGTCATCGAGCGCGCTGTCGCGGGATGCGACGGGGTTCTCGTCGTGATGACGCCGCGAGGCGTCCACGGGTACTCGACGGGGACGACGCAGGCGGTGCTCGACTATGCGCCTCCGGGCGCGCGTCTCGTCTTCTCGTGCGGATGGCACATCACCCTCGACGGCCAAGACGTGTACTCGCTGAAGCTCAAGACCATCGTGAAGGTCTTCGGCCCGCTTGCGCGTCTTGCTCGCTTCGCCGATCTCGACGACCAGGTGGAGGCGGCCCGCCGGATCTTCGCCAGCGACACGCGCTGGACCGTCGTACGCGGCAGCGACCTCGAGGAGGGCGAGAGTCAGGGCCTGCCGGTGTGGAGCACGCATGTCGGCGATCCCATTCTGGAGAGCAACATCACGCGCCGCGTCGACTTCGCTCTCTTCATGGTCGAGGCTCTGGACAACGACGAGCTGGTTCACAAGGCCCCCGCGATCGTCGGGCGCCAGACCCCTTCCGCGCTCGCGTATGCCACCTAGCGCTGCGCGAGGCCGTCGAGCGGCTTTGCGAGGAGACGCTCGGAGAGCCTGGTGAACGCGCATGCTCATGAGCACGACCGGCACGACAACGGCGCATCGTGGTCCGTTGCCGCCCAAGCGACACTGCACTGCTTGACGGGCTGCGCGATCGGGGAGGTGCTGGGGATGATCATCAGCACCGCGTTCGGCCTGAGCAACGCTTGGTCGATCCTGCTGTCGATCATGCTCGCGTTCGTGTTCGGCTACACGCTTACGATGCGGCCCGTCCTCGCAGCCGGGATCCCGATGCCGAGAGCGCTTCGGCTGGCATTCGCATCAGACACCGTCTCGATCACGACGATGGAGATCGTCGATAACGCGTTCATCCTCGTCGTGCCCGGCGCTATCGCCGCCGGTCTGAGCGACGCCCTGTTCTGGTGGAGCCTCGGCCTCAGCCTGGTCATCGCCTTCGTCGTGACCGTCCCCGTGAACCGGTGGCTGATCGCGCGCGGCAAGGGGCACGCCGTCATGCACGAGTTCCATTCACACTGAGCCGCGTCCGCCGGCGAGATGAGGCGCTCCTCGCTCCAGCTTCAGGACGCAGGCGAATCGAGAGCGGACATGGAACGGCCGCGTGAGCGGAACGACGAGGCGCGGAGGCGCAGCTTCGGCTGGGCGCCCGCCGCGGTCGCGGCGCTGCGTCGTAGACTCGATCCGGATGCGGTTTGCGGCTGTGAGGGATGCGCTTCGGGAGCGCAACGTCCGCTTGTTGTTCGCCGCCGGTGCAGCCGACGCATTGGGAAACAACATGGCCGCGGTCGCGCTGGCGTTCGCTGTGCTTCAGATCGGCAGCACTGCTGATCTGGGCTACGTCTTCCTGGCGCGTGAGATCCCGATGGTCGTCTTCCTGCTCGCGGGCGGTGTCTGGGCCGATCGCGTATCGCGGAAGGCGCTGCTCGTCGTCGGGGACTTGGCGACGGGGTCCGCGCAGGCAGTGACCGCGCTGCTGTTCTTGACGCAGCACGCGACCGTTTGGCGCGTGGCGCTGCTGCAAATGGTGTTCGGGGTCGCCGGCGCCTTTACGCGCCCAGCTTCGACGGGGCTGATCGCGCAAGCTGTGAGCCATGAGCATCTTCAGCGAGCGAACGCCCTCCTCGACCTGAGTCGTTCGACATTGCGCGTTCTGGGGCCGGCACTCGGCGGCCTGATCGTGGCCGCAGCCAATCCCGGATGGGCGCTCGCCGCGGATGCTGCATCGTTCTTCGTCGTTGCTTCACTTCAGTTCCGCCTCCGGATCGCGGCGAGCGAGCGGCCGGAGCGGACGCGGATGCTTCACGAGCTACGCGTAGGCTGGGGCGAGTTCACGGCCCGGACGTGGCTGTGGACGATGGTCGCCAGCTTCGGCCTCTTTCAACTGACGCTGTTCCCGGCGTTGCTGGTGCTCGGCCCGACAGTCGCGAAGACCGATCTCGGCGGAGCGGCCTCGTGGGGTCTGATCCTCGCCTTCCAGGGCGTGGGCTCGATCTTCGGCGGCCTGAGCGCGCTTCGCTTGCAGCCGCCGCGGCCCCTCGTCGCGGCGACGCTGCTGTGCGTGCCGATCGCGCTTCTGCTTGCGTTGCTCGGGGCCGCAGCTCCCGTTCCGCTCCTGTGCGCTGCCGGCTTCCTCGCCTCCTGGGGATTGACGTGCGGAGACATCATCTGGTTCACGACATTTCAGCTGCAGGTCCCCGAGCATCTGATGTCGAGGCTCAGCTCGTTCGACTGGTTCGGGTCGGTCGCGCTCAACCCGCTCGGCTACGCCCTCGTCGGACCCCTTGCCAGCACGCTTGGCGTCCCGACGACGCTGTATCTGGCGGCAGCCCTGAACGCATGCGTCTCAGTTGGCGTCGCCGCGAGCCCGCCGATCCGGCGGCTCCGCCGGAGCTCACGCGTCACGCCCGCCGTCGCCTAGTCGATCGGACATAGCCGCGTCCGCCCGACCGACGCGACCATCCTTTGCTGTGCCGGCCCCGGGACGACCGCCGCCGCAGGCCGCTCAGAGGATGACGACGGGCGTCCCTACGTGCACGTGCTCGAAGAGCCACTCCGCGTCCGGCACCTGCATGCGGATGCAGCCGTGGGAGGCGCTGTAGCCGATCGACGTCGGGGCGTCCGTGCCGTGGATGCCGACGCCCGGCGCGCTCAGGCCCATCCACCGCGTGCCGAGCGGGTTGTCCGGTCCCGGCGGGACGGGCTTCAGGCCCTTCGCCCACGTGTCGTACGTCGGCGGGTACCACCACGGATCGCGCTGCATGACCATGATCCTCCAGAGACCCGCGGGCGTGGGATAGATCGCCTGGCCGGTCGCAACGCGGAACGACCGCACGAGCCTCTCGCCGTCGTAGAGCCAGAGCGTGTTCGCCGCGCGCGAGACGACGATCACCGGGCCGAAGTTCGCCACCGTCGTCTTCGGCGGGACGCTGTTCGTGAGCAACTGGAGCGGCGGACGCGAGCCGTCGCGCAGCAGGTCGCCGATCGCCTTCTGCATCGTCTTCGCGTCGACCGCGATCCCGGCGTGCGCCGCCGAGAACTCGGGCCCCGAGGTCGTCGCGCCGACCACCGCCGCGTCGACCGGCGCCCGGTCGACGTTCTTCGCGATCGCGGCGACGATGTTCGCGGCGCGCGCCGCCGAGTAGCGGACCGGGACGGCGATCTTGCTGTGCGCCGTCGCGGCGAGCGCGGAGGCGACCGCGGCGTTCACGTCGACCCGCGCGCCCGCTCGTTTGGGGTCGACCGCTGTCGTCTTCCCGCGGTAGACGACCCGGATCGGGCGCGCGAACGACGCTTCGATCTTCGCCCGCGCGGGCTCCGCGGTGAGCCCGCCGACGGCGACGCCGGCCACCGAGACGCCCTGCGGGATCACCCTCGTCGGAGTGGAGGCCGGGGCCGCGGCGCAGGCGACGGCGGCGGCGGCGAGGAGTGCGGCGATCGTCCTCAGCACGGGGGCGGAAATTCAAGCACGTGCGGGGGTTTTCCGGAAGAGCGCCGTCCGACACCTTCCGTACCGTCGGTTGCCGATGGCAACGGGAACCTGGCAGCTCGAGCCCTGCGCGTACGCCGACGTCCAGGCGCTCGCGAGGGAGCTCGGCGTCTCCGAGACGACCGCCTCCGTGCTCGTCCGCAGGGGCTACTGCGACGCCCCGGCTGCGAAGCGGTTCCTCGACGGCGCGCTCCCGGGGCACGACCCGCTCGCGCTCGGCGACATGCGCGCCGCCGTCGAGACGATCGTCGCCGCGGTCGAGGCCGGCGCGCGCATCTGCGTCCACGGCGACTACGACGCCGACGGCATCTGCGCGACGACGCTCGCCGTGCTCCTGCTGCGCGAGCTCTGCAGTGAAAGACAAAGCAGTGCCGACGTCGCCTGGCACCTGCCGTCGCGGTTCGAGGAGGGCTACGGGCTGAACGCCGGGACGCTGACGCGGCTCGCCGCGGAAGGCTTCGATCTCGTGCTCACCGTGGACTGCGGCATCACCGCCGTCGCCGAGGTGGAGCACGCGCAGTCGCTCGGGCTCGAGGTCGTCGTCACCGACCATCACCGGCCCGCCGCCGAGTTCCCGGCGTGCCCGGTCGTCGCGCCGCTGAAGGGCGATTACCCGTTCGCGGGGCTCTGCGGCACCGGCGTCGTCTGGAAGCTCGCCGAGGCGCTCCTCGGGAAGAGCCACCCGTTCCTCGATCGGCACCTCGACGTCGTGGCGCTCGCCACGGTCGCAGACGTCGTCCCGCTCGTCGACGAGAACCGCGGCCTCGCGCTCCTCGGGCTGCGCCGTCTCGCGCAGACGCAGAAGCCCGGCCTGCGCGCGCTCATGCGCGTCGCCGGCGTCGACCCGGCCGCGGTCGACGAGTCGTCGATCGGCTTCCGGCTCGCGCCGCGCATCAACGCGTCGGGCCGTCTCTGCCGCCCGGAGGCAGCGCTCGCGCTCCTCCTGACGGAGGACGAGCAGGAGGCGAAGCGCCTCGCCGAGGAGCTCGAGGCGCTGAACCGCGAGCGCCAGGCTGTCGAGGAGCGCATCCTGCGCGCCGCGGTCGACGAGATCGAGTCGTGGCCCGAGTCGCGCCGCCGCCGCCGCGCGTACGTCGTCGCCGGCGACGGCTGGCACGAGGGCGTGATCGGGATCGTCGCGTCGCGGCTCGTCGAGCGCTACAACCGGCCGGTCGTCCTGATCGCCGGCACCGACGACGCCTGGAAGGGCTCGGGGAGGTCTGTCCCGGCCTTCGATCTCCACGGCGGGCTTGCGGCGTGCGCGGCGCACCTGGAGCGGTTCGGGGGACATCGCGCGGCCGCCGGCCTGACGATCCGCCCCGAGCAGATCGAGGTGTTCGCGGCCGCGTTCGGGGCGCACGCAGATGCCACGCTGTCCGACGACGACCTGCGCCCGCTCACGAAGATCGACGCGATCGTCGAAGGATCGAGACTGACGCTCGACCTGTGCTCGGAGCTGAACCGGCTCGCGCCGTTCGGTCTCGGCAACCCCGGCGTCACGCTGCTCGTCGACGGCTGCGAGGTCGTCGACGCATCACAGGTCGGCGACGGCAAGCACCTGCGGTTCCGCGTCCGTCACCGCGGGCGCGATGCGGGCTCGGCGATCGCCTTCGGGCTCGGCGCGCAGCTCGACCGGTTCCGGCGCGAGCAGCGCTACGACGTCGCGTTCCGACTCGCCGAGAACCGCTGGAACGGAACCGTGTCGCCGCAGCTCGTCGTGCGGCGGGTATTCGACGCAGCCGAGAACTTCGACGAGTTGCGCGACTGGCTCGCGGGTCAGTGGCGCGCGGGGGACGCGGCGTGGACGCCCGAAGCCCGCGCCATCTTCGCCGAGCTGGAGCTCGCCGACGGTGTCCGGCGCAGTCTCCTCGAATCGCCGACGTTCAGGACGCTGCTCGAAGCGAGACCCGCGCTCGCCGCGGCGGCGTAGGCCGGTTCGCCTCGACGGTCGCCAGCATCCGGGCGACCTTCTGCAGCTTCTTCATCTCACGGCGACGTCTCAGCATCGGGCGTAGAGGGTTCATCGGCCCAACGCAAAATCCTCTTTAGGAGGTACGTGTCACCCGAAAGGAGGGGGATACACTGGGTCGATGGCAGTTCTGGAGCGGCATCAGGACCTCGTCGAGGAGCTGCTCGCCGAGGTCGAGGCGTACAAGCCCGACGCGGACCGGGAACTGCTCGCCCGCGCGTTCGACTACGCCGCGCGCGCACACGCCGACCAGGTCCGGCGCTCGGGGCAGGAGTTCATCTACCACCCGTGGGGCGTCGCCAAGATCCTCGCGGGGCTCCAGCTCGACGAGGCGACGCTCGCCGCTGCGCTTCTGCACGACGTCGTCGAGGACACCGGCGTCGACATCGAGGAGCTGAAGGGCGAGTTCGGCGACGAGATCGCACAGCTCGTCGAGGGTGTCACCAAGCTGACGCGCGTGCAGTTCCAGTCGCGCGAGCACGCCGAGGCCGAGAACTACCGCAAGCTGATCATCGCGATGGCGGAGGACCTGCGGGTCATCCTGATCAAGCTCGCAGACCGCCTCCACAACCTGCGCACGATCGAGTACCTCGGCAAGCAGAAGCAGCTCCAGAAGGCGCGCGAGACGCTCGAGGTCTACGCGCCGCTCGCGCACCGCCTCGGCATCCACGCACTCAAGTGGGAGCTCGAGGATCTCGCGTTCCAGACGCTGCACCCGCGCAAGTACGAGGAGATCAAGCAGATGGTCGCCGAGCGCCGCGCCGACCGCGAGGAGCACGTGCGCGAGGCGGCGATGGTGCTGCAGAAGGAGCTCGACAAGGTCGACATCCCGGCGGAGATCTCGGGACGCGCGAAGCACTTCTACTCGATCTACGACAAGATGGCGAAGAAGGGCCGCGAGTTCAACGAGATCTACGACCTCACCGCGATGCGCGTGATCGCAGAGCGCGGCGGGGACGAAGGCACGCGCGACTGCTACGGCGCTCTCGGGCTCATCCACTCGCTGTGGAAGCCGATGCCCGGCCGCTTCAAGGACTACGTCGCGATGCCGAAGTTCAACGGCTACCGCGCGCTGCACACGACCGTGATCGGGCCGCAGGGACGCCCGCTCGAGATCCAGGTGCGCACGCGCGAGATGCACGAGACCGCCGAGTTCGGCGTGGCCGCGCACTGGCTGTACAAGCGCGGCAAGAACCAGAAGGATGCCGAGTGGGTCGCCTGGGTGAAGCAGCTGATGGACGAGGGGACGACCGACGAGGCGGACCCGCGCGAGTTCATGAAGACGTTCCGCACGGATCTCTTCGACGAAGAGGTGCACGTCTTCACGCCGAAGGGCCAGGTGAAGACGCTGCCGGCGGGTGCGACGCCGATCGACTTCGCCTACGCCGTCCACACCGACGTCGGCCACAAGACCGTCGGCGCGAAGATCAACGGGAGGATCGTCCCGCTGCACTACCAGCTGAAGAACGGCGACTTCGTCGAGATCCTCACGTCGAAGCAGGGACGTGGGCCGTCGCGCGACTGGATGGCGCTCGCGAAGAGCTCGCGCGCGCGCAACAAGATCAGGCAGTGGTTCTCGCGCGAGACGCGCGAGGATGCCGAGCACAAGGGACGCGAGGCGCTCGAGCACGCGCTGAAGCAGCAGAACCTTCCCTACGCGAAGCTCCGCGGCAGCGCGACGCTCGCGCAGGTGATCCGCGAGACCGGCTTCAAGAAGGCCGAGGACTTCTACCTTGCCCTCGGCTCCGGCAAGCTGCAGCCGGGCTCGATCGTCAACAAGGTCGTCCAGCGCCTGAAGACGGACGAGGTCGCCGCCGAGGCGCCCGTGATCACGAAGGCGCCGAAGGCGCAGCCGGTCTCCGGCTCCGACATGGGCGTGGTCGTGCCAGGCGTCACCGACGTGCTCGTCCGGCTCGCGAAGTGCTGCACGCCGGTGCCGGGCGACCCGATCGTCGGCTACATCTCGCTCGGCAAGGGCATCACGATCCACCGCGAGGACTGCCCGAACGTGAAGGCGCTCCGGCGCTCGCCCGAGCGCTTCACGCCCGTCGACTGGGACGGCGCGACGGCCGCCAAGAGCTTCCGCGTACAGATCGCCGTCGACTCGTGGGACCGCCCGCGCCTCCTCGAGGACGTGGCGCGCACGTTCGCCGAGCACGGCGCGAACATCGTCAGCTACGGCGGCGTCGTCGAGGACCAGCTCGCGAAGAACTGGTACACGGCCGAGGTCGGTGATGTGAAGTCGCTGCGCACGCTGCTCACGGCGCTGCGCAACATCGAAGCGGTGTTCGACGCGTACCGCGTCACGCCCTCCTGATGAAGGACGTTCATCCCGTCGCGGCTGCCGGCTTCGCGAGCGGGGCGGACGTGTACGAGCGCGCGCGGCCGTCGTATCCCGCCGACGCGGTCGAATGGCTCGTCGAGCGCGCGGGGATCGGCCCCGGGACGGTCGTCGCCGACGTCGGTGCCGGAACGGGCAAGCTGACGCGCCTGCTCGTCCCGTCCGGAGCGCGCGTCGTGGCCGTCGAGCCGATCGCCGAGATGCGCGCGCTGATCACGGAGACGGAGGCGGTCGCCGGGACGGCGGAAAGCCTGCCGTTCGACGACGAGGCGGTCGACGTCCTCACGGTCGCGCAGGCGTTCCACTGGTTCGACTTCGAGCGCGCCATCCCGGAGATCGCGCGCGTCCTGAAGCCCGGAGGCCACCTCGCTCTCGTCTGGAACATGCGCGACCTCTCGGATCCGCTGCAGCGCGCCGTCGAGGACCTCCTCGCGCCGCTCCGTGCGGAGCAGCCGCTGCAGCAACAGGGGACGTGGCGCGAGCCGATCGCGCGGTCGCCGCTCTTCGGCGACGGCGAGGTGCGTGAGTTCCGCTACGCGCAGCTCTTCACCGAGGACGATCTCGCCGCCCGCGTCGCGTCGACGTCGTTCGTGGCGGCGATGTCACCGCTCGACCGCGACGCGCTGCTCGCGCGGGTGCGCGCGCTCGCCGTCGGCTTCGAGCAGCCGTTCCCGTTCCCGTACGTGACCGAGGTTCACCTTCTGCCGAAGGTCACGTTCGGCCACGGATAGAACGCGAGGTGGAAGCACAGCAGCACGAGCAGCGCGACGACGAGCGGCGCGATCCAGCGTAGGCGCGCCCGCGCGCGCAGGAGCTCGATCGTCTCGAGCAGCGTCGGCACGGCGAGCACGCGGTGGAGCACCGTCGGGATCGCGCCGCCGAGCAGCGCGAGCGGCAGGTAGATCGCGTAGCCGAGCGTCGTCTTCGACGCTCCCGCGCTCGCCGCGATCGCACCCGACGCCGCGGCGACGAGCGCGGTCAGCACGACGTACCCGAGCCCCCACCGCGGGTCGTCGCGGCTCAGGCTTGCGACGGGCCGGTGGAACGTGACCTCGCGATAGGTCACGAGCACGATCGCCGCCACGACGACCAGTGCGACCCAGTGGTGCCGCTGCTCGAGACCGCCGACGAGCCCGGAGATCGTGGGCCACGGGATCGCGTCCTTCAACCGGTGCGACAGCGCGGCGAGCACCTCGGGCACGCCGACGAAGAGGGCGAGGAGCCCCCAGAAGAGGTAGCCGTTCCGTTCGGCGCGCATCCGTTCAGGGTACGGTTGCCGCGTCCGTTCGGCCCCAACCGGAAACGGAGCGGGGGTGACGGCAGCAGGGCGGCCACGGGCCGTGTTCCAGAGGGCGATCGACGCGCAGAACGTGGTCGTCGCGCAGGCGGTCGCGCGCGAGCTCGGGCGGATCACGCTCGGGGAGGCGCTCGAGCTGTGCGCGCTCGTCGCGCGGAAGGATCCGCGGCGCCGGTCGCGCTACGCAGTGCGGTGGCTGCAGCGGTTCCTCGACGAGGTGCCGGCGTCGGTCGAGGAGGTCGCGCTCGTCGCCTCGGCGCTCGCATCGCTCGGCGGCGCAGGCCACGACGCGGCGCTCGCGGCGCTCACGGCTGCCGTCCCTCGAACGAGGGATCGAGTGCGCGGTGAGGGGGGTACCTCGGACGAGGGATGGCGCCGCTGAGCCGCGTCGCCTAGAAGGAGTGCGGGGGGAAGCGGCGGTTCAGGCGGCACCGCCCGCTCGTCCGGGAGAGGGCACGAGCGGGCGGAGCGCCCGTCAACGCGGATCGTCGAAGGGCAGCGTCGCGGAGCCCTGCGCCTCCGCCTCGACGACGTACACCGTGCCGCTCCGCATCGGGAACGCCTTCCCGATGTACGCCTCGGAGATCCGGTCGATGATCGCGAGCGCGGCGTCTCCTTCCACGGTTCGCACGACGTGGCCGCGCAACCAGGCGCTCCGATAGGAGTTCGCCCGGTCGGCGACCGACAGCGCAACACGCGGGTCGGCGGCGAGGTCGCGCGCCTTCGGGCTCGACGGCTGCGTGAAGAAGACGACGTTCCCGTCGTCGACGATCGTCCAGACCGGCCGGCTCTGCGGCGCGCCGTCCGGCCGCAGCGTCGTCAGATGGACGACGTGGCCGCCGCCGAACAGCTCCGCGACCTGAGGCTCGAGCTCGCTCATGCCGCCTGGAACGCCTCGACCTGCTCGCGGAACGCGTCGGGCACCGGGACTGCGCGGCGCTCGTCGAGTGCGATCGCGACGAGCGTCGCCTTCGCCGTCGCCATCAGCGTGTCGCTCCCGTCCTCGTCCAGCCGGTACGCGGCATGGTCGTAGGTGATGCTCGTCGTTCCCATGCGCTCGATGCGCACGAAGATCTCGAGCAGGTCGTCGAACCGTGCGCCCGCGACGTACTCGACGCTGACCGCACGCATCGCGAAATCGACGTTGTCGAGATGGACGCGGCCGAGGTGCCGGTGGAACTCGGTTCGCGCGAGGTCGAAGTACGGGAGATAGCGGCCGTAGTAGACGACGCCCTGCGCGTCCGTGTCGGAGAACGCGACGCGCGCGACGCCCGCGTAGCGGAACGGCGGCCTGCGGTCGGTCTCGTGGCCGAGCTCGATCATCGAGGCGAGACTAGCCGCCGCACGTGACAGGGTCGCCCCAGCGTGAGAGGGTCGATGGCGCGATCGACCAAGGAGGAGCCGTGGAAGACCAGGGAATGCGCCGCCGGACGTTCCTCGCGCGCGGCGCGGCCGCCGCCGGCGCGCTCGCCGCCGGCCCGCTCGCGTTCGCCGAGCGCGCACGCGCGGACGACGTGGGGAAAGGAGAGCTCGGCCTCGTCGGGGTCGACCACGTCGGCATCACCGTGCCCGACCTGAACCAGGCCGTCGAGTGGTTCGAGGACATCCTCGGCGCCGTGACGCCGCTCTCGTTCGGGCCGTTCGCGGGCTCGTTCCTCGAGGGCGCGCTCGACGTCGTTCCCGGCACGCAGATCGACCGCATCAAGGTCCTGCGCGTCGGACACAGCGCGAACATCGAGCTGTTCGAGTACGAGGCACCGGCCCAGCGGCGCGACATGCCGTTGAACTCGGACTGGACGGGCCACCACGTCGCGTTCTACGTCACCGACATCGCCGCGGCCGTCGCGTACATGGACTCGCGCGGCGTCCAGCGGATGTTCGGGCCGTTCACGCTCACCGCGGGGCCGGCCGCCGGCCAGTCGATCAACTACTTCAAGACGCCGTGGGGTGGCTACATCGAGTTCATCAGCTACCCGAACGGCATGGCGTACCAGGTGCCGAGCGTGAAGCCCCTGTGGTCGCCGAAGCTCAACGGGCTGAACTCGGAGGTCACGAAGGTGCCCGGCCTGCTGGGGATCGACCACGTCGGGATCACGGTGCCGGATCTCGGGATCGCGGCCCAGTGGCTCGAGCAGAACCTCGGCTTCACGAACCCGCTGACCTTCGGGCCTTTCTCGGACACCGGCAACTTCATGAAGCTGCTCGTCGACGTCGACCCGCGCGCCGTCGTCAACCAGATTCGGATGCTCCGCGGCGGGAACGGGCCGGGGATCGAGCTGTTCGACTACTCGGCGCCGAACCAGAATCGCACCTTCCGGCGGAACTCCGACTGGGGAGGGCACCACGTCGCGCTGTACGTCCGCAGCATCGAGAAGGGCGTGGAGTACCTGCAGACGAAGGCCGGCTCGAAGCTCGACGGCCCGCTGACGCTCACGGACGGCCCCGCGGCCGGCCAGTCGATCAACTACTTCCGCACGCCGTTCGGGACGAACGTCGAGCTGATCAGCTACCCGCACGGGATGGCCTACGCCGCGGCGGCACCCATCGACCTGTGGGATCCGCGTGACAACCACCCGTGAGCCGAGGAAGGAGGCGCGATGACCCATATGACCCACTACGAGATCCCGGCCGACGACGCCGAGCAGGCGCAGGCGTTCTACGGCGGCCTCTTCGGCTGGGAGTTCCAGGAGTTCCCGGGCGCCCCGGGCGGCTACTGGATGACGCGTGTCGACGACCGCTCCGGCGCCGCGATCAGCGGTGGCGCGAGCGGCGGCAAAGGCGCGCGCACGTACTTCGACGTCGACGACGTCCGCGCGAGCGCCGCGAAGGTGAAGGAGCTCGGCGGCGAGGCCGACGACCCGATACCGGTGCCGGGGATGGGCTGGTTCTCCACCTGCCGCGACCCGCACGGCAACGACTTCGGCCTCTGGCAGACCGACGAGAACGCCGGTTGACGGAGCGGGAGGCCCGGCGCGCCGGGCCTCCCCCCGTCTCGAGGCTCGATCAGTGGGTGCCCGCTGCGAGCGCGTGCGCGCGCGCAAGCAGGGCGTTCGCGGCGTCGATCTTGTTGCGGATCTCGCCGTAGCCGAGCGTCCGGTGGCCGAACGTCGTATCGGAGAGCATCTGCTTGATGTCGGTCGCGAGGGCGTCACGCTCGTCGGCGAGCGGCCGCAGGAGCGCCTGTTCCGCCTGGTACTCCGAGTCGTCGGTGCTCGACCCGGACGCCAGCGCGCGGGTGTCGGCGATCAGCGTGTCCGTCGCGAACGCGCCGACGCTCGAGTTGAGCTGGTCGTAGACGGTCGCCAGATCGGTCGTCCGTCCGAGGTGCGACGGCAGGTTGGCGAGCGCCTGCGTGATCACGTGGCCGTCGGACAGGTAATCGTCCTTCAGCCCCGTCAGGTAGAGGAGCGTCGGCCGCAGGTCGGTCTCCTCGACCCACGTCCCGACCTGGCTCGCCTCCGGCACCGTGTTCGTCGACTCCGGGTCGTGCGGCTGGTTCCCGGCGGCGGGCGCCGGGCCGTCGATTCCGCGGACCGCGACGCCCGGCCCGGCGATGCCGGCCCAGGTGATGTCGATGTTCGGGCTGTAGTAGCCGTGGTCGTAGGCGAACCCGTTGTTGATGCTCACG
Source organism: Gaiellaceae bacterium (assembly GCA_036518135.1). Classification (GTDB taxonomy): domain Bacteria; phylum Actinomycetota; class Thermoleophilia; order Gaiellales; family Gaiellaceae; genus PALSA-600. The sequence goes on along the minus strand of DATDNT010000076.1, from coordinate 5,993 downwards.
TTCGCGCCGGTCGTGGAGAAGAAGTAGTCCGGCTTCGGGAACAGGGTGTACGTCGGCGTCCGGAGCGGATCCGCCGACTGCTCGTGCAGCACGCGCTGCTCGAGCGCGCCTGCCTGGTAGTCGGTGATCTTCTCCCCGTTGACGCCGCTGTACGGGTCGTTGCCCGTCATCGCTGCGGTGTCGCGTTCGAGCTGGCGAACCGCCGGGTCGTTCGCGGCCGGCTGGCCGTGGACGTAGATCGCCGCGCCCTGCGGCTCGATGTCGAACTGCGTGCCGCTGCTCGCCGTGTTCGCGAGGAGGCCGTTGATGTTGGCCTGGAGCTCGCCGATCTGGCCCGGCGCGTAGGTGCACGGGACGGTGACGCCGTCGCAGCCCGCCGGCGTCGGCTGCGTCGCACGGCCGACGTTCGCGCCTGCGAACTGGTCGTTCTCTTCGGCGCTGATCACGAACAGCGTGTTCGCGGGCGTGATGCCGTCCTTCGCAAGACGCTCGAAGAACGTCTTGAACGCGGCGTCGTAGTGCTGCGCGTTCGTGACGTAGCACGAGTCGCCGGGCCCGATCGGCTTCCCGACGCTCGACGACGTCGCCGACGTGCAGTTCTTCGTCGTGTCCGCCTTCCGCTCGTGCAGGTCGGAGATGTACCCGTACGTGACGGGGATGCCGGCCTCCTGCATGTCGGCGAGCACCGCGAGCGTCTGCGGCGCCGTCGGGCTGAAGCCGGGGAAGCCAGGCGTGTGCGTGAACGGCTCCTCGAGCCGCTGGCCGTTCAGGTCGACGAGGTCCCCGTTCGCGTCGGTGACCTGGTAGCCGTTGTGGGACACGTTCGCGCCGCCGCCGATCTGCGGTGCGATGTACTTCGCGCCGAACAGCGCCTGGTAGCCGTTGTAGCCGCCCGGCTCCGTCGGGAGGACGTCGGCGACGGGGCGCTGGGCCGTCGTGCAGATCGGGTCGTTCTGTGCGCAGTGGACGGCCTCGCCGACGTACTGCGCGACCTCGACGTCCTTGAACTTGTCCTTGTCCGCGGCGGTCTGCTGCGCCTCCGACGAGTTCGCGCCGAAGACGGTCGGGACGTCGCCGGCCGCGTTCTCGAGGACCATGTTCGCCGTCGAGAAGTCGCCGACCGAGCATCCGGCGCGCGTGAACGGCACCCACGGGGCAGGCGTGATCGTCGTTGCGCCTGCCTTCGCCGGCACGGTCGCGGAGTACGCCATCGAAGGCGCCGTGTCGACCGGATTCGGCACCGGCGGGGTCGTCTTCGTGTCGATGATCGGCGACGTCCAGTACGTGAACGACGTCGCGGGATCGGTCGACCCGTCGGGGTTGTAGACCTTGTAGGAGTTCGTCACGGGCTGCCCGTGGCGGTCGCCGTACAGGCCGGTGTAGATCGAGAGGCTGTCGTCGGCCGTGTGGGCGATGAGCGGCGTGTGGACGTTCGAGAAGATCGTCCCGTACTGCTGGAGGAAGTTCTTCAGCGCCGGCATCTGCTCGAGGTCCGACGGGACGTTCGGGTTGTCCCGCGAGAAGTGGACGTTGTCGAACACGATGTTGATCACGTGCTGGACGCCGTTGCCGAGATTGCACGACGACGCCGTCGCCGTCCTCACGTTCCGGTCAGAGCTTCGGCCCGTGGTCGCGACGATCGCTGCAAGCGCGACGACGAGTCCGAGTGTGACTGCCAAACGGGCAGCGCGATGTGCGCCGGCCCCGCGGCGAGACACCGTTCGATGCATAGCTCCCCCTATCGCTGATGGACACCTGCCGGGCGACTATACGCCGCCCGAGGCAGGATCGTTCAAGCGTCAACCGGATCGTTTCGGGACGTCCACGTCGCCCCTCACTCGACGATGTCGACACCGAGCGCAACCGCGAAGACACCGGCGTTCGCGACGACGTCCGGCCACGGCATCCGGACGCCTCGCAGCGACTCGGCGCCGCGGATCCCGGCGAGGTCGCAGCCGCGAACCTCGACCCGCTCGAGCTTCGCCTCCGACCACGTCGCCTCGCGGAGCTCGCAGCGCTCGAACAGCACGTCCTTCATCGTCGTTCCGTAGAGGTCGCACTCGGTCATGCGGCAGTCGCGGAAGACGACGCGCTCGAGCCGCGCGAAGCGGACGCCGGCGAGGTCGATGCGGCATTCGTCGAATGTCACGTCCTGGAGCGACGACTCCGCGAGCTCGATCCCCGTCATGCGGACGTGCCGAAGCTCGACGCGCTGCAGCGAGAGACGCGTCGCGCGCTCGTTCGACCAGTCGGCGTCGACGACGCGCGCGTCGACGAGATCGCCGAGCTCCGTGAGCGGCTCCGACCCGTCGTCGAGGTCGGGCTGATACGGCTCCCGCGGGGGCTTGCTCAACCGCGGATGACGCCGAGCACCTCGTCGCGCTTCCGCTCCATGAGCTCTGCCGAGCGCGCTTCGAGGTTCAGCCGGAGGAGCGGCTCGGTGTTCGACGGCCGCACGTTGAAGTGCCAATCGTCCGCGTCGACCGACAGCCCGTCGAGGTGCGAGACGGCCCCTTGTCGACCGAACCTCGCCTCGAGCTCCGCGAGCTTCGCCGGGACGTCGGCGACCGGCGTGTTGATCTCGCCGGTGATGAAGTACTTCGCGCGGAAGGGCGCGAGGACTCTGCTGAGCTTCCCGCGCCGCGAGACGAGCTCGCACATCAAGAGGAACGGCACCGTGCCGGAGTCCGCCTGCGAGAAGTCGCGGAAGTAGTAGTGCGCGGAGACCTCGCCGCCGAAGACGGCGCCCTCCTCGCGCATGCGCTGCTTGATGAAGGCGTGACCGACGCGGTTGATCAGGGGCTCGCCGCCTGCGGCGCGAATCGCCTCCGGCACCGCCCACGAGGCGCGGACGTCGTAGATGACCTTGCCGCCTCCCTCGCGCCCGAGGATCGTCTCCGCGAAGAGCGCCGTCGTGAAGTCGCCGGGCACGAACTCGCCGGTGTCGTCGACGAAGAAGCAGCGGTCGGCGTCCCCGTCGAACGCGACGCCGAAGTCGGCGTTCTCGTCACGCGTCTTCTGCACGATGAACTCGCGGTTCTCGGGCAGCAGCGGGTTCGGCTCGTGGTTCGGGAACGTCCCGTCCGGCTCGAAGTAGCAGCGGACGACGTCGAGCATCGGCAGCCGCTCGAGCACCGGCGGCAGCATCGCACCCGCCATGCCGTTGGCGGCGTCGATCACGATCTTCAGCGGCCGCAGCGCGTCGACGTCGACGAACGAGAGGACGCGCTCGACGAAGCGGCTCCAGATGTCCTCCTCGCGCACCGCGCCGCGGGTGGCTCCCTTCCACTGCTCTCGCAGCGCGATGTCGCGCACCTCGAGGAGCCCCGACTCGCCGCCGACCGGCAGCGCGCCCTGCCGCACGATCTTCATCCCCGTGTACTCCTTCGGGTTGTGCGAGGCGGTGACCGCGATGCCGCCGTCGAGACCCATGTCGCCGACCGCGAAATACAGCATCTCGGTGCCGACCATCCCCAGGTCGAGCACGTCGGCGCCGGCGTCGGCCGCGCCGTCGCGCACCGCGTGCGCCATCGACGGCGACGACACCCGCATGTCACGGCCAACCGCGAGCGTCCCGATCGAGAAGCGCTCCACGTACGCGCGGCCGATTGCGTAGGCGCCCGCCTCGTCGAGCTCGGACGGGTAGATCCCGCGGACGTCGTACGCCTTGAAGGCCTTCGGGTCGAGCACGACCCGCAGCCTACTCACGCACCGAGAACGGCCTTGATCGCATCCGTCGACGCCGGATCCGGCGACTCGGAGATGATCGTCGCCGGTCGGTCGAAGCGTGCGAGCGCGTCGCGCAGCGGCTCGGCGCGCAATGTGCCGTCGCCGTACGGGAGGTGCTTCGTCTCGTTCCGGTTGGCGAACTGGATGTCCGAGAAGTGGATGTGGAACGGCTGCGCCGCCTCCATCACCGCGTCGGCCTTCGCGAGCGCGTCGGCAAACGTGTCGACGTCGAGGAATGCCCCGTCGGACGTCGCGTGCATGTGCGCGAAGTCGAGCACGGGCTGGACGAAGTCGACGCGTGCCGCGATCTCGCAGACGTCGTCGACGGAGCCGAGCTCGCGGACGCGCCCCATCACCTCGATGCCGAACGGCACGAGCCGGTCCTTCTTGGCGAGCCGCTCGCGGAGCTCGCCGAGCTGCTCGACGACGGCGTCGATCGCGTCCTCGCGCGAGCGCCCGAGCAGGAAGCCCGGGTGGAAGACGACGACCTCGCACTGCGCCGCCTTCGCGATGCCCGCCGAGTGGTCGAGCATCCCGAACGCCATGTTGAGCTTCTTGCCGCGCTCGGCGTGTCCCATGAATCCGGCGATCGGCGCGTGCAGCGAGACCGCGATGTCTGCGTCGCGGGCGAGACGGCCGAGCTCCGTCGCAGCTTCGTAGTCGTTCCAGAACGTGCCGGACGGCGGGATCTCGCACGCCGACATGCCGCGCGCCTGCAACGTCGCGACGACCTCGGCGGGGGAGTCGACGCCTCGCTCGATCGCCGGGCCGTAGTGGAGGTGACGAGGCATTGAGGAAGATTGTGGTTCGGCCGCCGTTACGAACGAACGACCGGAGGGTATCGGCGGCGCGTGGCGGAGAGAGGGCGCCCATTGTTCTCGATCGGCGCCGTCGCGCGCATGCTCGACGTGTCCGCCGCCACGATCCGCACGTGGGAGACGCGCTACGGCCTCGTGAAGCCGAACCGGTCGGCGGGCGGGCAGCGGTTGTACTCGCGCGACCACGTCGACCAGCTGCGATTCGTGAAGACGCAGATCGAGCTGGGGCGGAGGCCGGGCGAGGCGCACCGGCTGCTGTCGGAGCGGATCGCGAGCGGCGACTCGTTCGGGGGAACGCGGATGCGCGTGCTCCTCGCCGAAAGCAGGCTCGGCGCGGCGCGCGTGCTCCGGGAGCTCCTCGGCAGCGGAGGGTTCGAGGTGCTGCTCGCCGCGGACGCCGACGCCGCGGAGCGCGCATACGACGAGCTCGCGCCCGACCTCGTCGTGATCGACACGGACGACATCGGCTTCGACGAGCTCTCCGAGCGGCTCCGCGCGACAGGGACGAAGATCCTTCCGATCGAGCTGCTCGAGCGTCCGCTGCGCTGGCTCGACGAGGCAAAAGCCCTGCTCAAGCAGTAGAGCCAGTCCGTCCGACGCGGTTCCTACTCTGAGCCCATGACTCAGAACCCGTCGCGCATCGACCTTCTGGAGCTCGACATCGACCTGCGGCTCGCCGACCTCTGGCGCGAGGCCGCGGGGATCACCGACTGGTCGCTCGACGTCGTCGCGGCGTTCATGCGCGCGGCGTACGGAAAGGGCTACTGCGACGCGCTGACCGAGGATTCGCCCGGGTCGCTTTGTGCCGATCACGGCTATCGCGTTCCGGCGCGGCAGCAGCGCGCTCCCGAAGTCGCGTAGAGCTACTCTTCGCACGTGCCCACGCGCAGCCCCGCGCGGCTCGTCGTCGCCCTCGGTGTGGCGGCGGTGCTCGCGATCTTCCTCGTGTACACGGCGATCGCCGGCGGCTCGACGCCCGAGCTGACGCCGAGCCAGTTGCACGGGAAGACGGGCAAGATGTCGATCGTCGGCGTCGTCCTCGCGCCGGTGCGCGGCGATTCGCACAGCGGCCGCGGCCTGCGGTTCCGTCTCGCCGACCCGAAGGGCGGCACCCCGGCGCGCGTCGACGTCGTCTACCACGGCACGACGCCGCCGCCGCTCTTCCAGGCCGGCCGGAGCGTCGTCGTCAGCGGCACGTACAACGGCGGCAGGCTCGACGGCACCGACATCCTCACGAAGTGCCCGTCGAAGTACACGTCGACGACGACGCCGGCCGGCTGAGCTGATGGCCGATCTCGGTCGCGCGGCCCTCGTCCTCACGCTCGGGCTGTCGGTGTACGCCCTCGTCGCGGGCGCCGTCTCGGCGCGCGCCAACCGCCGGCGCCTCGCCGCGTCCGCGCGGAACGCGCTGTACTGCGCGTTCGCATCGACGCTCGTCGCGTCCGG
>DATDNT010000075.1:0-5362 GCA_036518135.1 Gaiellaceae bacterium | reverse complement strand
TCGTCACGATCTACGACGTCGCCGAGCACGACGGCCGGCCGATGATCGTCATGGAGCTCCTGCCCGGCGGCTCTCTCGAGCAGCGGGTCACGGGCCGCGCCCCGTGCCCGCCGTCGCAGGTCCTCGAGTGGCTCGAGGACGCGGCGGCGGCCCTCGACGCCGCCCACGAGGCCGGCGTCGTCCACCGCGACGTGAAGCCGGCCAACCTCCTGCTCGACGAGCGCAACCGCGTCAAGGTCGCCGACTTCGGGATCGCGTCGGCTGCGGGGCTCGACTCCTTCACCCAGGCCGGGACGATCCTCGGCACGGCGGGCTACCTCTCGCCGGAGCAGGCGCAGGGAGAGCGCGCCGGGGCCGCGAGCGACCGCTACTCGCTCGCCGTCGTGGCGTGGGAGCTCCTGACGGGGCGCCGGCCGTTCCAGTCCGACAGCCCGACCGCGGAGGCCGCCGCACACGCGACGCGGCCGGTGCCGTCGATCACGCACGCGAACCCGCACCTGCCTGCGAGCTACGACCGCATCTTCGAGCGCGGGCTCGCGAAGGATCCCGCCGCGCGGTACCCGACGGCGGCCGAGTTCGTCGGGGAGCTCCGCCGCGCGCTCCACGACGACGCGGGCGACACGTGGGTCGAGCCCGCGCCCGCCGCGGCGGCCGCCGCATCGACGCTCGTCGCGGCCCGCAGCCGGAGCCGCTGGTGGCTCCCGCTCCTCGTCGCGCTGCTCGCCGCCGCCGGGATCGCGGCCGCCGTCCTTGCCTTCCGCGGCGGCAGCGACGGACAGCACGTGACGACGCCGCCGGCGCGCACGGTCGTCAGGACGATCACGACCCCCGGCCAGACGGTCCAGCAGACGGTGACCGCGCAGGCTCCGCCGCCGCCCACGACCGAGCCGACGACGTCGGCCACGTCGACGTCGACCGCGACGCCGTCTGCGGCGAGCGGCTCCGCGCTGAACGACGCCGGCTACGCGAAGATGCGCGCAGGCGACTACGCGGGCGCGCTGCCGCTGCTCGAGCAGGCGGTGGCGAAGCTGCAGGGGACGGGCTCGGTGACCGAGGCGTACGCCGACTACAACCTCGCGTACACGCGGTTCGCGCTCGGCCAGTGCACCGACGTCGTCGCGCTGCTCGACAACTCCGAGAGCATCCAGGGCCACCGGCCCGAGATCACGCGCCTCAGGCACGAGGCGCAGAAGACCTGCGGCGGCTAGCTACGAGAGGCGGGACGCGTACTGCGTCTCGTAGTAGCGGCGGTAGTCGCCGGACTTGATCGGCTCCCACCACTCGCGGTTCGCCATGTACCAGTGCACGGTCTCCTCGAGGCCGCCGGCGTCGAACGAGTGCTGCGGCGTCCACCCGAGCGCGCGGAGCTTCGACGAGTCGACCGAGTAGCGGCGGTCGTGACCGGGGCGGTCCTCGACGTGGCGTACGAGGTCGGCGCTCGCACCCGTCAGGTCGAGGATGCGGCGGACGACCTCGAGGTTCTCGCGCTCCTGGCCGCCGATGTTGTACGCGTTCCCGCGCTCGCCCTTGTGCAGCGCGATCTCGATCGCCGCGCAGTGATCCTCGACGTGGAGCCACTCGCGCCGCTGCCTGCCGTCGCCGTACACCGGCAGCGGCTGGCCGTCGAGCGCGTTCGTGATGAAGAGCGGCAGGAACTTCTCCGGGTACTGGCGCGGCCCGTACGTGTTGGCGCCCCGCGTGATCAGCGCGTCGGTGCCGTACGTGCGGACGTACGCGAGCACCTGCATCTCGCCGCCCGCCTTCGACGCCGAGTACGGGCTCGACGCGCGGAGCGGCGCATCCTCCGTGCACGCGGGCGCGCCGAGGTCGATGTCGCCGTACACCTCGTCGGTCGACACGTGCAGGAGGCGCTTGCCGTGATGGCGCGCGTGGTCGAGGAGCACCTGCGTGCCGAGCACGTCGGTGAGGATGAACTCGGCAGGGCCGAGGATCGAGCGGTCGACGTGCGTCTCCGCCGCGAAGTTGACGATCGCGTCGACGCCCTTCGCGGCCTTCGCGACCGCGTCGGGATCGGCGATGTCGCCCTGGTGGAACTCGTGGTCGACGCCTTCGAGGTTCGCGCGGTTCCCGGCGTACGTCAGCTTGTCGAGGACGACGACGTCCTCGCCCTTCGCCGCGAGGTGCCGCGCGAAGTGCGAGCCGATGAACCCGGCGCCGCCGGTGACGAGGATCCTCATGCACTAAGCCTAGCCAGGCATTCTCGCAGCCCCACCCGCCAATGGGGTAGTTCCGGCGCGCCGCGCTCGCTGCGCAGCACCGAGTACGCGGGCCGCGGCGCCTTGGCGCCGAACTCCGCCGACGTGATCCGGCGGACGCGGCAGTCGAGCCCCGCCTCCTCGAAGATCGCCTCCGCGAACTCCGCCCACGTGCAGTCGCCGGACGCGGCGACGTGGTAGACGCCGTGCGGCAGGTCGAGGACCTGCTTCGTCGCCTCCGCGAGGTGCGCCGTGTACGTGGGCGAGCCGCGCTGGTCGTCGACGACGGCGACCTCGTCGCGCTCCGCGCCGAGCCGGAGCATCGTGCGCACGAAGTTCTTCGACGTCCAGCCGAAGAGCCACGACGAGCGCACGATCCACCCGAGCTCGCCTGCCGCCGCCTCGCCGTACAGCTTCGTGCGTCCGTAGGCGCCGAGGGGCGCAGGCGCGTCGGACTCGACGTACGGCGTCCGCTTCGAGCCGTCGAAGACGTAGTCGCTCGACCACACGACGAGCGGCACGCCGAGCGCCGCGGCGTGCTGGACGCCGCCGACGTTGACGGCCGCGGCGCCCTGCGGATCGTCCTCCGCGCCGTCGACGTCGGTCCACGCCGCCGCGTGCAGCACGAGGTCGGCGGCGAGCCCCGCCGGCGCGGGATGTGCGACGTCCCACTCGGCGCGCGTCAATCCGCGCGCCTCCGGGAACGCCTCGAGCAGCGCCTGCCCGAGCTGCCCGCCCGCGCCGGTGACGATCGTCAAACCGCGTCGCGCGCGGAGAGGATCGGGCTCTGCGTGCTCCACAGGTGCGCGACGCGCGGGTCGTTCCAGGGGACGCCGTGCTCGTCGGGATCGGCGGCGTCGTACTCCTCGGTGACGAAGTAGCAGAAGAGACAGTCCGTCAACGCCTCGTAGCCGTGCGCGTGGATCCCGGGGACGTAGATCGCGACGGGGTTGTCGTCGCCGATGTCCTCGGTGAACACCTCGCCGGTCTCGCGGTTGAGGACGACGACGCGCACCATCCCCTGCAGGCACAGGAACAGGTCGTCCTGCCCACGCTCGTGATAGTGGAGCGCGCGGATCACGCCCCGGCGCGAGCGCGCGAGGTTCGCCTGCCGCACGGGCTTCGGCAGCGCGCTCGCGCGCATCAGCTCCATGAACCAGCCGCGCTCGTCGTCGAAGCGCTTCAACGGGACGCGCGTGACTACTTGTTTGCTCCCGTCTGCTCGATCAAGCGGCCGAGGTCGGCGAGATCGGCCCAGTGCTTGCCGCCGTCGTGCCACCAGCCGTGCACGCGCGCCACGTGCAGCTGCCCGCGATGCGCGTACGCACGGTTGACGTCCGTGATCTCGAGCTCGCCGCGGTTCGACGGCTCGAGGCCGGCGATGATGTCGAACACGTCGGGCGGGTAGCAGTACAGCCCGACGATCGCGTCATTGGACGGCGGGCTCTCGTACCGCGTGTCGACCTTCCCGGCCTTCTCGACGATGTCCTCGACGTTCCCGCCGTCGCCGTACGCGACGACGCCGAAGTTCTCGGGGTCGGGGACGTCCTTCGCGAAGACGAGCGCGCCCTCTCCCCAGCCGTTGATCTCGTCGGCGTGCGCGTGCTCGAAGATGTTGTCGCCGAGGCAGACGACGAGCCTGTCGCCGGCCGCGAAGTCGCGCGCCATCCCGACGACCTGCGCGATCCCGCCCGCCTCCGTCTGCACCTTGTAGGTGAGGTCGAGGTCGAAGAGCTGCTCGCCCGCGCGCGAGACGACCTTGCCGTTGCCGAGGAGGTCGATGAACTGGCCCGCGTGCTGCTGCCCGGTGACGAGGAGCACCTCGTGCACGCCGACACGTTGCAGGAGCTGCAGCGGGTAGTAGACCATCGGCCACCGGCCGACCGGCAGCAGGTGCTTGTTCGTGACGCGCGTCAGCTCCTCGAGCCGCGTCGCGGAGCCGCCCGCACAGATGAGCCCCTTCATGACGCGGCAGATGCTATAGCCGCCTCGGCGTCGTGACCACGCGCGGCGGCGAAGCCGAGCACGCCCGCGACGACACCGACCGACGCGATGCACATCCACATCGCCGCGTCGCCGTAGGCGTGCCGCACCTGCAGCCCGAGAAACGGCGTCGCCGCCCAGCCGACCGACCACGTCCCGCCGAACGCACCCATGTACGCACCGCGGATGTCCGCAGGCGCGAGCGCGGCCACGACCGCCTGCGACGACGGGATCCACAACATCTCCCCGGTCACGAAGATCACGATCACGAGCGCGATCACCGGCACCGTCCCGTTCCAGTTGAGGAGCAGGAACGGCACGCCCATCATCGGCATCGCGAGGCCGAGCTTCACCGATGCCGGGACGTGTGCGAGCCGGCGTGTCAGGCGGAGCTGGAAGAGCGTCACGAAGAGCGGGTTGAGGATCATCAGGAAGCCCCACGCGGCGGGCGCGAGGTGGTGCGTCGTCGTCACCGAGATCGGAAGCAGCGTCTCCGTCGCGACGTAGGTCGCGGTCGCGAAGACCGACGAGAGCATGAAGAGGAGGAATGCGCCGTCGCGCACGATCACGGCGAACGACCCGCGCGACGGCGGGCCTTCGGGCGCGTATGCGCCCGAGCGCGGGATGTACCGCCACGCGATCGCGAACCCGATCGTGCCGAGCACGAAGGTGCCGAGAAAGAGATGAGACCACTGGTTGCCGATGAGCAGCAGGCCGCCGATCGGCGGCCCGATCGCGACGCCGAGATTCGACGCCACGCGGACGGAGGCGTATGCGGCCTCGTGCCGCTCCGGCGCGACGAGGTCGGCGACCATCGCCTGGTCGGCGGCGCCGCCGAGCGACCCGAACACGGGCAGGAGGGCGAGCAGCACGAGCCCGGCACTCGTCCGGCCGCCGACCGCGACGAGCGCGAGCGGCACGAGCGCCTGGAAGCCCCAGCCGAGCAGGATCATCGGCCGCCGGCCGACCTTGTCCGACCAGTGGCCGCCGAGGTACCCGCTCAGGCCGGCGAGGACCGCGCCGACGAGGAACGAGAGCCCGAGCTGGGTCTGCGACGCATGCAGGTGCTTGATCGCCCAGATGCCCATGAAGGGATAGGCAGTCCCGTTGGCGAGCGTCCCGGCAAGAGCGACTGCGAGCACCGGCCGCAGCGCGCGATCGAC